>JBBQGL010000039.1:0-28489 GCA_038323025.1 Hyphomicrobiales bacterium
AAGAACGCCGAGATCTTCCGCCAGCGCCGCGACCTCGTCGTCTCCATGCTGAACCAGGCGAAGGGCATCACCTGCCCGCGACCGGAAGGCGCCTTCTATGTCTTCCCGTCCTGCGAAGGGACGATCGGCAAGACCAGCACCGGCGGCAGGAAGCTCGCCAGCGACGAGGACTTCGTCACCGCCCTCCTCGAAGAGGAAGGCGTTGCGGTGGTGCAGGGCTCGGCCTTCGGCCTCGCCCCGCATTTCCGCATCTCCTACGCCACGTCGACGGAGCTTCTGGAAGAGGCCTGCTCGCGCATCCAGCGCTTCTGCGCGGGATTGCGCTAGCTCACGCCCACGGCGTGGTGAGCTGGAGCAGCTCGCGGAAATTCGCCGCCGCTCCCGTCGGCTGGCGGCGGAGCAGGGCGGCGGCGTTCTCGATGATCAGCGAGGTCAGCGGGGTGCTCGGGTCGGTCCCGACGAGGCGCTTGATCGCCACCGCGTACACCGCCGCGCCGAGGCCAAGCGCGGTGATCTCGCTGGCATAGGCGAGCACGATGCCGGCCGTGCGGTTGGTCCGGTCGCGCACCAGGGCGCTGTAGCTGACGATCGGCCGGACGGTGCAGGCAAGGATCAGGCGGCTGACCACGTCGATCAGCCGCTGGTAGTCGGGCGTCTCGCGCGGCAGGCGATTTTCCTCGAACCCGGCGACAAAGCCGGCGAAGCACGTGTGCAGCTGGATGAGGTTGAGGTGCACCTTCAGCGAGAAGAGGTCGGCGAGCGCCATAGTCACGGCATCGTAGTGGCGCTCGAAGGCGCGCTCGTCGGCGAGCGAAGCGAGCGTCCACGGGCGGTCTCCGGACACGCGGATGGTGGACGTATTCGGATCGCCGAAGATGCCGCCGACGACCGCGCGCATTTCGCCAAGCTGGCGTCCGAGGCTGATCGACGGCACGCCGGCGAAGAGCGTCTCGTGCAGCCGGGCGAGGCTCGCCGCCGCGATGGCGCGCTCGTCCGGGACCGGAGCTGCATGTCTTTGGAGTGGGCTTGCCGCCATCTCTTGTTCGCGACCCAGAACCCCTTGCCGCGTAATTAGGGCCCCTGCCCCGCCCGGCCAAGCCGGCGCCGCGTCGCACACCTCATAATCCGATTCGGGCAGGAGGCTGCGTGCCCTTTGCGACACACCCGTTTGATTCTTGCCGGCGGGCGAAACCTCAGCCCACCGCCCGCTCCAGGCGGAGGCGGTGCGTCTCCTCCTCCGCGGTGCGGATGCGGAAGTCGGCGAGGATGATGCGGGCGACATCGGCTTCCGCCACCGGGCGCCCGAAGTAGAAGCCCTGGACCTCGTCGCAATCGATCTCGCGAATGAAGGCGGCCTGGGCTTCGGTCTCGACCCCCTCGACGGTGATGCGCATGTTGAGCGAGCGGCCGAGGGTAACGATCGTCCGGATGATCTGCGGCGTGGACAGGTCGCCCGCCCCCAGCGCCGCCATGAAGGACCGGTCGATCTTCAGCTTGTCGAACGGGAACCGCCACAGGTAGCTGAGGCTCGAATAGCCGGTGCCGAAGTCGTCCATGACGATGGCGACGCCGAGGGCCTTCATCGCGGTGAGATCGCGGAGCACCGAGTCGGTATCCTGGATGAGCAGGCTCTCGGTGATCTCGACCTCGAGGCGGCGCGGCGCCAGTTTGCTCGCCCTGAGCGCACGCCCGATGGTCTCGGCGACATCGCCGGCGGCGAACTGGAGCGGCGAAAGATTTACCGCAACCTTCAGGTGGTCCGCCCAATGCGAGGCGGTCATTGTCGCGTTCTCGATCACCCAGGCGCCGATGCGGTCGATCACGCCGATCTTCTCGGCCACCGGAATGAACGTCGCCGGCGGAATGAAGCCGCCGCCCGGCTTCGGCAGACGGAGCAGCGCCTCGAAGCCGACGAGGCCGTCGCCGTTGAGGCCGAAGAGGGGCTGGTAGTGGAGGATGAAGCCGTCGGTATCGAGGGCGGTGACAACCGCGCGCTCGACATTGACGCGCTGGTAGAGTTCCTCGTCGAGATCGTGCGAAAAGACGCGGATGAGTTGGCCGGCGGCGGCCTTGCACTTGTTGAGCGCGAGGTCGGCGCTCTTCATCAGGCGACCGCTGTCGGTGCCATGCTCCGGCGCGACCGCAATCCCGATACGCGCGACCAGCTTCACTTCCTAGCCGTTCAGCCAATAGGGCGAAGCGAGCTCTTCGACGATCTTTATGCCGAAATCCTCCGCCCGCAACCTTCCGCCGGGGCTCATCTGCACCATGGCGAATTCATCGCCACCGAGACGGGCGACGATGTCGTTCGGTCCGGCGACGCTGCGCAGTCGATCCGCCACCGTCTTGATGACGAGGTCGCCGGCGTCGTGACCGAGCATGTCGTTGATGTTCTTGAAGCGGTCGATGTCGATGCAGTGGACGGCAAGCGGCGCCGCCTTGCCCGCCTGCCCGCCGAGCGCGCGCTCCAGGCGCCGGATGAGCTGGTTGCGATTGGCGAGGCCGGTTAGCGCGTCGTAGTTGGCGAGATACTGGATGCGCGCGTCGGCCTTCTGCTTGTCGCGCCCGCGCAGGTACCAGGCGCCCGCCGGCACCGCGAAGGCGGCGGCGATGAGGAATCCGAGCTCCCCCGCCGCCACCAGGAACGCAGCCTCGAACCCGTGGCGCTTGGCGGTCTGGTCGATGTAGGTCTCGACCACCGCCACCACCTTGCCGCCGACGAGATAGGGTACGTAGGCCTCCGAAAAGAACGTCGGGCGGCTTGGCGGCACGCCTTCCTTGACCTCGATGGCCGGCCGCCCGTTCGCGACCGCCTCGGCGGCCTCGGTGTTGTGGTCGGCAAGGTCCTCGTTGTCGCCGCCGGCCTCCGGCAGGGCGTCCGACTCGTAGCGGACCCGGCCCTGGCCATCGTAGATCTTGAAGAGGAACACCTGGCCGACCTTCTTGGCCTCGTCGAGGAAGGTCCGGCTCTGCGCCGAGGGCTGCTGGCCGGCGGCGATGCCCGACAGATCGGTCAGGTTGCTGGCGAGGTATTCGGTCCAGGTGCGGCCGGTGGCTACCGCATCATCATGGAGCAGGCGATCGATCGTGGCGCGCTCGACCAGCACCGCGCCGCCGACGAGAGCGACGATGACGACGGCAAATGCCGCCATATACCAACGCAGGGAAGCCATCGCCCGATTATCCTTCCGGCCGGGCGAGTCTCATCAAATATAGGTTGAATAAGCATAAACGGCCGCTCGCGGCGGTATTTGCCGGGGTGCCCGCGGGTCGCCTAGAGCCAGCCGCGGCGCTTGAAATAGACGAACGGCAGGACCGCCGAGGCGACCATGAGGAGGATGGAGGCCGGATAGCCCCAGGACCACGACAGCTCGGGCATGTTGCGGAAATTCATGCCGTAGATCGTGGCAATCAGGGTGGGCGGGAAGAAGATTCCGGTGGCCACGGTGAGGATGCGGATGACTTCGTTCTGCTGCACCGAGATCAGTCCGAGGGTAGCGTCGAGCAGGAAGTTGATCTTGTTGGACAGGAAATTCACCTGGTCCTCGAGCGAGCGAATGTCGCGGCCCGCGAGCTTCAGCCGGGCCTTCGAGGACCCCTTGGCGAAGGAACTGGGCAGCGCCAGCCCGGCGAACTGGATGAGCCGCTCGAGCGAGGCGAGGCTTTCCCGGACCTTGGCGGCGAGGTCGCCCTGGACGCCGATGTCGCCGACCAGCACCTCGAGGCGCCGCCCGCGCTGGCGGGTATCGGTGCGCCGGTCGATGAAGATCTCCTGGTTGATGCGGTCGATGTCCGCGCTCACCCGCTCCAGCACGTCGGCCGAGCGGTCGACGATCGCCTCGATCAGCCCGACGAAGACGCCGGGCGCCGAGATGCAGCCGCTTCCCGGTTTCATCGCCCGCGCCAGGAACTGGCGGAAGGCGCGCAGATCCTCGTAACGCAGCGTGGCGATGCGGTCGCGCGAGACGACGATCGTGAACGGGGTGAGCACCGGCTTGCCGATATCGATGCCGGTAAGCAGCGGAGCGGTCATGTAGACGCCGCCGTCCTCGGTGTAGAAACGGCTGGAAAACTCGATCTCCTGCGTCTCCTCGCGGGTCGGCAGGCTGGCGCCGAGAAACGCCTCGGTGGCGCGGTCCTCCTCCTGCGTCGGCTGGAAGACGTCGACCCAGGCCGCGTCGGCGGGCACCTGGCCGTTCGCCTCGAGCGGCAGCATGGCGGGTCCGGTTTCGGTGAGGCGGTAGGCAACGAGCATGCGGCTGAACTCCGGGCAGCGAGCACATGCCACCCTTAGCACTGATTGTTCAAGCGCTTATGAACGGCGCCGGGGCGCAATAAAACCGGGCGCGCCAACGTGCCGCGCAGGCCTGCAGGGCCCTCCGGCGGCCGTCAGCACCGGAACCTTTGTTGGCGGCCGTACGTTTTAACTCCATCGAACGAATATCCCTTTTCAGAAACTGACGGAGGTTTGCCATGTCTCTCAAATTCGCGGCCGCCAAGGCCGGTGCACTCGTTCTTTCCGCCGCGCTGGCTCTGGGCGCCGTCGCCGGGCCCGTATCGGCTGCCGCTCGGGTCAAGGTCGGCGTGCTCACCTGCAACGTGTCGCCGGGCGTCGGCCTGATCATCGGCTCGTCCAAGCGCCTGTCGTGCGATTTCTCGCCATCGGACGGGCGCCATGAGCACTATCGCGGCACCATCAACAAGGTTGGCCTCGATATCGGCTTCACCGCCGGCGGCGTCCTCGTGTGGGGGGTGTTCGCACCGTCCAACTATTCGCGCCACGCTCTTGCCGGCAGCTACGGCGGCGCTTCGGCGGAAGCCTCTCTGATCGCCGGCGGCGGCGCCAACCTGCTGGTCGGCGGCTCCGGCAAGTCGTTTGCCCTGCAGCCGCTCAGTGTCCAGGGCAATGCCGGCGTCAATCTCGCGGCCGGCATCACCGGGTTGAGGCTCTACGCCTCGCGCTAGCCGGTACTCACGCTCTTCTGTCGCGGCAGTTCGGCCAATCGGCCGGGCTGCCGCTTCTGTTTTACACTCCGCTTGCCAGCCAACCGGTTCCCTGAGACGATGACCGCAACGCCCGCGCGCCTTGCCGGCGCGCACGGGCCGGAAACGGTCTTGGGAGGCAGGGCATGCCAGACAGCGGCAGAGTGGCTGGCCCCAGGTGCATCGCACTGGTGGGGCCTTTCGCCAGCGGCAAGACGACACTCCTCGAAGCCATGCTGGCGCGCACCGGCGCGATCACGCGCCAGGGCACGATCGCGGAAAAGAACACCGTCGGCGATGCCTCCCCGGAGGCCCGCGCCCATCAGATGAGCGTCGAGGTGAACATCGCCGAGACCGAGTTCATGGGCGATCGCCTGACCTTCATCGACTGCCCGGGCTCGATCGAATTCGCCTTCGAGTCGGAGGCGGTGCTCGCCGGCGTGGATCTCGCCATCGTGGTGGCCGAGGCCGACCCGAAGAAGACGCCGGCCCTGCAGGTGATCATGAAGGCGCTGGAAGACCGCGCCATCCCGCGCATCCTCTTCCTCAACAAGCTCGACAAGGCCGAAGGCAGCCTCGGCGAGGCGCTGGAGACGCTGCAGCCGGCGAGCGTGGCGCCGCTCGTCCTCCGCCACATCCCCATCCAGCAGAACGGCATCCTGACCGGCTTCATCGACCTCGCGCTCGAGCGCGCCTTCGTCTACCGCGAGCACGCGCCGAGCGAGCTGGTCGACATGGCGGCGGACGACCGCAGCCGCGAGGGCGCGGCGCGCTATGCCATGCTGGAAAAGCTTGCCGACTACGACGATTCCCTGATGGAGGAACTGCTCGAGGACATCCAGCCCGAGCGCGAGAAGATCTTCCGCGACCTGGTCAAGGAAATGCGCGCCGGCTCGATCTGCCCGGTGCTGATCGGCTCGGCCGAGCACGGCAACGGCATCGGCCGCCTCCTGAAGGCGATCCGGCACGAGGCGCCCGGCATCGCCGAGACCCGCGCCCGGCTGAAGATCGAGCCGGGCAGCGACATGGTCCAGGTCCTGAAGACCCTGCACACGACCCACGGCGGCAAGCTGTCGATCGCGCGGGTACTGAGCGGCAGCGTCGGCGACGGCACCGAGCTCACCGGGCCCGACGGGCCGGTCGGGCGCGTCTCCGGCGTCTTCCGCATCGTCGGCCAGCAGGCGAGCAAGCGCGACCCGGCGAAGGAAGGCGAGACCGCGGGCCTCGGCAAGCTCGACGGCGCCAGGACCGGCATGACGCTCGCCACCGGCAAGACCCCGCCGCACCAGATCGTCACCCTCGTCCGCCCCGACCCGGTGATCGGCACCGCCGTCGCCTCGGCCGAGCGGAAGGACGAGGTGAAGCTCTCGACCGCGCTGCAGAAGGCGCTGGAAGAAGACCCGTCGCTGCTCGTCTCGCACCGGCAGGACACCGGCGAGACGGTGATGGAAGGCCAGGGCGAGATGCACCTGCGCGTCGCGCTCGAGCGGCTGACCGGCAAGTACGGCATCACCGTCCGCACCCATGAGCCGGCCGTGCCGTACAAGGAGACGATCAAGGGCGCGACCAGCGTCCGCGGCCGCCACAAGAAGCAGTCGGGCGGCCACGGGCAGTTCGGCGATGTCGTCCTCGAGATCAAGCCGCTGCCGCGCGGCTCGGGCTTCCAGTTCACCGACGCGATCACCGGCGGCGTGGTGCCGCGGAACTACATCCCCTCCGTCGAGGAAGGCATCCGCGAATACCTGGCGCGGGGACCGCTCGGCTTCACCGTGGTCGACATCGGGGTGAAGCTCACCGACGGCTCGTACCACTCGGTCGATTCTTCCGACATGGCCTTCCGCACGGCGGCGCAGATCGGCATGCGCGAGGGCATGGCGCAATGCCGGCCGGTGCTGCTGGAACCGGTGCTGAAGGTCGAGATCGCGGTGCCTTCCGACGCCACCGCGCGGGTCAACGGCATCGTCTCGCAACGTCGCGGCCAGCTCCTCGGCTTCGACGCGCGTCCCGGCTGGAAGGGCTGGGACGTGGTCGAGGCGATGATCCCGCAGGCCGAAATCCGCGACCTGATCGTCGAACTGCGCTCGGCGACGGCGGGCGTCGGAACCTTCAAGGCGCGCTTCGACCACCTCGCCGAGCTTGCCGGCAGGCTCGCCGACCAGGCGATCGAGAAGGCGGGCGCCAAGGCAGCTTAGCCGTCACGCGGCGACGGGTACGACCTGCCCCGCGCGTGATCGGGGCCGGACGGGCCCGTTCGCCTGCCGCCGCGCCAATCTACCCATGGAACCATAAGCCGCCCAAGGGGTTGACCGCGGCGAGGGCGGACATGGAGTAGAAGAACATGAAACGTATTGCAGCTACCGCAGCCTTGGCGCTCGCCCTCACCGCGGGCTCTTTCGCCATTGCCACGACCGAGGCCGAGGCGAGCCCGATGATCTTCGGCATAGCCGCGTGGAAGGCCGTGACCATCGTCGCCACCTCGCTTTTCATCGGCGGCGTGATCGGTGCTTCCGCCGCCCGCAACCATCAGTAGTCGGGGGACAACCGCGGCTGGGACAACAACCGTTGCCCGGTCCACATCTCGGCCCGCGACGGACACCGCTACGTCCGCGCGAACTGCACCTGAGCCAAAGCGATCGGCCGGGGTGTCCATGGTGAGGCGGCCCCCCGGCCCGCTTGTCCAGACCGCCGCATGGCGCATACCAGCCCGGCTTGAGCGGTTGCGCCGGATAGCCTAGGTTCCGCCGCGAATCCGGGCAGAGGCGGTCGAGCAATGGCCAAGGCAGAGTGGAACGACCCGCGGCCGACGGCCCTACTCGTTCTCGCCGACGGTACGGCCGTCGAAGGCCACGGCATCGGCGCCGAGGGCGAGGCGGTCGGCGAGGTCTGCTTCAACACGGCGATGACCGGCTACCAGGAGATCCTCACCGATCCCTCCTACGCCGGCCAGATCATCACCTTCACGTTTCCCCATATCGGCAATGTCGGCGTCAACGACGAGGACATCGAGACGGTCAACATGGCCGCCGCCACCGGCGTGCGCGGCTGCGTGCTGAAGACCGACATCACCGATCCCTCGAACTACCGCTCGACGCGCAATCTCGACCAGTGGCTGCGCGCCCGCGGTATCATCGGCATCGCCGGCGTCGACACGCGCGCGCTCACCGCGCTCATCCGCGTCGCCGGCCCGCCGAACGCGACCATCGTCCACGATCGGGGCGGTTCCTTCGACCGCTCTCGCCTCGCGGCCAACGCGCGCGCCTGGCCCGGCCTCGTCGGCATGGACCTGGCGAAGGACGTCACGACCGGGCAGACCTACACATGGGACCAGACCTCATGGCAGTGGGGCACCGGCTACGGCCGGCTGGAAAGGCCGCGTCATCACGTCGTCGCGCTCGACTACGGCATCAAGCGCAACATCCTCAGGCTGCTGGCCGACCATGAGTGCCGCGTCACCGTCCTGCCGGCGAGCGCGACCGGCGAGGAAATCCTCGCCCACAGGCCTGACGGCGTCTTCCTGTCGAACGGCCCGGGCGACCCGGAAGCGACCGGCGAATATGCCGTGCCGGCGATCCGGCACGTCATCGACTCGGGTACGCCGACCTTCGGCATTTGCCTCGGCCACCAGATGCTCGGCCTCGCGCTTGGCGGCAAGACGATGAAGATGCACCAGGGCCACCATGGCGCCAATCACCCGGTGAAGGACCTGACCACCGGCAAGGTCGAGATCACGTCGATGAACCACGGCTTCGCGGTCGACACGAAGACTCTGCCAGAAGGCGTTGAGGAAACTCACGTTTCCCTGTTCGATGGATCGAACTGCGGGCTTCGCCTCAAGGACCGCCCGGTTTTCTCGGTGCAGTACCACCCCGAGGCTTCGCCCGGGCCGCGCGACTCGCGCTACCTCTTCCGCCGCTTCGTCGACATGATGGACGCGAAGCGGGGGTAGGTTCGAGAGGCGCGGTTCCCGCGGATTCGGCTCTCATGCAGGACGCGACCATCGCTAACCCCGCGTCAACCGGCCTTGCGCATTCTCGCCGGATGGACTTCTTCGTCTATGTGCTTGGCTGCGCCGACCGGCAGGGCTTTCGCACCTATGTCGGCTGGACGACCGATCCCGCGCGTCGGCTGGCCGAGCACAATGCCGGAACCGGGGCGCGGTCGACCCGGGGGCGGGTATGGGTGCTTCTCCACGTTCAGCGGCTCGCATCGAAGCGCGAGGCGATGAGCCGCGAGTGGTACCTGAAGCGCGACCGGCGCTTCCGCAAGCGCCTGGCGGAAGCAGGATTGACGCAACCCCGGACCGGCTAGGCGCCCTTCGCCAGCACCGCCGTCTCCAGCCGCTTGATCAGGGTCGCCAGTTCGGTAGTGCGGATCGCGTCGAGCTTCTCGTGGAGCGCGGCGATCTCGATCTCGGCCTTGAGGTTGACCTCGTAGTCGTGCGTCGCCATCAGCCGGTCGTGCAGGGCGGAGCGGTTCTGCGACATGAGGATCACGGGCGCCTGGATCGAGGCCAGCATCGACAGCATCAGGTTGAGGAGGATGTAGGGGTACGGATCGAAGGCGTTGGACATCAGGACCACCGAGTTGATGGCGACCCAGCCGAGGATCACGAGTCCGAAGCCGATGATGAAGGCCCACGAGCCGCCCACCGCCGCCACCTGATCGGCGAGCCGCTGGCCGAAGGTCAGCTCCTCCTCCATCTGCAGGTTGATGTTTCGCGAAACCGCGAGGCGCTTCACCGCCTTCTCGATGACGCGCTTCTCGTGCGGCTTGAGTTCGCCCTCGTCCATGTCGAGCAATTGCTTGGCGAGTGTGGCGATCGTTTCGTTGGCCATGCCGGTTCTCCTTGTAGAATGCCGAATCGCTCGTCTTCATCCTCGGCGCTCCGGACCATGAACGACACCGACAGCCTGCGGAAGCTCGCCATTGCCGCCCACGGCGAGGCCTGGCGGCTCCTTGAAAAGCCCGACCGCACGGAGGCCGAAACGGCCGCCATGATCGGCGCGGCGCACAGGAGCCATGGCCTCTGGGAGGAGGCCGGCACCTTCCTCGAGGATCAGCGCGGCAACTGGCTGGTTGCCCGGGCCTATGTCGCTGCCGGCCTGGCCGAGCCGGCCCTGGAATTTGCGCGGCGGACGATGGAGATCACCGCCGCGCATCACGCCGAACTCATGGACTTCGACCGCGCCTTCGCCAAGGAAATTGCCGCCCGCGCCTGGGCGCTTGCCGGCGACCATGGGCGCGCCCGGAAGCACCACGCCGACGCGCGCAGGCTCGGCGAGGCGATCGCGGAGCCCGAGGACCGGGCGGAATTCTTCCGTCAGTTTGATGGCGGGCCCTGGTTCGGGCTGGTCGTCGACAAGCCGGGATGAAAGCCGCCCTTGCCCGCCTAAGGCGGGTCGCGGTCCTAGACCCTGCGCCGGCGCCCGAAGACGGCGCGCTCGCCCGGCGGCGGCGCCAGGGAGGGATCGTCGGCCATCTGGGCCGGCATGACCGCCGGGGCGGCAGCCTGCGCCGTGCCGGTCGCCGGGGTGGGCGCAACCGCCTGTTTCTCGCGCAGGTATTTGGCGATCAGCTGGTCGGCGCGGGCTTCCGCCTCGAGGGCTTCGCCGGCCGACAAGGTGCCGCTCTCGCGCGCCGTGCGCAGGGCGGCGAAGACGACTGCGTCGGCGGAGGCGGTGAACCCGCGCCCGTCCCGCAGGCGGACCCTGAACTTGACCTCCTTCACCTTGCGCGTGCCGAACGGGAGGAATCCCCGGGTCACGCTGGGAGCAGCCTCGTTCACCTGCCCGGACTCGTCGGCGATCGCTTCGACCTCGGCGATTTCGCTGAGCGGAATGGGCTGGCTCATGCCCGGCCGGGCCGCGTCCGGCAGGAAAATCTCGATCTCCCCGACGCTCACGCTGGCGGCGGCGCCGAAATCTCCCTCGAGAAGCGTGATCGTGGCCATTCGCGGCTCCTTTGGCAGGTGACCGCGACGCCTACCACACGGGCGTTAAGGGAGGTCTAACCCGACCCGGGACTCGCGCGATCTGGGCGGCAAACCTAGATCTGGCCCGCCCCGAATGTATCGCAGGCCGATATCTTGCCGCCGGTATAGCCCTGCTTGAACCAGCGGCTGCGCTGCGCCGAGGTGCCGTGGTTGAAGCTTTCCGGCACGACATGGCCTTGCGTGCGCATCTGGATGCTGTCGTCGCCCACCGCCGCCGCGGCATTCAACGCTTCGTCGATATCGCCGACGTCGAGAATCCCTTCCGCCTCCGCCGCGTGGGCCCAGATGCCGGCGAGGCAGTCGGCCTGCAGCTCGGTGCGCACCGACAGGCGATTGGCCTCCGCTTCGCTGACGCCCGCCTCCTGCTCATGGACCTTTGGCAGGATGCCGAGGAGGTTCTGCACGTGATGGCCGACCTCGTGAGCGATAACGTAGGCCTCGGCGAAGTCGCCGGGCGCCTGGAAGCGCTGGCTGAGCTCGCGGTAGAAATCGAGGTCGATGTACACCTTCTCGTCTTCCGGGCAGTAAAACGGCCCGGTGGCCGCCTGGGCGAAGCCGCAGGCCGAGGAGGTGGAGCCGCTGAAGAGGACCAGGGTCGGCTTGCGGTATTCGACGCCGGAAGCCGGCAGGAGCTTGCTCCACGTGTCCTCGGTATCGGCAAGCACCGTGGCGACGAACTTGCCGCCCTCGTCCCCAGGCGCGCCGCGCGTCCCCGAATCGCTGACGGTCGAACCGCCATCGCCATTGAAGAACGTTGACGGGTCCACCCCGAGCAGCCAGCTGCCGAGAAGGAAGATGCCGACGATCACGATGCCGCCGATCCCGCCGCCGCGGCCGATGGGCAGACGGAAGCCGCCGCCGCCAAGCCCACCGCCGAAAGAACCGCCGCCAAGGCCGCCGTCCTGACCGCGGCGATCCTCGACATTGTCGCTTTCCCTGCGTCCGCTCCAGCGCATGGCTCTTTTCCTTCTGACGCGTTGCTCCGCCATAACGCACGGAACGCTGGAAAGGTACCAGAAATCGGCGGGCCGGGCTGCCGCTACCGCGCGGCGGGTTCCCGGCCGGCGGTCCACGCGGGCCACCGACGAGGGACTTGCCGCGACTTGCCTTCCGGCCTAACTAGCGGCTGTCGCGAAAAACGATCGCCGAGCGGTCGAGCATACGCGGACCGTCCTCCCGGACGGACCAGCCAGCGGCGCACCCTCCCTGCGTCGACTGGAGCGCGCCATGAACCGCCCCCTCATCGTCATCTACCTAGCCATCGTCCTCGATGCCGTCGGCATCGGGCTGATCTTTCCGATCCTCCCCGCGCTGCTCGCCGAGGTCACCCACGCCGGGAACGTCGCGCCGTATATCGGGGCGCTTACGGCGCTCTATGCCGTCATGCAGTTCATCTTTGCGCCGGTTCTGGGTGCGCTCAGCGACCGCCTCGGACGGCGGCCGGTGCTTTTGGTCTCGCTCGCGGGCGCCGCCGTGGATTACCTGTTTCTCGCCTTCGCGCCGAGCCTCTGGATGCTCTTCGTCGGACGCGCGATCGCCGGCCTCACCAGCGCCAACATGGCGGTCGCGACCGCCTACATCACCGACATCTCGCCCGAGGACAAACGCGCCCGCCGATTCGGCCTCTTCAATGCCATGTTCGGCATCGGCTTCATCATCGGGCCGGTGCTCGGCGGCATCCTCGGCGATTACTGGGTGCGCCTGCCGTTCATCGCCGCGGCGGTGCTGAACGCCTGCAATCTTCTCCTCGCGTTCTTCGTCCTCCCCGAGTCGCGCACGCCGGATGCGGAGACGAAGAAGATTGACCTCGCTGCGCTCAATCCGCTGCGGCCGCTCCGCTGGGTTTTCACGATGAAGAGCCTTCTGCCGGTCGTCGTCATCTTCTTCGTCTTCAGCGCGACCGGCGAGGCCTACGGCGTCTCCTGGGCCCTGTGGGGCAAGGACACGTTCGGATGGAACGGGTTCTGGATCGGCCTGTCGCTCGGCGCCTTTGGCGTCTGCCAGGCCCTGGCGCAGGCATTCCTGCCCGGACCGGCCGTCAAGCTCCTCGGCGAGCGCGCCGCGATCCTCACCGGCGTCACCGCCAACTGTGTCGCCCTCGTCGTTCTGGCGTTTGCGACGCAGGGCTGGATCGTCTTTGCGATCATGCCCCTCTTCGCCCTCGGCGGCATCGGCATGCCTGCCTTGCAATCGTTCGCCACGCGGCAGGTCGACTCCGAACGGCAGGGACAACTCCAGGGCGTTCTCGCCTCCGCCGTGAGCCTCGCCACCATCGTCGCGCCGCTCGTGTTTTCGAGCATCTACTTCGTCGTCCGGCCGGAATGGCCGGGCGCGATCTGGCTGTCGGTCGTGATGGTCTTCGCGATCGGCGCGCTGCTGGTGACCCGTTTGCGGCTAACGACGCGAGTGCCGGCGGAAACGCCCTAGCGCGTGCAGCAGCGTAGAATTTCGCCTAAGCGAGCGTTTCGCTTAAGATTCGCCGGGTGTCACACTGACATCCGGGTTTGGGAGGACTTCATGCGCCGCGTACGTCTAGCCTTCTTCGCTCTACTCGGATTTGCATCGGCCGTGAATCTCGCTGCAGCATCGCCAGTTGGCGACCTCCAGCATCTCTTGAACAACGCCGGATACAATGCAGGCGCGGAAACCGGAGAGTGGAGCGAGGGCACCGCGAAGGCCCTCAGCGACTTCGCTGCCGCCTACGGAATGGATGTTCCAGACGGAAAGCCCGGCGATGCAGCGGTGGCAACAATCGTCGCCGGGGCGTCGGCAAAACTCGACGCCGCCTACGCAGCCTACCCCACCGGAAAACTGCCCTCAGGCTATTTCGTCGGCGTCGGCAGCCAGTGGTACTTCAACATTCACGCCTGGGGCACGGCCGCTCTCGTCAACCGCAATGGTACGTTCATGCGCGTGCCGATCAAGCGATTCTTCCAACCGCTCGAGGACGATATCGAAAAATACAAGGCGGCCGGCGTCAATGTCGTGCGGATGATGCTTGGCATGGACGGCGCTTTGTTCTTCGACGAGTGCGAATACAAGGTCGATGGCCCGGGTGCCATGTTCGATGCCTGCTACGCCCGCGCATATGCGGCGGCCCGGAAGGAGAAATGGGTAAAGCAGACCGAAATGCTCGACCATCTCAGCGACAACCCGGTCGTCAAGCTGTTCGCCGACGGTGTCGCCTACTGGAACGAAAATGGCTTTCACGTGCTGGTCGTGCCGAACGACTTCTTCAACGGCGCTGGCAGCACGTTCGACGGCAGCGGCCCGGCCGCAAGCGGCGACCCGCTGTTGCACGCTGTGCTGGCGAACGATCCGGCCTTCCAGCAGTTCTTCCCACGCTTCGTCGCCGCCGTCGTCGCCGAGCTCAAAAGGCGAAAGCTCACCAACATCAGCGTCCAAACGGTCAACGAGCCGCGCTATTGTGGGCCCAACGGCAAGCCCATCGCGAACGGGCTGAAGAAGTGGCAAACGGAGGAGCGGGCGATATTCGACGAGGTGCGGAAGGTCGCGCCACGGATTTCGCTGGTTAGCGCGGCGATCTGCACGTCGGGAGATCAGTTCTTCTCACTAGGCCGGCCATACAGTGACATCGGACAGCTCATGCCGATCCACACAGACCTGGAAGACGTCACCTATTCAATCCACGTCTACAGCCCCCGCGCGCTCATGCTCGCTGCAGCGCAGAACGCGCTCTACAAGGAAGGAACAGTGTTCCATTACCCGTTCAAGCCGATCCCCGCCGCCGCCGGCCGCAACAAGGAAGCGCAGTTCAATATCCAGATTTACAATCGAGCCAAGCCGGACTCCGCCTACTTCGAGAAGCTGTTTGCCGAGGTAGAAGCGTTTGCCACCGCGAACAGCATTCACGTCATCGTCGACGAGCTCAACCCGCCGAAGCCGAACTATGGAATACCGCGTGAGGAACGGGTCGGGTTGATCGCTGATTTGGTCGCATCGAGCCAGCGGCACGCCGTGCCGATTGTTTACTTCGACACACTCGGCCAATGGGGCCTGTCGAGCTGTGTTCACAGTGTCTTCATTGCGGACCACCGGTTCGACCCGGCGATCATGAACCTGATCGCCTATGGCAACGGCGTCGCTGGCGTCGATCCCAAGGCGCCGATCGAGCCAATCGAAGTGCAATGCGGCCGTCCAGTGACGATCGTCACCACCGAGGCTATTTCCAACAAGCCCAAGGATTCGCAGGAGGCCAATAGTCTCTTTGCCACGAAGATAAAAGGCGCCAAGGCCGGTGAGGACACGCTCGCGTTTGGAATTAGCGGGCGCTACGAATCCTCCCTCAAGAATTTCCGCGAAATGTCGATCGTCATCGATGAGCCGACCCTTGGCCATCAGGTTCCAGAAGGCCTGCTCTCGTGCCGGACTGTGCAGAAGAACTATGACCCGGATGACAAGGTCTATCGGCTCGAGGTCAAATTCTCCGGATCAGCCGGGAAATTGTATGCGACAGACGTAGATTGCCTGATCAAAAATGCACCTCCGAAGGTCGCTTACCAGGTCAAATTTCTGACGACGCGTCTTAAAGACATCGCGGTCGACATGGTTGGTTCGGGAAATGCCGAGGTTATCGAGAACGACAACCTGCGTGCCTGGATGATGGACGTAGCAAGCGGCGCGATCGTCGTCGGAGCAACCCCGAACTAGCCGCTCCCTCCCCCGGGGGTTCCGCCCTGCCCGGCTTTACCCTATAAGCCGCGCCTAGCCTGATACCGACAGGAATCGAGCCCCGGCGCGGCTGACGCACCGGGGTTTCGTTCGCAAGCGAGCGGACATGCCCAAGCGCACCGACATCAAATCCATCCTCGTCATCGGCGCCGGCCCGATCGTCATCGGGCAGGCCTGCGAATTCGACTATTCCGGCACGCAAGCCGTCAAGGCGCTGAAGGCGGAGGGCTTCCGGGTCGTCCTGGTCAATTCCAACCCGGCAACGATCATGACCGACCCCGAGCTGGCGGACGCCACCTACATCGAGCCGATCACGCCGGAGATCGTTGCGATGATCATCGAGAAGGAGCGGCCGGACGCGCTGCTGCCCACCATGGGCGGGCAGACCGCGCTCAACTGCGCCCTGTCGCTGCGCAAGATGGGCGTGCTCGAGAAGTTCGGCGTCGAGATGATCGGGGCGACCGCCGAGGCCATCGACAAGGCCGAGGACCGCGAGCTCTTCCGCGAGGCGATGAAGAAGATCGGCCTCGAAACGCCGCGCTCGGAGATGGCCCACTCGCTGGTCGACGCCCTACAGGCGATGGACAAGATCGGGCTGCCGGCGATCATCCGGCCGTCGTTCACGCTCGCCGGCACCGGCGGCGGCATCGCCTACAATCGCGAAGAGTTCCTCGAGATCGTCGAGCGCGGCCTCGACGCCTCGCCGACCACCGAGGTCCTGGTCGAGGAGTCGGTCCTCGGCTGGAAGGAATTCGAGATGGAGGTGGTCCGCGACAGGAAGGACAACTGCATCATCGTCTGCTCGATCGAGAACATCGATCCGATGGGCATCCACACCGGCGACTCGATCACCGTGGCGCCGGCGCTCACGCTCACCGACAAGGAATTCCAGGTGATGCGCGACGCCTCGATCGCGGTACTCCGCGAGATCGGCGTCGAGACCGGCGGCTCCAACGTGCAGATCGCCGTCAACCCGGCGGATGGCCGCCTCGTGGTCATCGAGATGAACCCGCGCGTCTCGCGCTCCTCGGCGCTCGCCTCCAAGGCGACCGGCTTCCCGATCGCCAAGATCGCGGCGAAACTCGCAGTCGGCTACACCCTCGACGAACTCGACAATGACATCACCGGCGGCGCTACGCCGGCCGCCTTCGAGCCGACCATCGACTACGTCGTCACCAAGATCCCGCGCTTCGCCTTCGAGAAATTCCCCGGCGCCGATCCCGTGCTCACCACGTCGATGAAGTCGGTCGGCGAGGTGATGGCGATCGGGCGCACCTTCGCCGAGTCGCTGCAGAAGGCGCTGCGCGGCCTCGAGACCGGCCTCACCGGCCTCGACGAGGTGGCGATCCCCGGGCTCGGCCAGGGAGACGACAAGAACGCCATCCGCGCCGCCCTCGGCTCGCCGACGCCGGACCGGCTGCTGCGCTGCGCTCAGGCGATCCGTCTCGGCGTATCGGTCGAGGAGATCAACGCCGTCTGCAAGATCGACCTGTGGTTCCTCCGGCAGCTGCAGGCGATCGTCGAATCGGAATCAGAAATTCGCCGGCTGGGGCTTCCCGACAAGCCGGGGCCGTTCCGCCGGCTGAAGGCACAGGGCTTCTCGGACGCGCGGCTGGCAACACTGACCGGCAAGCCCGAATCCGAGGTCGCCAAAGCGCGGCGCGCGATCGGCGTCAGGCCCGTCTTCAAGCGCATCGATACCTGCGCGGCCGAGTTCGCCTCGCCCACCGCCTACCTCTACTCGAGCTACGAGACGCCCTTTGCCGGCAGCCTCGCCGATGAGGCGCGGCCCTCGGACAAGAAGAAGGTGATCATCCTCGGCGGCGGCCCCAACCGCATCGGCCAGGGCATCGAGTTCGACTATTGCTGCTGCCACGCCTGCTTTGCGCTCGCCGACGCCGGCTATGAATCGATCATGGTCAACTGCAACCCGGAGACCGTGTCGACCGACTACGACACCTCCGACCGGCTCTATTTCGAGCCGCTGACCGCGGAGGACGTGCTCGAGATCATCGCGGCCGAGCAATCGAACGGCACGGTGCACGGCGTCATCGTCCAGCTCGGCGGGCAGACCCCGCTGAAGCTCGCCGCGGCGCTGCAGGCCGCCGACGTGCCGAGGATCGGCACGTCGCCCGACAAGATCGACCTCGCCGAGGACCGCGAGCGCTTCCAGGCGCTGATCGAGAAGCTTGGCCTCAAGCAGCCGCGGAACGGTGTCGCCCGCTCGGGTGCCGAAGCGAGGAAAGTCGCCGAGACCATCGGCTACCCGGTGGTCATCCGGCCCTCCTACGTGCTCGGCGGCCGCGCCATGGAGATCGTCCATGACACTGCCCAGCTCGAACGCTACGTCAAGGAAGCGGTGGTCGTATCCGGCAAATCGCCGGTCCTCATCGACTCATACCTCGCCGACGCCATCGAGATCGACGTCGATGCGCTCGCCGACCGCAAGGACGTGTTCGTCTGCGGCGTGATGGAGCACATCGAGGAGGCGGGCATCCATTCCGGCGATTCCGCCTGCTCGCTGCCGCCGCACTCGCTGAGCCAGGCGACCATCGCCGAGCTCGAGCGCCAGACCAGGGCGATGGCGCTGGCCCTGGAAGTCTCCGGCCTGATGAACGTCCAGTACGCCATCAAGGACGGCGATATCTACGTGCTCGAGGTCAATCCGCGTGCCTCGCGCACCGTGCCCTTCGTCGCCAAGGCCAAGGGGGTGGCTTTCGCCAAGATCGGCGCACTGGTTATGGCGGGCGCCCCGCTCGCCGGCTTCAACCTCCGCCAGACGCCTTACAGCCACGTTGCCGTGAAAGAGGCGGTGTTTCCCTTCGCCCGCTTTCCCGGCGTCGATACGCTGCTCGGGCCGGAAATGCGCTCGACCGGCGAGGCCATGGGCCTCGACCGCGATTTTCCCATCGCCTTCGCCAAGAGCCAGATCGGCGCGGGCAGCCTGATGCCGACGGGCGGCACGGTATTCGTCTCGGTGCGCGACAGCGACAAGGCGAAGATCGTCGAGCCCCTCCGTCGCCTCGACCGGCTCGGCTTCAGGATCGTCGCCACCAGTGGCACCCAGCGCTTCCTGGAGGCGCACGGCGTCGCCTCGACCAAGATCAACAAGGTCCTTGAGGGCCGTCCGCACATCGTCGATGCGATCAAGAACGGCGGAGTTCAGCTCGTCCTCAACACCACCGACGGGGCCCAGGCGGTTTCGGACAGCCGGTCTCTCCGGCGGGCCGCCCTTCTGCACAAGGTGCCCTACTACACCACCGTCGCCGGGGCAGCAGCGGTGTCACTCGGGATTGAGGCCTATCGCGCCGGCACGCTTGAAGTGCGCCCGCTGCAGTCGTATTTCACCGCCGCAGGCCGCGCCGCCGGCGGCCAAGATGGCGCTTGAAGGCGGCGGCCAGTTGGTCAAGACTGGCAGTTGCGCAGCGGCCCGGTGGTCTTGAAGACCGGCTGCCGCGGTCCTATCTCGCAGCACGGCCTGAAATTGGCCGATTGCCGGGAAATATGGATCGGAATTCCCAAGAAAAGGAATTCCGGCTCTATGGTATTATCAGAATGGATTCGGCGAGAAGCCGAATAGGACGAAGGATTTAGGCGTGATGGACAAGGTTCCGATGACAGCTGCCGGCCATGAGGCGCTGGAATCCGAGCTGAAACGGCTGCTCGGCGTCGAGCGCCCGCGCATTATCGAACTGATCTCGGAAGCGCGCGGCCACGGCGATCTTTCCGAGAATGCCGAATATCACGCCGCCAAGGAGGCGCACGGCCTGAACGAGGGCCGCATCGCCGAACTGGAGGACAAGCTCTCGCGCGCCGAAATCATCGACGTGTCGAAACTGATCGGGTCGAAGACCATCAAGTTCGGCGCCACGGTTACCCTGGTGGACGAGGATACCGAGGAGAAGAAGGTCTACCAGATCGTTGGCGACCTCGAGGCCGACGTAAAGGATGGCCGCATCTCGATTTCCTCGCCGATCTCGCGCGCGCTGATCGGCAAGAGCGTCGGCGACACGGTCGAGGTCACCGCCCCCGGCGGCGCCCGCTCCTACGAAGTCGTGAAGGTCGCCTACAAATAGGCGGCCTTCGCGCGGCTATCACCGGCGCTGATCCTTTACCTCATCGATCTTAATTAGACGCCCGGCGGAAGTCGGGCGATCATCTCCTGCCGGGCGTCGGATGGGCGCCTGACGGGGGATGCCATGGCCGGCCAATACACGCTCTATTCGATGCAGAGTTCGGGCAATTGCTACAAGCCGCGGCTGCTCCTGCATCAGCTCGGCATCGATTTCCGCCTGATCGAAACCGACGGCGCCAGGGGCGAGACGCGCACCCCGGCGTTCCTCGCCCTCAACCCGAACGGGAGGGTACCGCTCCTCGTCCTCCCTGATGGTCGCAGGCTGTCGGAGTCGAACGCGATCCTCCTCTACCTAGCCGACGGGACGAAGTTCCTGCCGGCCGACCGCTATCAGCGCGCGCTCTGCCACCAATGGCTGTTCTTCGAGCAGTACGAGCATGAGCCGACTATCGCAGTCGCGCGCTCGTGGCTGCACGTCTATCCGGACCGCATCGGCAAGGCGACGCCCGAGCAGCTCGCCGGCTGGCACAAGGGCGGCAATCGCGCCCTGTCCGTCATGGAGCAGCGCCTGAAGGACAATTCGTGGCTCACCGGCGACGCGTACTCCGTCGCCGACATCGCCCTCTATGCCTACACGCACGTCGCCGACGAGGGCGGCTTCGACCTCGCCGCCTATCCGGCGGTGAGCGCGTGGCTGGAGCGCGTTGCCGCGACGCCGGGGTTCGTGCCGCTCGACTGGCGGCCGGCGTAGGCTCTCTATTTGAGGCAGGTGGCGAGCGTGTCCGCCGTGCAGACATTGATGTCCGCCGGCATCGGATCGGCGAGCGCCTCGCCGTTGATCAGCCGGATCATGACGCCGGGCGCGCTGTGCCCGAGGTCGAACGGCGTCTGGCCGCCAAGCTGAGCCATGCTCTTGCCCGCCTTCACGGCGGCGAGCTGGGCAGGACCGGTATCGACGCCGAAGATGGCGAGCGATCCGCTCTTGATCCGCCCCGCCACCGGCTGCAGCGCGGCCGCATAGGCCTTGGCGTTCGTCTCCGCCCAGCCGCCGGTCAGCACCAGCGCATCGAGCAGCGGATTGGCCTTGAACATGGCGGCGATCTGCTTGGCAGCGGAAGCCGCCTGCTCGTCGCTGACCAGCGGACACCCGTCGGGTTCCGTCCACCCGTTCTGCCCGGTCAGCCGCACCGTGCCCTTCTCGCCGGAAAGCGCATCGCGAACGTCGGCGGCGCGCTCGTTGAAGACCTCCGAGTCGGCCTTGCCGAGCTGGAAGCAAATAGTGCCGCCAAGCGGCTTGGCCGTCTTGATCAGCTCCGCCAGCTTTGCGCCGAGCGCGTGGCTGTCGAGGCCGAGGAAGGTGCGGCGGACCGCCTTGTCCGCCGGCGGGAAGTCGGTGCTGATGGCGAGGACCGGCATCCACGGCTGCTTGGCTTTGAGGAGTTTCGCCAGGGCATCGCCGTCGGAAGGCGCGATGGCGATCGCCGCCGCACCGGTCGTGATCAGGTCATCGACGATCTGCAGCAGGCCCTCACCGTCGGCCTTCGAGGCCGGGCCGGCGAAGCGGCACTCATAGTCGCTGGTCTTGTTCTCGGCATTCCATTTGGCGCAGCCGTCGCCGATCGCGGTGTAGGCCGGGCTGTCCCGGCCCGGCACGACGATCGCCAACTGCTTCTTCTGCGCCAGCGCCGGCCCGGCCGCCACGCCAAGCACAACCGCCAGGATCAGCGCATTCCGCATCTTCGTTCCTCTTCGTCAATTATGGCCTCGGCGACAGCGAACGCCGCCCGTTCGCGGCAATCGGATAGCAGACCTTTTGGGGATCGTCAGGCGATCTCTTTCTGTGCGCGGGTCGCCCGCGGCCGCTAGTATCGGCCAAGGCGAAACGGGGCGGAAGGGCCCCGGACGGCGGTATTCCGTCTCACCCCGTTGGGGACAGTTTCCGGCGCCCGCCCGTCGAAGAGAGGACCGCACCATGGCGCAGTTCGCGAATCTTACCGAAGGGCTGCGCCTACGCGTCGTACTGAGGCCGGGCTTCGCCCTCGGACCGGGCAAGGCCGACCTCCTGCAAGCGATCGCGGAGACGGAATCGCTCACCGCGGCCGCGGCCCGCTTCGGCATGAGCTACAAGCGCGGCTGGACGCTCGTCCGCGAACTGAACGCGGCTTTCGCCGGGCCGCTGGTCGCGACCGAGAAGGGCGGCGCCGGGGGCGGCGGCGGGGCGCAGCTGACGCCGCTCGGCAAGCGCATTCTCGGCCGCTACCGCGAGATGGAAAGAGATGCCAACCAGGTGGTCGCTGCCGGCATCGCCGACCTCCGCCGTCACCTGTCGAAGAGCCCTGCGTGAGACCCCATATTGCGACACGGACCTTGTTTCCGATGCCGGCAGTGACATATCGGGGCTTGTCCACAGTCTGATGGGGAATATGGAATGACGGCAACCGGCGGAGGCGGCGCGATGACCATGACCACGTTCAGGGTTTCCCACACCGACGCGGAGTGGCGGAAGCTGCTCAGTCCCGAGCAATACGCCGTGCTGCGCGGCCACGGCACCGAGGCGCCGGGAAGCTGTGCCCTGCTCCATGAAAAACGGGCGGGCACCTTTTCCTGCGCCGGCTGTGGGCAGCCGCTCTTCAAGTCGAAGCTGAAATTCGAGAGCGGCACCGGCTGGCCGAGCTTCAACGACCCGATCAAGGGTGCCGTGGAGACTTCGACCGACCGCAGCTACGGGATGGTGCGCACCGAATGCCACTGCTCGAATTGCGGCAGCCACCTCGGCCACGTCTTCGACGACGGTCCGCCGCCCACCCACCTGCGCTATTGCATCAACGGCGTCGCGATGAATTTCGAGCCGGACTAACCGCAAGCGAGCGAGAGAAACAAATTCTGCGAGCCGTCCGGCGCAGGGGCCTTGATTTTCAATCGCGCGCTCGATTGCTTTGCCGCGGTTTCCATGTTGACATGTCTCGATATTCCCGAACCGACATATCGAGGCCAGAAATGCTCCGCCGGTACTTCCTCCGTCTCGCCGCTGCCGCCGTGGTCGCGATCCCGCTCGCCGGCGCCGCGCCCACTTTCGCCTCCGCCGCCGATGTCGTTGTCTTTGCCGCGGCGAGCCTGAAGAACGCTCTCGACGACGTCGTCGCCGCCTACAAGGCGAAGACCGGCAAAGGCGTCACCATCAACTATGCGGGCAGCAACGTGCTCGCCAGGCAGATCGAAGCCGCCGCGCCGGCGGACATCTTCTTCTCCGCCGATCTCGCTTGGATGAAGGAGCTTCATGACAAGGGCTTCGTCCGCAAGGAGAGCGAAGTCACCCTCCTCGGCAACAGGATCGTCTTCGTCGCTCCCAAGGCTTCCGCCGCCACGCTCGAACTTGTCCCCGCGAAGCTCGCCGACGCGCTCGGCGCCGACGGCAAGCTCGCCATGGCCAACGTCGATTCCGTGCCCGCCGGTAAATACGGCAAGGCGGCGCTGACCAAGCTCGGCCTGTGGGATTCGGTCTCCGCGCGCGTCGTCCAGGCCGACAACGTGCGCGCCGCGCTCGCTTTCGTCGCCAAGGGCGAGGCGCCGCTTGGGATCGTCTATCAGACCGATGCCAGCGCCGAACCGGCGGTCAAGGTCGTCGCCACCTTCCCGGAGGACAGCCACCCGCCGATCCTCTACCCGGTGGCGCTGGTGAGCGCCTCGACCAACCCCGATGCCGAGGCGTTCTACGACTACCTGAAGTCGCCCGAAGCCAAGCCGGCGTATGAGAAGCAGGGCTTCACGGTAGTCGCCCCCGCCTCATAGAGGGCTCTGGCAAAGGCCGCGCGAGGCTGACAGAACAGGCCAATGCTCGACCTTGCACCGGGCGAATGGACGGCGATCGGCCTTAGCCTGAAGATCTCGCTGGTCGCCACCGTTGTCGCCCTGCCCTTTGGCCTGTTCTTCGCCTACGTGCTGGCACGCTACCGCTTTCCGGGGCGCACCCTCCTCGACGGGCTGGTCCATCTGCCGCTGGTCATGCCGCCGGTGGTGACCGGCTACCTCCTGCTCATCCTGTTCGGACGGAACGGCCCGGTCGGTGCGTTACTGGAGCGCACGTTCGGCATCGTTCTCGCCTTCCGCTGGACCGGCGCGGCGCTTGCCGCCGGCATCAGGGGCAGCCCCATGATGATCCGCGCCATCCGCCTGTCGATCGAGGCCATCGACCAACGCCTCGAAGCCGCGGCGGCGACGCTCGGCGCCGGGCGCGTCGCGGTGTTTGCGACCATCACGCTGCCCCTCGCCCTCCCCGGTATTCTCGCCGGCCTGGTGCTCTGCTTTGCCCGCGCGCTCGGGGAGTTCGGCGCGACCATCACCTTCGTTGGCAACATACCCGGCGTTACCCAGACGCTGCCGACGGCGATCTACACCTACACCCAGGTTCCGGGCGGCGACGCCGGGGCGCTTCGGCTGACCGCGATCGCGGTGGCCATCGCCTTCGCCGCCCTCGTCGCGTCGGACATCCTTGCCCGGCGGGTCGCGCGGCGAATGGCCGGCCCATGACGCTCCGCGTCGATATCGCGAAGCAGGTGGGCGACTTCGCCCTCGCTGCCAAATTCACAAGCGATGGGCGGGTTACCGCCCTGTTCGGCCCGTCCGGCTCCGGCAAGACTACGCTGGTCAACCTCATCGCCGGGCTGGTCCGCCCCGACCGCGGCGCGATCGAGATAGACGGCGTCGTGCTCTTCGACCACGCCGCCGGGACGGATGTCCCGGCGCGCAAGCGCCGCGTCGGCTACGTCTTCCAGGAGGGCCGGCTGTTCCCGCACTACTCAGTAAAGGGCAACCTGCTTTACGGGGGGCGCCGGTCGGAGCGCCACGCCGGGGACAAGGAGTTCGGCGCGGTGGTCGACCTCCTCGGCATCGCCGGGCTCCTCGATCGCCGGCCCGCGAGCCTGTCGGGCGGCGAGAAGCAGCGCGTCGCCATCGGCCGGGCCTTGCTGGCGAGCCCGCGGCTCCTTCTCATGGACGAGCCACTCGCCTCCCTCGATGACGCACGCAAGGCAGAGATACTTCCCTATATCGAACGCCTGCGGGACGAGCTGCGGCTCCCCATCGTCTATGTCAGCCACGCCATCGAGGAAGTCGCGCGCATCGCCGACAGCCTCGTTCTGCTGGCGGCGGGCAGAACGGTTGCGACCGGAACCGTCAACGAGGTGCTTGGCCGCCTCGACTTTCGCGCCCTCACCGGCCAGCACGAGGCGAGCGTGGTGCTTACCGCCCGCGTTCTCGCCAACGACCGGGAAGCCGGAACCACGATCCTCGACCACCCGGCCGGGGGCCTGACCGTCCCGCTTCAGGGGGCGGCAAAGGGCGCACCGGTGCGCCTGCGAATACGGGCGCGCGACGTGGCGCTGGCGGTCGGCGATCCCGGCCGCCTGTCGATCCGCAACCGGCTGGCCGCGACGGTCGCCGGGATCGCCCCAGGCCCGCCTCCCGACGTCGAGATCCGCCTCGACATCGCCGGAGACACCCTCCTCGCCACCATCACCGGGGCTGCGCTGGTCGCACTCGACCTGAAGGTGGGCCAGCCGGTGACGGCGCTGATCAAGTCGGCATCGTTTGACCGGTTCTCGCTGGGGAGCGGGCGGAGCGAATGAACCCCGGCCTTTTATTTCTCCCGGGACCGGCTAAGCTGATCGAGCAAGAGAGAGGGGGACTCACTTGCCTGTCATGGTCTGCCGAATGCCGGGCCGGGTCGGGGGAGCGCTTGCCGCGCTGGCCATCGGTGCCGCTGTCGGCATCGGACTGCAGACCGCGCCCGCCGGGGCGGAGGTGCGCTCGTCCACCGAAGTGCGCGACTATCGCGTCAGCGGCACCAGCGCCGCCAGCCTCGTCTCGTTCATGCGCAACCATCCCTTCCACGGCGATCGCGGCGCGGCCGTGGCCAACATCCGGCCGTACTACTCGCTCTCGCTCTTCACCAAGGACGTCGGCAAGGACGGCGTCTGCAACGCGACAAAAGTCGACCTCAGCGTCCGCTTCGTCATGACCCTGCCGAAGGCGACCAATCCGGGCGGCATGTCCGCCAGCACGCGCTCGGCCTGGCTGGCCTTCACCAACTTCGCCCGCCAGCACGAGGAAACCCACCGCGGCATCTATGTCGATTGCGCCAACGCCTTCGTCGCCAAGGCGCTCGCCATGTCCTCGACGCAGAGCTGCGGCGCGCTCGAGGCCACGATCCGCCGCCAGCTGGAGACGGCGAAGCGCGCCTGCGAGGCGAAACAAACCGCCTTCGATCGTCGCGACTACCGCCGCGTCTTCGGACTGAGCCTCTTCCGGCTGGCGAACTACACCAAGGGGAAGTGACCCGGCCCGAAGCGGCGGCGGCGTCAGGTGCGGGTCAGCAGCCCCCGCCGGGGGCGCCGAGGCGGCCGGGGCCGCCGATCACCGTCAGGCGAACGTTGGCGATGCCGCTGCCGGTGAGACCGATGCGTTCGGCCGCCGCCCGCGTCACGTCGATGACGCGCCCGCGCACGAACGGGCCGCGGTCGTTGATGCGGACCACGACGGCCTTCTGATTGGCGAGATTGACGACTTCGACCCGGGTGCCGAATGGCAAGGTGCGATGGGCGGCGGCGAGCACGTTGGAGTTCATGCGCTCCCCGCTCGCCGTTCTTGAACCCGCCTTGTACCAGGAGGCCTTGCCGCACTGGGCTCCGGCCTCCGCTTCACTGGTGGAAAGAAACGCTCCCGCGCACAATGCTGCGACAACGCATGCGAACGCCTGACGGCGTGTCTTTGTCAGTCCCATGCTTCACGAATTCCCGTCTCTGGTTAAGCCGCATCGTGGTTAGCCAGCCCCTTCGCGCCGGGCATAACCACGGCCAAATACGGCCTCAATGCGGCCACCGCATCACCTTTCGCCTTCGCTGGTTAAGTCGCGTGATTAACGCCCGAGGCGCTCGATCAGGGCCATCGCCGCGGCGGGCGCGCGGACCTTGGCGCCGGCGATCATGTAGAGGAACACCGGCCGCTTCTTTTTCGCCGCGGCCTTCTTGCCGAAGCGCGGCAGCTCCTTCGCCTCGCCGCCGCCCGCCCAGTTCTCGGCGACCATCGCCCATCGTTCGAGGTCCGACGGCGCGTAGCCGGTGGCGTTCTTCTCGTCGGTGCGCTGCAGGCGGGCATACACGAAATCGGCGGTGACATCGGCGATCGCCGGATATTCGTCGGAGTCGGCAAAGACCACGGCCACGTTGTGCTGGCGGAGCAGGTCGACGAATTCCGGCACGAGGAAGCTCTCGTGGCGGACCTCGACCACGTGCATCAGCTTCCGCCCGCCGGCCTCCTTCGGCAGGAGCGCGAGGAAGGCGGCAAAATCCTCGGGCACGAATTTCTTGAACGGCGCGAACTGCCAGAGCAGCGGCCCGAGCTTGTCGCCGAGCTCAAGGACGCCGCTCTTCAGGAACCAGTCGAGCCCCTCGCCCGCCTCGGCGAGGTTCTTCTTGTTGACGATCGCGCGATGGCCCTTCACGGCGAAGACGAAATCGTCGGGAGTCTCGTCGCGCCATTTGCCAAAACTCTCCGGCGACTGTGTCCGGTAGAACGTGCCGTTGATCTCGATGGTGGTGACGTGGCGGCTGGCGTAGCCGAGCTCGTCGGCGTGCTTGAGGTCGGCCGGATAGAAGGCGCCGCGCCACGGCTCGTAAGTCCACCCGCCGATACCGACCCGGATCATTGTGCTGCTTCTCCTTCCTTGCCGGTCTCGCCGCCCGCGGCCGGCCCACCGCCATGCGCCGACATCGCGGCCTCAACACGGCGCTTGACCTCGGCGAGGACGCCCGCGTCGTCGGCGAGGATACGCTGATAGTCCGGGATATACACCGGCGCGACTTCGACGTCTTTTCCCTGGGCCACGGTGAATGCCCAGTCCCGCGCCCTCACCCATAGCACCAGAGGCTGGATGACCTCACGCGTGACCTGCCAGCACATGACCTCGCGGGTGGAGCAGCGCTTCAGGCGCCGGCAGATCTTGTAAGTGCAGGCGTTGGGGAAATTGAGCGCCGTGCAGACCCGCTGAAGGAGCCGTACCATTTCCGGGTCGAGCGGCTGAATCGTCAGATTGGGAGAGACCCCGGGAGGGTACTTCTTCATCGTTTCTTCCTTCGTTCATCCGGGGTGAGGCGCACCCCTTCGTTCCCGCGGCCGCTCAGGCCCGAGTCATCTGCATTTCCGGTCGTCGGTCTCCCGGCGCGATGCCGGGGGTGGCGGGCGCTCGCCAAACGCCGTCCAGTAGTCAAGTGGGGCGCTCAGCGAGCACCCGCCCGGCGACTTGTCGCCATCCGTTCCGCTCTCGGGGGCGGCGCGGCCGGCGGAGCGATAGAGCCTCGCCTTCTGCGCAACCCTTTACGGTGGGCAAAACCCACAGCCGGTCGTATTGCCGGCGGGCATTCCGGACAGCACCCCGGACCGGCAGCCGGAACCGGCGACGGATTGCTCCGACACCGGCGCTCCGCCGATGCAGGCGCCGCCCCCTCCCACGATGACCGATGCCGGTACCGGGCACCGTCCCTCGGCAGGAAGGAGTGGCGACAAGACTACGGGAGGTTCGGGAAGCGGGAATTTCTTGCCGGGTTATGCCCGCTTTCAAGCAAGGGCGCGGGGCACAAACCCCAAGAGGGGGGGTCGTGATATTAGGAGCCCCGCCCCAGCAAAAAAAAAGAGGGGGGGAGGTCAAGTAGAAAAATACGACCCCCCCCCCACAAAAACATCGACACCCGGGC
>JBBQGL010000040.1:0-28466 GCA_038323025.1 Hyphomicrobiales bacterium
GCTTCCATGACCAAGATCATTCTGGCGGCCATCGCCACCTTCCTGATTGTCGGCCCGATTGCCGCCGAGGCCCAGACCGTCAAGGCGCCGAGCTGCCACTACAACTCCTCCAAGAAGCAGCCGAAGTGGATTTGCGGCTAGGTTCGGTATTCGACCGAACGCAGCGGTGGAGGGCCTTCTTCGGGAGGCCCTTTTTCGTTCAGGTCCGGGCTTGGCCGGCACCAGGCACCGCCTGTTGACCCGGTAGCGCCCACTCACCAGCCCGGATGTCGGCACTGCCCGTTCTTCAGAAACGATGCCGGTTCATTCATTGGCCGACAGGTGCGGACGCGCCGGAGTGGCAGCGGCGCTGCTCGAACTTGGCGATGCGGAATCTTAATCACCGGTAGTCGCGTCGATCCGCCCGTGAAGATCAACTGGCCGCATAAGTGAAAGCGGGGCCGGCAGTGGCCGGCCCCGCGTGAATCCTCTCGGGATGCGGAGTTTCCCGAAGTCGAGGCTTTGAGTGCTAGTTGACCGCCTCCAGCTTGCGCGCCGCGATGCCGCCCTCGATTGCCTTGGCCGCCCGGGGCTGGATGGGCGTCAGCACCGGTGCCCGATCCTCGATTGCCTGGGCGGCGTCCAGAAGGAGGTCTTCGCGGAATTTCGCGCCGATCAGCTGCACGCCCTGGGGCAGGCCGTCGTCCGCGCCGACGGGGACCGCGGCCGCGGGGAGACCAAGAATATTGACCGGCACAACCATGCGCATGGACATCGCGATCTGGTCGACGCGGCTGATGTCGTCGCCGATGAGCCAGGGGCGCTCGCAAGAGACCGGCGACAGGATGATCGGATGCTCGGACAGGAACTGCGACCACGCCGCGCCGAGCTGGTGGATAGCGATCCATACGCCGAGTTGCGCCGCCTGATCGACGGGCTTGAACAGGCCCTTCGCGAGCAGGGCGTCGATGAAGTTGAGGACGCCCTTGCCGGCGACCTGCTTCAGGTTCGGCCACAGCACCCCGACGTCGGCCCAGATTGCGTTGACCCATGCACCCATCGTCTCGGCGATCTGCGGCGGCTCGGCCTCCACCACGTCGTAGCCCGCGTCCGCCAGCCAGCCGGCGGCGCGGTCGACACCGGCGCGCACGTGCGGGTCGATGCCGGCGCCGAGAGGGTTGCGCACGACGGCGACCTTGACCCGGCCAGTGGGCGCCGGTCCCTTCAGCGGCGCCGGCACCCAGCGCGGGTCACGGGCATCGGGAGCGCTGATGAGGTTGAGCGCCAGCCGCAGGTCGGCCACTCGGCGGGCCATCGGCCCCTGGGTGTGGGTCATCTGGATGACCAGCGTCTCCGGCGGCTCGGTAACCGCCGCGTCGGGAACCCGCCCGCGCGAGGGGCGAATCGCGGTAGTGCCGCACATCTGCGAGGGGACGCGCAAGGAGCCGCCGAGGTCGTTGCCGATGCCGAGCGGCGTCATGCCGGTCGCCAGCGCGACGGCCTCGCCGCCGGAAGAGCCGCCGGGCGTCCGGGTCGGATCCCAGGGATTTCTGGTACGGCCTGCGACGCCGCTCTCGGTGTCCCAGCGGAAGGCGAAGTCCGGCAGGTTGGTGCGGGCGAGCGGGATGGCGCCGGCCTCGCGCAGCCGCGCGACCACGGGGGCGTCGGTCGAAGCAATCTGCCCGGCCATCGCCGCGACGCCCCAGGTTGTCGGCGAGCCGGCGACGTCGACGTTACCCTTGACGCTGAACGGCACGCCGGCGAGCGGACCGAGCGGCTTGCCCGCGGCAACCGCGCGATCGACCGCCGCAGCGGCGGCGCGCGCCGAGTCCGCCAGCGTTGATGTAATCGCGTTGAGGCCGGGATTGATCTCCTCGATACGGGCAAGATAGGCGTCCACGACATCGCCCGACAGGACCTTACGGGACGCGATCAGCCCGGCGAGCTCAACCGCACCCTTGGCACAGAGTTCGTTCATGGTGGTTCCTCCGATGGGCCCGCCGCAACGGCGGGCTCAGGTCAGGAGGATGTCGGCGCGCGCCGGACCGCACATGGGGAGGATTCCCTATGCCGGTGAGATTTCCTGTTGCACCAGCCCACGCTCGAGTGCGTAGAGGGCCGCGGCGGCTCGGGTCGTGACGCCGATCTTGGAGTAGAGGCTCTGGATATGGTTGTCGGCGGTCTTCGGCGCGATATCGAGCCGGCGGGCCGCTTCCTTCGCGGTCAGCCCGGCTGCGATCAGGCGGAGAACCTCGATTTCCCGCGGGGTCAGGCCCGGCGGCCGCTCCGTCGTTCCACGGCGCGCCGGTTGCCCGGCCACGGCCAGCACCGCCTCCACGGCGTCGGCGCACAGGGTCCCCTCGCGGACCGCGGCACGGAGTTTCGCGGCCGCCGCCGCATTGCTCAAGGCGGCGCGATGGGGCCTGTGTTCGCGAGCGGTCTGGAAGGCCTCGGCGGCGGCAAGGATCCGGGCAGCGGGCGAAAGGTCGGTGGCGCGGGCATAACGGTGATAGCCGGTGCCGTCGAGGCGTTCATGATGGCGCAGAACCAGTGCCGCGACGGACTTGCCTTCGCCGCCCAATGAGGCGAGCGCGCGCTCGCCATGATAGGGATGAAGGTGCGCGGCGTCGGTCTCGCGTTCGGTCAGCGGGCCGGCGCGCATCCAGGTCGAGACGGGAATCGCGAGCTCGCCGATATCGTGAGTGTAGGCCGCCCAGCGAACGGCGCGAATGTCCGATGCCGGAAGACCCATGCGCTTTCCGGCCGCGTCCGCGAGTTCCGCGACGGCCCGAGAGTGGCCGAACGTGAACGGCATCCGCATGTCAATCATGTCGGCGATCGCCAGATAGGCTTCCTCGGCGGCGTCCTCGTCGAGCATCCCGTGGGGGAGCGGTTCAAGCGCGAGGATGGTCTGGCGGTCGACCGGCTGATCGAGCCCCCTCAGCAGTTGCTCCGCATGAGTCACGAAGAGATCGGTGATCTCTGGCTCGTAGGCTCCGCCGGCACGCCTGGCGATCATCTCCCTCATCGTTTGAAATCCATGAGCGTCGTGCAGGGCGATCGCGTCTTGCGCGAGCGTCACCAGGCGCACGGGAAATTTCACCGCGTTCCCGGAGAGACCTCGCGGCATTCCTTTCCCGTCCCAGCGCTCATAGATCTGGCCGAGATTCGAGCGGATTTCCTCCGGCAGGCCTATCCGTTCCGCGATGCGTTGGGCGACCTCGCAATGACCGGCCAGGATCGGGATATTTATCTGAGGGGCCTCGGCAAGGCCACGTTCCACCGCCTTGGCAATTTCTTCCGACGATGCGCCGGCGAACTTTCGTTTTATGGCCCGGACGAAGATTTCGACGAAATCCGCGCGGTTGCCCATGTCGATGTGATGGAGGTCCCGGCGAAGCGTGATCTCATCGCCCCACGCCGCAGCGAGCAAATGGGTATCGGCATTGCATCCGATGAAGCGGAGCAAGGCCTGATGATAAACCGCGCGGCGTACATCCTCGTCGAGGCCAGCTACTTCCGCGAACCGCATCGCCAGCACGCACGAGCGCAGTGCAAAATCCCGCGAGTGGCCAGTGGCGAGATCAGTCGCGTAGGCCAGAGCCATCAAGAAATCAGCCCGGCGGACTGCCGTCGTCGCCATCTGCCCCTGTCTCCCGCAATGACGCGCCGCGAGCGTATAGCGAAATGCGGACTTCGGGGACACTCAAAATGAAAGAAAAAGTGCCAAAAGAGCCAAAGTAATATTTGAATATTATCCGATATTCAGCTTTATATATTGCCAAAGCTCAAGGCGCGCTAAATATTTTAACAATGTCCAAAAGGACACATACAACATCGCCGAACAATGCCCGTGTCGTCCACCAGTTAAAAGCAGAAATGCACGCGTGAACCGGTGGAGTTTTTGCAATGGCGAAGAAAATGAAGGCCGCGATTTTCGTGGAGGCGGGGCGGATCGTGCTCGACGAGAAGCCGATACCCGAGCCCGGACCACTTGATGCGTTGATGCGCGTGACCACGACGACGATCTGCGGCACCGACATTCACATCCTCAAGGGCGAGTATCCGGTCGCAAAAGGCCTGACGATCGGCCACGAGCCGGTTGGCGTCATCGAGAAGCTCGGCTCGGCCGTGTCAGGCTTCAACGAAGGCCAGCGCGTCGTCGCCGGCGCCATCACGCCCAGCGGCCACAGCTATGCCTGCCTGTGCGGGTGCCCGTCGCAGGACGGTGCTGGCACAAAGCACGGCTTCCGGCCGGCGGGCGGCTGGCGCTTCGGCAACACGATCGACGGATGCCAGGCGGAATACGTTCTCGTGCCTGATGCCATGGCGAACCTCAGTCCGGTGCCGGAAGGCCTCACCGACGAAGAGGTATTGATGTGCCCCGACATCATGTCGACGGGCTTCGCGGGTGCGGAGGGCGCCCGGATCCGTATCGGCGACGTCGTCGCCGTCTTTGCTCTAGGCCCGATCGGGCTCTGCGCGGTCGCCGGCGCAAGGCTGATGGGTGCCACGACGATCATCGGCGTCGATACGGTTCCCACGCGGCTTGCGATGGCGAAGCGCCTCGGAGCCGATATCCTCATCGACTTCAAGAAGGGCGATCCGGTCGATCAGATCATGAAGGCCACCGACGGGCGCGGCGTCGATGCGGCTATCGAGGCGCTCGGAACCCAGGGCACGTTTGAATCCGCGCTGCGCGTGCTGCGGCCGGGCGGCACCCTGTCAAGCCTTGGCGTTTACTCGACCGATCTCAAGATTCCGCTGAGCGCCTTCACCGCCGGGCTCGGCGACAACCGTATCGTCACGTCGCTCTGCCCCGGCGGCAAGGAGCGCATGCGCCGCCTGATGGACGTGGTAGCTTCGGGGCGAGCCGACCTGAAGTCCCTTGTCACTCATCGCTTCAAGCTCGACGAGATCGAGAAGGCCTACGACCTTTTCGGCCACCAGCGCGACGGTGTCCTGAAGGTGGCGATCACACCGTAACGACAGGCGTTTGGCGGGCGATATCGGCACCCTGGCTGAACGGCCGCGGCAGCCACGAGCCGTCCGGTGGTACATTGGCACGGCGGAAGAGGCCGTCACGCGCCGCATCGACGCGGGCGCGAAGCCGCGGCAGGTCGAACTCCAGCAGCTTCTTCGCCCGCTTCACGATTTTGCCCGCGACCAGCACCGTATCGACGTTGCCGGCATGGGCGGATTCCACGACGGCGCCGTACGGGTTGTTCATAGGAATGAGGTTGAGGCTGTTGGTATCGATCAGGACGATGTCGGCCTGCTTGCCGGGCGTCAAGGAACCGGCCCGCTCCGCCAGCCCGGATGCGCGCGCGCCCTGGATGGTGGCGAACTCCAGCACGTCGCGGCTGGTGAGCGGCAGCGGGTCGACGATGCGACGTTCGCGGAGCGCGGCGTCGTTGACGACCGCCCTGGTGCCCGCGAGCAGGGTCCGCATCGCGCCGAACATGTCTCCCGCGATCGAGGTGACGATGTCGATCGAGATACTCGGCCGAACGCCCACCCGCAGCAACTTCAGCGTGGCCAGGAAGCCATGTCCCATCTGCAGCTCGACCTCCGGCGAAATCGACGCCGTGGCGCCGCTCTCGCCGATGAAGCGGAAATCCTCGTCGGTTAGCGTGTTGCAGTGGACGTAGGTGATGTCGTCGCCGAGCAGGTCGCGGCTGGCGAGTTGAGCCACCGGACGTGTCGTGCCCCAGACGCCGTCGCCGACGTGAACCGTGATCCTCAGGCCGAGGTCGCGCGCCCGGCGGAACTCGTCGGCCGTGATATCGAGGCTGGTGAATTGCGGTCCACGCGCCGCAAAGGCCATGGTGACGAGCTGATCATCCGAAGCGAAATGCGTCCGGCGCACGCGCTCCACGTCGGCGAAGTTGGTCGGCTGGGCGCTGGGCGGAATCCATTCGTCGTTGGCGTTGCCGTAGCCGAAGACGCCGCGGATACCCGCGTCCTTCAGCCCGCGCACCGCCTCGTCGGCGTGATCGGGCGAGTTGTTGTTGTGCGACCAGTCGTAAAGCGTCGTGATCCCGGCATCGAGAGCCTCGAGGGCACCAAGGTGGTTGGCGATATACATGTCGTCCGGCGTATAGAGCCGCCCCATGACTCCGCGGATCCCGGCAAAATACTGGGCAAGCGTCCAATCGACCGCCGTTGCGCGCAGAAGCGATTGCCATGTGTGGCGATGGGAATCGACGAAACCCGGAAGGGCGATCATTCCGCCCGCATCGATCATCTGCGCGTCGTCGGCCGCGATTGACGGCGCCATGGCGACGATGCGCGATCCTTCGACGAGGATATCCGCGCGCGCGAAGTCGCCAAGGCGCGGGTCGAGCGTCAGAACCGCCGCGCCACGAATGAGAGTGCGATTCATCCTGATCCCCCCTGATCTCGGTCGAGCATAGACCGGGGGCGACGCGCGCTCCATCCGTCCGGCCAGGCCTTGCCTCGCACGACGTCCCGCGGGCATTGTAGCGGCGCTCCTCGCCCAAAATCGGAACTCCTGATGCGGCGCGCCATCGTAGTCGGCGGTTCTCTCGGCGGCCTGTTCGCCGGCTGCAACCTGTTGCGCTCCGGTTGGGACGTGACGATCGTCGAGCGGAGCAGGGGACGGCTGGAGGGGCGCGGCGCCAGTCTGGGCGTCCACCCGCCCATGCTGCAGGGTCTGCTCGCCGCCGGCGCTAAAGTCGATGCCAGCGTGGGTGTCGCGGTCGGCGGGCGCGCAGCGTTCGACCGCGACGGCAGCATCGCCGGCGAAATCCACATGCCGCAGTTCTGCACCTCCTGGGCCCGAATCTACTCCCTGCTCTCGGCGGCCTTTCCGGAGGAACGCATCCGCCGCGGCGCTGGGGTCACCGGTTTCGCCGACGACGGCGCCGGCGTTACCGCGTTTCTCGCCGACGGTTCGGAGATCCGGGGCGACGTTCTGATCGCCGCCGATGGCGTCCGTTCAACCGTTCGGCGTCAGATCCTGCCGGAGGTCGATCTTGTCTATGCCGGGTATGTCGGCTGGCGCGGCATGGTGGAGGAGGCGGCGCTGTCGTCCGAAACCCATGCGGCGATCTTCCACCGGTTTGCGTGGAGCCTGATCGACGGCGGGCATATCCTCGGCTACCCGGTTCCTGGACCGGACGACGACCTGAGGCCCGGGCACAGGCGCTACAGCTTCGTGTGGTACCGCCCGGTCAACGCCGGGACGACGCTCGAGCGCATGCAGACCGATGCCGGTGGCCAACATCATCCCGAAGGCATTCCACCGCACCTGATCCGGCCGGAGGTTACGACGGCGCTTCGCGGCGACGCCGAAGCACTGCTCTGCCCGGCATGGGCCGAGATCGTGCGGAAGACCGAATTGCCGCTTTTCCAACCGGTGGGCGACCTCGAATCGCCGACAATGCGCGTCGGCCGCGTCGCACTCCTCGGAGACGCCGCGTTTGTGGCGCGACCCCATGTGGCGAAAGGCGCGATCAAGGCCGGCCACGACGCCATCGAGTTGGCTGCGGCTCTCGCCGGTGAAAGCGTCGACGACGGACTTGCGCGCTATGACGCAGTCCGCCGCTCCGCCAGCCTGCAAGTTGTCAGCGTTTCACGCCGGCTCGGCGCCTATCTGGAGGGAAAGGCCGAGCGCATCGCCGATCCGATCGTTTTCATGCGCGAGAATGGCGGTGTGGAGGCGTCCAACAAGGCCGACGGCGGATTGTTCTTCCGGTTGCTGGCGGAAGCCGGCTTCTCCTAGCTGTCGGTGTTGGCTCCGGGCCTGCCCCAACGGGTGACGCAACCCCGCCGCGCTTTGAACCGACATCAAGTCTGCTACGATCAAACCGGCAAACGACTGCCGGCCGAGCGAGACCGGCGGCAAGACGGGTGGCGGGGACAAGCACATGAGCGGGAACGGCCGGAAACTACGTTCGCAGGCCTGGTTCGGGGGTACCGATCGCGACTCGATGATGCATCGGAGCTGGATGAAGAACGAAGGCATGCCCGCCGATTCCTTCGACGGGCGTCCGGTCATCGGCATCTGCAACACATGGTCGGAGCTCACGCCCTGCAACGCCCACTTCAGGGGCATTGCCGAGCGCGTGCGCCGCGGCGTGCTGGAAGCCGGCGGATTGCCGCTGGAGTTCCCCGTCATGTCGCTGGGCGAGTCCAACCTCCGCCCGACGGCCATGCTCTTCCGCAACCTCGTCAGCATGGACGTCGAGGAGTCGATCCGCGGCAATCCGATCGACGGCGTCGTCCTTCTCGTCGGCTGCGACAAGACCACGCCGGCTCTCCTCATGGGGGCGGCGAGCTGCGACCTGCCGGCCATCGCGGTCTCGGGCGGCCCGATGCTCAACGGCCAGTTCCGCGGCAAGGAGATCGGCTCCGGGACCGACCTCTGGCGCTTCAGCGAGGACGTCAAGGCGGGCAAAATGTCGGTCGCCGATTTCCTCGATTCGGAAGCGGCGATGAGCCGCTCGCCCGGCCATTGCATGACTATGGGCACGGCCTCGACCATGGCCACCATGGTCGAAAGCCTCGGCATGGGAATGCCCGGCAACGCGGCGATCCCGGCGGTCGATTCGCGCCGCATGGTGCTCGCGCAAATGGCGGGAAGGCGCATCGTCGACATGGTGCGGGAGGATCTCGTCATGTCGAAGATCCTGACCCGGCAGAATTTCGAGAACGCCATTCGCGTGAACGCCGCCGTCGGCGGATCGACCAATGCGGTGATCCATCTCCTCGCTATCGCCGGCAGGATCGGCGTGCCGGTCGACCTGGAGGACTGGGACCGGCTCGGACGAGCCGTCCCGACCATCGTCGATCTGATGCCCTCCGGCCGCTTCCTGATGGAACAGTTCTACTACGCCGGCGGCCTGCCGGCCGTGCTTCGCGCCCTCGGCGAGGCCGGCCTCCTCCACAAGGACGCGCCGACGGTGAGCGGCAAGACCCTGTGGGAGACCTGCTCCGAGGCCGACAACTACAACGAGGAGGTCATCCGTCCGCTGACAAATCCGCTCACCAGGGAAGGGGGCATCCTTGTTCTCAAGGGGAACCTCGTTCCAGGCGGCGCCGTGATCAAGCCCTCCGCGGCAACCCCCGCCCTCATGCAGCATCGCGGTCGCGCGGTGGTGTTCGAGACAATCGAGCACTACCGCGAGCGCATCAATGATCCGGCCCTCGATATCGACGAGAACTGCGTGATGGTGCTGAAGAATTGCGGCCCCCGCGGCTATCCCGGCATGGCCGAAGTCGGCAACATGGGCCTCCCGCCCAAGGTGCTGAAGAAGGGCATCACCGACATGGTGCGCATTTCCGATGCGCGGATGAGCGGCACCGCCTACGGCACCGTCATCCTCCACGCCGTGCCGGAAGCGGCGCTCGGCGGGCCTCTTGCGGTCGTGCGCGATGGCGACATGATCACGCTCGATGCCGCCGGCCGGAAGCTCACACTGGAGGTCGGCGATAAGGAACTGGCGGATCGCCAGAAGGACTGGCAACCGCCGTTGCCGAAGATGAGCGGCGGCTATCAAAGGCTTTACGTCGATCACGTCCTGCAAGCCGATCGCGGCTGCGATCTGGACTTTCTTGTCGGCAGGCGCGGCGCCGGGATTCCCCGGCATTCGCACTGAGGCCCGTCGAGCGATGCAGCCGTCCGACGCCCGCTACCCGAGCCTCAAGGACCGCGTCGTGTTCGTCACCGGCGGCGGGTCAGGCCTCGGTGAAAGCGTGGTCGAACATTTCTGCGCCCAGGGCGCACGCGTCACGTTCGTAGACATACAGACAACGCCTTCCGAGGCGCTGGCGGAGCGGATCGCGGCGCGTGGCGACCGCAAGCCGAGGTTCATCCACGCGGATCTGCGAGACGTTGCAGCCCTGCGGGCTGCCATCGAGCGCACCGGCAAGGAAGACGGCCCGATCCGGGTGCTGGTCAACAATGCTGGCAGCGACGACCGGCACGTGACGGCCGAGGTGACGCCCGAGTACTGGGATGACCGGATGGCCGTCAATCTCCGGCACCAGTTCTTCGCGGCGCAGGCCGTGCGTCCCCAGATGCGCGACGCGGGCGGCGGTTCGATCATCAACTTCGGATCGATCACCTGGCTCGTCGGCGACACCGACTGCATTGCCTACGTCACCGCGAAGTCGGCAATCAACGGGCTTACCCGCGGTCTCGCGCACGAATTCGGGCGGGAACGCATCCGGGTAAACTGCGTCGTCCCGGGCTGGATCATGACCAAGCGCCAGCTCGACCTCTGGGTAACACCCGAAGGCGAGGCCCAGATCGATCGCATGCAAAGCCTGCGCGACCGGCTCTATCCGCCGGACGTTGCCCGCATGGTACTGTTCCTGGCCTCGGACGACAGCCGCATGTGCACTTCGCAGAACTACATCGTCGATGGTGGTTGGGTGTGACCGCCACGACAGGGCACGATCCACGGATCAGAGGGAGACCAAAATGCGTCTTATTTCCAGAACTTTCCTGTCCACGGCGGCGGCAATCGCCGCCATCGCCGCGGCCTCGGCGCCCGGCTTCGCCAAGGAACTCCGTATTCTCGCCTGGGACGGCTACGCGGACCCGGATTGGGTAAAGGCCTTCGAGGCGCAATGCTCGTGCGACGTGAAGGTGGTCTTCATCGGCACCGACGATGAGATCTGGGCCAAGATCAAGGGCAGCGAAGGCAAGGACTTCGACCTCTTCGCGGTCAATACGGCCCAGCTCCAGCGCTACATCGATGCCGGCCTGACGACGCCGTACGACCTCGCCAAGGTCCCGAACCAGCAGCAGACCCTGGCCCGATTCCAGGATCTGTCCAAGGTTACCGGCGTCATGCGCGACGGCAAGGTGATGGCAGTCCCCTACGCCTTCGATTCGATCGGCCTGATCTACGACACCGACAAGGTCAAGGAGGCGCCGACGTCGTGGAAGGTACTTTGGGACCCGAAGTATGCCGGCAAGGTGCTCGGCTACGATAACGGCGAGCACAATTTCACGATCACCGCGCTCACGATGGGAATCGCCGATCCGTTCCACCTCACGGACGACCAGTTGAAGCAGGCGGAGCAGAAGCTGATCGACATGAAGAAGAACGTGCTTAGCTTCTACACGACCGCCGACGAGGCGCTGCAGCTCTACCAGCACAACGACGTCGACATCATCTTCGCCAATTACGGCCAGCAGCAGGTCAAGGACATGCTGAAGGCCGGCGCGCATATTGCCTACGTCAATCCGTCGGAAGGCGCTCCCGCCTGGCTCGACACCTGGGCGATGACCAGCGGCGTGCAGGACAAGGACCTGGCGGAGTCGTGGGTCAATTTCGTGCTGCAGAAGCAGATCGGCCAGCAGCTCTCGGAGCGCACCGGGTTTGGCAATACGGTCGTCCCCTTCGACAGCGCCAAGCCCAACGACAAGCTGGTCTGGCTGAAGGACGTTGAGGACCCGACCAAACGCGCGGATCTCTGGAACGAGATCAAGGCGTCGCCCTAGCTCCTGGGCTAGCCATCTGCGGCCAGGCGGAGCCTCCGCCTGGCCGTTCGCCTGACGGGGACAGATTGGTGTGATGGACGGCGCGACGAAGACGCTGGTCGAACTTCGTAAGGTCGCGAAGTCCTACGGCGGCACGGAAATCCTGCACGACGTCGATCTTGTCCTTCGCGATGGCGAGTTCATGACCGTGCTTGGGCCGAGCGGCTCGGGCAAGACGACGATATTGCGCATCATCGGCGGGCTGATCGCGCCGACGCGGGGCGCCGTGCTCCTCGACGGTGCCGACATCTCGGCGACGCCGATAAACCGGCGTCCGTTCAATACGGTGTTCCAGGACTACGCCCTCTTTCCGCACATGACGGTAGAGGCCAATGTCGGTTACGGCCTCATGGTGCGCGGCACCGCCAGGCGGGAAATCAAACGGAAGGTCGCCGAGACCCTCGGCCTGGTTTCGCTCGATGGATATGGCGGGCGCTACCCGGCACAACTCAGCGGCGGCCAGCAACAGCGCGTGGCGCTCGCCCGCGCGATCATCTGCGCACCCCGACTGATTCTACTCGACGAGCCGCTGGGCGCCCTCGACGCGGAACTGCGCCGGCAGATGCAGCGCTTCCTGAAACAGATCCAGCGCGAAATCCGGACAACCTTCCTGTTCGTTACCCACGACCAGGAAGAGGCGGTGACCATCGCCGACCGCATCTGCGTCATGAACAAGGGACGGATCGAGCAGATAGGCTCGCCGCAGGAGGTCTACTACCGGCCGGCGAACGAATACGTCGCCCGGTTCTTCGGCGACAACAACCTGATCGACGCCACGGCCGACCGCATGGATGGCGACGCGATCGCCTTGACCACGTCGGTCGGTGCGTTCCGGTGCGCCGGCAATGGCTCGGCGATTTCAAGCGGCCAACCCGGCAAGCTGCTCGTACGCCCGGAAGCGATTGCATTTGACGCAGGATCGGCAAATCCCAACCGCCTGCGAGTCCGTGTCGAGGAGGCGAATTTCGTTGGGCCGATTTCGCAGGTGCGCGTGGCGGCGACAACGCACCCCGAGACCACCCTGATGATAAAGCTTCCCAGCCGAGCAGCCGGCCTGCCGGTCGAGGTCGGCGGGGAGACCGAGGTCAGCTGGAGCGATCGGGAATGTCACTTCGTTCCGACGTAATACCAGCGAGCACCGAAGGCGAGGAACTGCGGCTCGGGCTGTACCGGATCGTCACGACGGTGCTCGCGTACGCCATTCCGGGCGTGTTCATCCTGCTGCCGCTGGTGCTGTTTCTCGTCCAGAGCTTTTTCTATGTCGACCACGGGGTCGAGGTCCGCGAGCTGACGCTGCGCAACTACACCCGCTTCTTCAGCGATGCGGCCTTCGTGCCGGTGTTCCTGCGCACGTGCCTGCTCTGTCTCGCAGTGTCCGCGATCTGTCTCATCCTTGCGTACCCGGTGGCCTACTTGCTGGCGAGCCTGCAGGGCCGCCGGAAATACGTCATGACGCTGGTCTTCGTCGTGCCCCTGATGATGAGCTACATCATCAAGATCTACGCCATCCGCGCGATCCTCGGCGGCAACGGCTTCCTCAACCGCATTCTGCTTTTCCTCGGCGTTATCGATCAACCGCTGGGCTTCCTGATCTTCAATCTCCAGGCAGTCGCCCTGACGCTCGCGGTCCTTCTCCTGCCGTTCGCAATCCTGCCGATCTTCATCGCGCTCGAGCGCATCCCGCGCAATATTCTCGATGCCTCCGCCGACCTCGGCGCCTCGTCGTGGCAGACGTTCCGCAAGGTGATCTGGCCGCTTTCGCTGCAGGGGACGATCGTCGCCGCCACATTCGCGTTCGTGCTCGCCCTCGGCGATTTCGTCACTCCGCAGATGGTCGGCGGGACGAGCGGCATGACCTTCGGGCGCATCATCTACAGCCAGTTCGGATTCGCGTTCAATTGGCCGTTCGGCGCGGCGCTCTCGGTCGTTCTTCTGGTACTTGTGCTGGCGGTCTTGCTGCTCACCAGCCTGTTCGCGCGGGCGAGGCACCAGTTGTGATCAGAATTTCGCGCACGGCGACGGCCGTTCTCGGCATCATCGCGGGTTTCGTTCTCCTTGTGCTCTACGGACCGTTGCTGGTGGCGGTGTTCTTTTCGTTCTTCGGCTTTCAGAACAACGCCGTGCAGTGGGACAGCTTTTCGTTCGCGGCCTACGCGGCACTGGCAAATGACGAGGGGATCATCGAGGCGGTCGTCAACACACTCATCGTCGGCGCCGCCGCGGTCGGCCTGGCGCTCGTCCTCGGCACGGCATTGGCATTCCACTACAACGGCAGCCGGTCGCGGTTTCGCGAAGCACTGCAGCTGGTGATCTTCCTGCCCTTCCTCATGCCGCCGATCATTACCGGCCTGTCGCTACTCATCTTTTTCCGCGAAGCCGACATCCCGCGCTCGCTGTGGACGGTGGTGATCGGGCACACGGTCTTCGTGCTGGCGCTGGTCTACCGCATTGTGCTGACCAGGCTGCAGAGCCTGCGTTCAAGCCTGGTGGAGGCCTCGCTCGACCTCGGTGCCAGCCGCTGGCAGACGTTCCGCTACGTCCTGCTGCCGAGCCTCCTGCCGGCCATCGGTTCGGCGGCGATCCTTGCTTTTGCACTGTCTTTCGACGAAACGCTGATAACCCTTCTGGTCACCGGTACGGATTCGACCCTGCCGATGCGGCTGTGGGGGATGATGCGCATGGGATTCACGCCTGATATCAATGCCTTGGTGGCGCTGATCCTGGTCGGCAGCACGCTTCTGGCGCTGCTCGCCATCCGTTTCGTCAAACTCCCGACCCAACAATAACCGGAGGCCGTAAGTCCATGGACCAGAAGCTGATTTCGCTCGCGCGCACCAGGCTCTACTCGGGCGTCATCTCCGACGTGCTCGACGGTTTGGGCAACATGAATCATGCGCTGGCGCCCACGATACGGCCCCTGGACGACACGCTGACGCTCTTCGGACGGGCACGAACCGGGGTGTATCTGTCGGTGTATCACGTGGCTCCGGGGAGCAACCCCTATGCAATGGAGATCGAGCTGATCGACAGCCTGCAACCGGACGACGTGCCGGTGCTCGCCTGCGCACCAGGCAACCGCATCGGTCCCTGGGGTGAACTGCTCAGCACCGCCGCCCACGCGCGCAAGGCCGCTGGGGCGGTCACCGACGGGCTCGTACGCGATGTGCGCTTCATCCGTGAGATGGGTTTCCCGGTCTTTGCCGGCGGCATCGGCCCGCTCGACAGCAAGGGCCGCGGCGAGGTCAAGGCGATCGACGTGCCGGTGGAATGCGGCGGCATACCGGTGAAGCCCGGTGACTGGATATTCGGCGACGTCGACGGTGTCGTCGCGATACCCGGCGAGATCGCCGAGAAGGTCATCACCCTGTCGCTGGACAAGGTAACCCACGAGACCACGGTGCGCGACGAGCTAGCCGCCGGCGAATCGCTTGCCGCGGTCTTCGCCCGCCATCAGATCCTGTAAGGGTCTACGCCGCGGCGGCGCGCCGGCGGCGCAGTTCGGCCGTGCGCGCCGCATCGAGGCCGTCGGCGCCGATCGCCACCGCATAAACTTCCTCGGCGCGCGCCGGCGTCACCCAGCCTTCGCTGACGTCATGGACGACCCGCTCGACCGCGCGCTCGTGCGGCGGACCGTATCCGCCACCGCCGCAGCTGTAGGAGACCATGGCCTCGTCCGGCTTGATTACCACCTCGGCGCAATTGCCCACCGGCTCCAGCGAGCCATCGGCGCGCCGGCGGAACTGCGAGGAGGGCGCGCCGGTGCCACCGCCGCGCGTCCCTTTCGCCGGATTGAAGTTGCCGTCGCTGACATAGGCGACCGTCATGTCGCAGCCCAGCGGTGAGAACTCGGAGAGGGCGGCGACCGCGCCGCGGAAACGTCCGGCGCCTTCCGTATCGGGGAGGAGGCGGCGCTCGTGGACGAAGATCGGGTGGCGCAGCTCGTCGATCTCGATCGAATCCTGGTAGCACATGCCGGCATTGCCGACGTGGAGGATGGTCAGCCAGCCGTCGTTGTGGGGCGTACCGGCGCCGCCGGTACAGCCGAGATACACCTCGTTGACGAACGGCTTGCCGTGATGCACGCCGGAGATGACCCCCGACGACGGCGGGATCACCGCGCCGGTCTCGGCCATGCCCAGCCCGTCGGCCAGTTCGGCGATGGCACACTGCACGGGATTGGCGACGCGGTCGGCAATATTGGTCGTGGCGACCGAGCACGAGGTCGGGTGGATGGGGCGCCCGGCGATACAGCCGTCGCGGAGAAGAACCTTGATCCGCCGGAAGCTGCCCTCGTTCTTCGGCACGGTCTGGTCGATCGAATTGAAGATCGCCACCATCGGCGCCGAAAGCGCGCAGCCCTCGGAAAGGTTCAGCCCGTTTTCCATGCTGTCGGGATTGTCGCGGAGGTCGACCTCGATCATCGCCTCTTCCGGCTTCACGTCGACCGTCACCTTGATGGTGACGCCATCGGCGGGCGTTCCCGGAAACGGATCGTGGGTGCTGGTGCGCGTTAGCCTCCCCTTCGGCATGGCGCGGACGACATCGATCATCCGCTTTTCGCTGTAGTCGAACCATTCCTTGGTATAGGCGGCGAGCAGGTCCCAGCCGACCTCGCGGCCGAGCGCCAGGATCTCGCGCTCGCCGACCCGCGCCGCGCCCAGCGTCGCCAGGTAGTCGCCCCACCACTGGTCGGGCACGCGCATGCGCAGGCGGCACATGCGCACGATGTCCATGACGTGCTCGTAATTGTCCTGGATCTTCACCGCCGGAAAGATCAGCGCGCCCTCGGCGTAAACATCCTTGGCCGCGCCCATGTAGGTGGTGGGCAGGGCGTTGCCGCAGTCGGCCTGGTGACCCTTCGCCAGCACGGTGAAGCGGTGCACGCCGTCGTCGTCGATCACCGGAATCAGGATGGAATGGTCGGCCGGGTGGGTGCAGCCGTGATACGGCGAATTGTGCAGGTAGGCGTCGCCGCGCTTCAGGACCGGATGATTGTCGGTCATCGTTTTGGTCATGATCTCGGGGCCGCGGAGGACGTGGATCGGTAGGCTTTCGGCCGCGGCGAGCAATTCATGGTCGGCGGTCAGCACCGCGCAGGAGAAATCGTGCGCGATGGTGAGGATGCCCGAGCGCCCCGTCCGGAAGAGCGTATTGGACATCTTGCGGGCAATGCCGTTGAGGCGGGCGGTGAGGACCGCCATGCGGATGCCGTCGATATTCGAGCCGGTGCCAGCCATTCCCTGCCTCATGCTCCAACGTCGATGACGAGAGTCCCAAGTGCATCGCGCCGGGCCGTGGCGCCCGGGTCGATGACGATCGAGGTGAAGCTCGATTCGACGATCGCCGGTCCCGCGATCTCCGCGCCCACCGGAATCGCCTCGAAGCGATGCACCTCCACTTCGCGCGATTGCCGCGCGGCGAGGAAGCGGACGCGCCGCGAAGGCAGCCTCGCCGTCGCCGCCGCCGAGCGCACCCTGCCCGGCTCGGCGGTGCCGATCCGGCAGCGGACCTCGGCGTTCCAGCCGACGGTCTCGATCGGCGAACCCGGATCGCTGACCGCGAAGACTTCCTGATGCGTGCGATGGAAATCGGCGACCAGCCCGGCAACGTCCTCGGCCGACTCGAAGCGCGCGCCGCGGAGCGGCACCTCGATCTCCCACGCCTGATCGGGGTAGCGCGCCTCGGTCGACCAGTCGATCGTGAAATCGGCGCCGGCGCCGGCTTCGCGCGCGAAGGCGCGGCAGCGCTCCTCCAGCCGGGCGAGAACGGCGTTGGCAGAGGCCCGGTCGAAGCCGTCGCTGCCGGCATGGAACATGGCGTGATAGCGCGACGTGAGGTCCGAGATGAGCGCGCCGGCGGCGGCAAGCGCCGCGCCCGGCTCCGGTACGAGGACGCGGCGGCAACCGAGCCTGCGGGCGATGGCGACGCAGTTGAGGCCGCCGGCCCCGCCGCCCGCGACGAACGCGGTTTCGGTGGGGTCGATGCCCTGGTTGACCGTGATGTCCATTATCGCCTGGACCATGTTTTCCGTCGCCAGTTCGATGACGGCGATCGCGGCTTCCTCGAGCGTCTTGCCGAGCGGTTCGGCGACGTCGCGCCGGAGCGCCGCCTCGGCCGCGGCGACGTCCATTGCCATCAGGCCGCCGAGGAAGAAGGCCGGGTCTACGAAGCCAAGCACCAGCGCCGCGTCGGTGACCGTCGGCCGGGTGCCGCCGCGGCGGTAGGCGGCAGGCCCCGGCATGGCGCCGGCGCTGATCGGGCCGACATGGAGCAGCCCGCCCTGGTCGACCCAGGCGATCGAGCCGCCGCCGGCCCCGATGCTGCGCACGTCGACGGAGGGCATCCCCGTCATGTGGCTGACCAGCGGGCGGCCGAGCCAGGTCTCGCGCGTGCGCGGAATGCGGCCATGGCGCACCAGCGAGACGTCGAAAGTCGTGCCCCCGGTGTCGCCGACGATCAGCGTGTCCGTGCCCGCAGAGGAGCCGTAGGCGAGGGCGCCCACCGGCCCCATGCTTGGGCCGGAATTGACCAGTTGCACCGGGGCCTCGGCGATGGCGGCGACGTCCATGACGCCACCCTGCGAGGTGATGATGAGGACGCGGCCGTGGAAGCCGGCAGCGCGCAAGCGCTCTTCGAGGCCGCCGAGATAGACGTTCATGGCGGGCTTCAGCGAGGCATCGATGCAGGTCGACATCGCCCGCCGGTACTCGCGGATCGAAGGATTGATGCGGTGGGACAGCGTGTAGGGCACGCCGGGCAGGTGCTTCTCGATCAGCCGGCCGACGGCAAGCTCGTGCTCGGGATTGACGATCGACCACAGGAAGCAGACCGCGATCGCCTCGACGCCCAGCCCGGCAAGGCGTTGCAGGACGGCAATCGTCGCCGCCTCGTCGAGCGGCGTGCGCGCCGACCCGTCGACCATCATGCGCTCGGTTATCTCGAAGGTGAGCGCCTTCGGAACATACGGTTCGGGATAGGGCGTCCTGAAATCGAAGGCCTCCGCACGACCGCCTTCGCGCCAGACGAGCGTATCCGGATGGCCCCTGGTGGTGAGGAACGCCGTGCGGGCCGTCGAGCCGGTGACGATGGCGTTGATGGCATGGGTCGTGCCATGCACGAGAATGTCGCCGCGGGCGAGGTATGCCGAGAGCGTCTCGCCCTCCGCTTCCGCCGCCGCTGCCAGCGAGTTGATGACGCCGGCGACGGGGTCAGCCGGCACGGTTGCGGTCTTGTGGAGACTGAGGCTGCCGTCCGGCTCGGCCACGACAAGATCGGTAAACGTTCCGCCGGTGTCGACCGCGAAACGAAGCCTGCCTCTCTCCAAAATGCTGCTCCCCGAACCCCGCCGGTCTGCGCCTGCTTGGGGCCATGGTTACGCAGTTTTGGCGCCAAGAACAATCCGCGCCAGGGTAGCCGGCCTCCGATTGGGCCACCCTGTGGAAGAAATGTACGTAAGCGTACGGAACTGTGTCCGTTGTGCGGCATTGACCCTCCACAGTCCGTCGTTCCTGAAGTCGGAGGTTCCGGCTCGAATGCGAGGCGTCATGCGGGTTTTGATCGTCGAAGACGACGCCGTGATCTCGATCATGATGGAAGATGCACTCGAAGAGGCCGGGCACGTCGTCGTAGGGGCGGTAGCATCCGCGGCGGCGGCCCGACGGCTGCTTGCGCATTCCTTGCCCGACCTCCTCCTCGTCGACGTCAATCTTGCCGACGGCGAAACCGGTTGCCGGTTCGCCAGCGAATCCCACCGCAGGTGGAATGTCCCGACGATCTTCGTCACCGGCTCGCCGGAGAAGGCGCGGGTTTGCGACGACGCGATCGGCGTGCTGGTGAAGCCGTTCCGGCCTGGCTCGGTGAGCGCGGCCGTTGACGTCGCCTCCGCCCTGGAGACTGGCGAAGAAGTTGCATTGCCGGCGGAACTGGAGCTCTTCGGTCCGACGCAACCGGTTCATTGAGATCCGGCTCGCGACCATCAGCTCAACGACGATCTGGGCGAGGTTGCGCGAGACATAAGGTCCTTGAGAGTTCGTGTGGTGTGAGGCCAGCCCGCGCGCCATTTCAAGGACGCGGCCTGCCGACCGGTCTACCCGGTTTGCACAGGAGGGAACCGTCAGGGTTCGATCCAGACGCCGTTTTCCCGGGCCGACCGCGCCGCGGCGTGGATGGCGGCAATGCTGCGTAAGCCGTCCTCGGCTTTGGGGTAGCTGAGTGCCAGGGGATCGGGTGCGCGACCCTCCTTGCTGGCGCGCAAGACCTCGGCAAGGTCGGAATAAATGTTGCCGAATGCACCGAAGAATCCCTCGGCATGACCGATCGTCACCCGCGACGCGCGATCCGCCTCCGGCGACAGACCGCCGGCGCCCCGCTCGATGATCTCGGTGCGGCCGCGGAGCGGCGTCCAGTAAAGCTGGTTGGGCCGCTCCTGCTCCCAGCGCAAACCGCCTTTTTCGCCAAAGACCTGGATCGTCAGCCCGTGCATGCGGCCGAGAGCGACGGCGGACGCCCATAGGCGTCCGACCGCCCCGCCGGTGGTTCGGAAAGCGACGAACGCATCGTCCTCGAGCTCCCGCCCCGCCACGGTCGAGGCGAAATCCGCCGACAGTCTCTCGATTTCCTGGCCAGTGACGAAGGTGGCGAGGTGCAGGGCATGGATGCCTGCGTCGGCGAGCACGGACGAGACGCCCGCGAGCTTGGGATCGTAGCGCCAGCGAACCCGCGGATTGTCCGCGTCGGCAGCATCGGCGTGATGGCCGAAGGCGAATTCCGCCATCACCACGCGGATCTTGCCGAGATCGCCCCGGGCGACCATGGCGCGGGCGTGCCGGACGAGGGCGTAGCCCGAGTAGCCGTAGTTGACGGCGCATATCCTCCGGGCCGCCCCCGCTGTGCGCACGATGTCTTCCGCTTCTTCCACGGTGGTTGTCAGGGGTTTTTCACACAGGACGTCGAAGCCGGCGGCGAGGAATGCCTTGGTGATCTCGTAGTGGGAACTGTTCGGCGTGGCGATGGTGACGAGGTCGAGGCGGTCGGCCGTGCGCCCTTTCTCGGCCGCCAGCATCTCGCGCCAGTCGCCGTAGGCCCGGTCCCGAGCGACGCCGAGTTTTGCTGCATAGGCGCGGCCGCGTGCCGGGTCGATGTCGAGGGCCCCGGCGACGAACTCGAAAGCCCCATCCAGGCCGGAGGCGATCCGGTGTGTGCCGCCGATCTGGCTGCCTTCGCCGCCACCAATCAGTCCCCACCTGAGCTTCATCGTCTCCCCTCGACCCGGCGCGTGCGGTCCCAGTTAGCCCATTTGCCACGCGCGTGTGCAAGAGGGATGGCGGCGAGGGCAAAACGGGGACGCGGGTTGCCTGCCTGGCTCCGTCACCGTCGCGCGGAGTGGTTCTTGGCAAATTGCCCGCTGCGTCTATTAACGTGCGAAGGTCCGCCACTCTGAACCACCGCGGGAGACACCATGCGCGCAGCCATCGTCGGGTCCGGCTACATCGCCCGGGTACATGCCCGGCTGATCCGGGAAATCGGTGGAGAGGTCGTGGCGGTATGCGGGCGAACCCTCGCCGCGGCGAAGGCTTTTGGCGTCGGCAGGCCCTATGACGACCTGGCGGCGATGCTGCGCGCCGAGAAGCCGGATGTCGTCCACATCTGCTCGCCCAATTCCTTCCATGCCGAGCAGACGATCGCTGCCTTCGAGGCAGGCGCCCATGTGCTCTGCGAGAAGCCGATGGCGACCAGCTCGGACGATTGCAGGCGCATGATCGACGCTGCCGACCGCGCCGGGCGGGTCGGCGCCATCGCCTACTGCTACCGCGGCTATCCGCTGGTGAGGGAACTGCGCCGCCTCGTTGCCGCCGGCCATTTCGGCGACCTTTGGCGGGTGTCTGGACTCTACCTGTCGCAGGACGTTTTCGACCCGGAGAAGTACCAGTGGCACTTCTCGCCGGGCCTCTGCGGGCCGTCCTATGCGCTCTTCGACTATGGCGTCCACTGGCTCGACCTCGTCCAGTTCATCTCGGGGAAGCCGGTCACGGAAATCTTCGCCACCTTCAACACCCGCCGTCCCGACCGCACGTGGCGCGGCGGCACCGGGCAGGGGCCGGAACCGGCCGGCAAGCGCCAGGCCGACGGCAGCGTGCGGGTCGATTTTGCCCTTGAGGACCAGGCCGATATCCTCGTCACCCTTGGCGGGGGTGCATCGGGCGGCGCAACCATCATGGCGCTGTCGCCCGGCAATCCCAACCACATCGCGGTGTCGATGGATGGATCGGCCGGCGGTTTCGACTGGCTGCAGGAGCAGCCGAACACCTTCGTCGAACGGCGGCTCGGCGAGAAGATCATCCGCGAGCGCGACCCCGACCGGCTGAAGCCCGGCGACCGCTGGACGGCCAGCGTGCCGGCCGGCCATCCCGAGGGTTACCTCGACGCTTTCCGCAACGTGATCTCGGAATCCTGGCGCGCCATGCGCGAGGGCAAGGCCGCTGGCCTTTTCCCGACGTTCGAGGCCGGCCTGAGGGGCATAGCGATCGTCGAAGCGGCGGCAGCCGCCGCCCGCGCCCGCAAACCGGTGGCCGTTGATGTTGGCGGGACCGACTTCAGCCGCGCCTATCCGGGCGATGGTTAGGGTCGATACGCGGAGGCAGCCTTCCAGTTCAGCGCCCACCGGCTTTTCTCCGACACGGTGCGCCCGGTTCGGTGGGGGTCGGTCTGCATGGAGAGAAAAGCCGGCAGCGCCGGCGCGACGATCTCCTGCCACAGCGCCTCGACATCGGCGAAGGAACGCAGGCGGACCGCCGGCCGGATCCGGTCGAAATCGGCGACCAACTCACGCGCCTTGCCGCCGAGAAACTCCACCTGGCGGCGAACCATCGCCTCGCCCGCAAACCGCGTTGCGGTCCGCGCATCCGGGCCCATGGCGAAGTGCGTGCCGTTGGCGTCGGGGGGCGGCATCCGGGAGACATCGACCGAAGCCGGCTCGAGCGCCCACAGCTGTGAGGTCTCGATCTTGCCGGCATGATCGCCCTGCGGGCTGCCTTTGCCGTCGAAGCCGACGATATCGGCCTCAAAGTCGGCGAGGGTGAAGAGCCGGACACCGACCCGGGGCTGCACGAGGTCGGCGAGGGTCTTCAGGTCGAGATAGTTGACGCCGTAGTGCCCGGTGACCAGGATCATCGCCTTGAAGCCGAGGCGGTCGGCGATGCGCAGGTGCCAGCACACCGTCTTGAAATGGTGCCAGGGCGGAACCGCGCTCAGCCAGTCCCGCTCGACCTCACCGATCTTCTCCTCGGCCCAGATGGCGTAGTCGCCGATCTCGTGAATGTGGCCGTAGTCGGGGGGCGCGACGATGCCGCCGTGGCGGCGCGCCGTGTGGCAGGCGATCGCATGCGCCTTCAGGGCGTCGAGCCCGAGCGCATTCTGCGGTCCATGCGGTTCGCAGAGCCCGTAAGGCTGGTAGAGCACCGGCCAGGCGGCGAAGCGCTTCTCCAACTGGTCCGGGAACATGCGCTCCCAGCGGACTTCCTCGTATGGGATTTCCAGAATCTCGCTCATGACTCCCCCCTCTTGTTCCTCTCCTGGCGCCGGGCGACTTCCCGCGAAGAACCAGCTAGATCGCCAGCGCGCAGCCGTCCTTGCGGGCGTCCGAACCGCCAGTCAATACGCCGGTCTCCCAGTCGATAAGGACGCCGTGGGCACCGCCGACCGCGCTTTCGGCCGGCAACACCTGGTGACCGAGCGCCGTCAGTTCGCCGGTCAGTCCGGCGAGGGCCGGTTCCAGATAGAGGCTGCCGTCGCGGTAGAAGCTGCGCGGCTCGTCGATCGCCGCCTGGATATCGAGGCCGCGGTCGAGCATCGCGCTGATGATCTTGGCCTGGCCAATCGGCTGAAACGGCCCGCCGGTCACGCCGAACGACGCGATGATGCGCCGGTCGCGCGAAACCATTCCGGGAATGATCGTGTGCAACGGCCGCTTGCCGGGTCCAAGGGAATTCGGATGATTCTCTGAGAGGACGAATCCGGTACCCCGGCAATGAAAGACCGTTCCGGTTTCGGGATCGGTCAGCCCGCAGCCAAAGTTCTCGAAGAGCGAGGAGATCATAGACACCGCGTTCCGTTCGCTATCGACGACCGAGACATAGGCCGTGTCGCCGCGAGCCCCGGCGGACGCAGGCCCGGGTCTCCGCCCGGCCGGGCGGTCGATGGATGCGGCCAGCTGTGCCGCGTACGCCTTGTCGATAAAGCGATCGACCCGAACGGCACCGTGTTCGGGGTCGCCGATTGACCGATTGCGCTCGTCGAAGGCAAGACGCGCCGCCTCGGCGAGCCAATGATGGTAGAGGGCTTCATCCGGCGCGACCGACCCGAAGCCGAGCGACTCGAGGATGCCGAGCATCAGGAGCGTCGTCACGCCCTGGCCATTCGGCGGAATCTGCCATACATCGGCGTCGCCGTAGCGCGCGCTGACCGCTTCGACATAAGCGCCGCGATGGGTCGAGAAGTCGGCCAGCGTGTGATGGCCGCCCTGCTCGCGAAGGAAGGCGACGATGGCTCGTGCGGTCTGGCCGGCGTAGAACTCCTCGGCCCCGTCCTTCGCGATCCGCCCCAGCGTCTCGGCCAGGCGCGCAAAACGGACAACCTCGCCCGGCGCCGGCGGCCGGCCAAGCGGCAAGAGGATCCGACGCGCGCCGGGGGTCAGGCGCAGCTTGGCCTCGGCGCCGGCCCACTCCGCTGCGACCTTCTGGTGGACGGGGAAACCGCGATCGGCATGGTCGATCGCCGGTTCGAGCGCCGCCGCCAGTGAAAGAGTCCCGTGATCGGCGAGCAGTCTCGCCAGCGCCTCCACCATGCCCGGCACGGTTACCGAGTGCACGCTCGTCTCCTCGATCCGGCCGAGTTGCGGCGAGCCGATGCCGCGTCTCGGCATCACCCGGGGGGATCGGCCGCTGCCGTTGTAGCCGACGATTGGCGTCGTGCCGCGCCTGCTGATGAGCGCAAAGCAGTCGCCTCCGATGCCGGTTGATTGCGGCTCGACGACAGCAAGCACGGCAGTCGCCACCACCGCGGCGTCGATGGCGTTGCCGCCCGCGGACAGGACCCGCATCGCGGCCGCGCTCGCCAGCGGATGCGAAGACGCTACCGCCGCCTGTAGGCCCATTACCGGAGAGCGCCCGGGAAGAAAGAAATCCCGCATTTACCTCGCCCGTGCCGCCTGGTTCGGCTGCTGCTCTTGCCGCGGCCGACCCGGCGCCGAGAAACTCCACCTCCGTGGAAGACGCCGCACCGTAGCGCAGCACCTGTCGCGAGGCCAACGACGGTCCTTCGCCAGAAATCATTTCGCGAAGTTACCGGTGCTGGAGGATCGCATGACCGCGGCTCGACACCGGAGGGAGAGGCTTTTCCAAGGCGCCGCGAAGTGGACCCGGCGACCAACGAGCAACTGGCTCTTTTCGCTGAACCACTCCATCGCCTACCGTCTGCGACGGGGAGTATCGGGGACCGGCATGGGCAGCATCGAGGCGGACAGCCCAATCCACGCGGGAAGCCTCCCGGTAGAAGCAATTTGTCAGTCGCTCGGCTTGGCCGGCGTACCGACGAGCATGCGTGCGCGAGGCCCTCGTACGCCGATCCATCGCTTACGATCGGCGGTCAGTCGGCATCGCGACAAAGCCCTCGCATGGCGGGGCACGACTTCCATGCACAACGCCCGATCCGGGAAACCGTTCTGACAGGAGGAAGGGATGACTGTGATTCGTAGTCTATCGGAACTTTGCACGAGACCCGCGCAGCGGAATTCGTTGCTGGCAGCGATCGCGGCCGCGACGATCGCCCTTTCGGCTTCGGCCGGAACGGCACTCGCCGACGACAAGCCCATCTCGATCTACTTCGTCGGCTGCGCCGCGCCGACCGGCTTCCATGGCTATCTCGCCCGCGGCGCCGAAGAGGCCGGCAAGAACCTCGGCGTGAAGGTCACCTACATCTATCCGGATCAGCTGACGATCCCGAACCAGGTGGAGAAGATCGAAGAAGCAATCGCGGCGAAAGCCGACGGCATCGCGCTCTGCGAATTCGCTCAGGACTCGGCCTATACCGAAGTGGCCGCCGCCGCCAAGGCTGCCGGCATTGCCTTCGGCAGCGGCGCTGCCCCGCCTGCCGGGGCCCAGGTCCGCGATCCCAACGATATCTTCCTCTTCCGCACCGGTTCGGACGAGAAAGCCGCCGGCAAGCTGACAGCTCAGCACCTCATCGCCATGGGCGTGAAGGGCCGCGTGGTGGTCGACGACCAGCAGCCGGGCGACGCCACCTGCCGCGACCGGGCCGACTCGGAGATCGCGGAGTTGAAGGCGGCCGGCATCACAGCCGACTTCCTTGAGGCCTCGATGGATCCCGGACAGGAGTCCGAGACCGTCGTCAACTATCTGCGGAAGAATCCGGATACGGCAGCGGCGACCAGCGTCTGCAACATCAGCTCCGGCCTGCTCTCAGCCAAACAGGACAGCGGCCGCAGCGACCTCATCGTCACGGGCTACGACCTTGACGCAGAGGCCCTGCGCGCTATCCAGGACGGACGCCAGGCCTTCACCATCGACCAGCAGCAGTTCTGGCGCGGCTATATGCCGGTGCTGCTCCTCACCCACTACATCAAGTACGGCCTTATCGAAGCCAACTACTTCCTGACCGGCCCGACCGTCGTCGACAAGAACAACATCGAGAAGGTGGCCAAGCTCGTCACCGCCGGCTACCGTTAGTCGGTGAACCTTTCCGGCGGGGCAGGGGACGCCCGGCCCCGCCGGATCATCGCGCATCCGAGTTCTCTCTGGTCATATGGCAGTCGACATGGCGCCAGGAGCCGTACCCAGCGCAGGCGTCACCCGGCCCCCGAGGCTGGTGATTTACGGCGAGGCGATCCGCCGCATCCTGCTCCGCCCCGAAGCAACCGCTCTCGCGGCCGTAGTAATCCTGTTCATCGTTTTCACCATCCTCAGCCCGGACCTGTTCCCGACGCAGCTGACCTTCATCAGCGTGATGGCGGTCGCGGCCGAACTGGGCATCCTCAGCATCGGCGTCACCCTGCTGATGATCGGCGGCCATTTTGATCTGTCGGTCGGGGCGGTGCTCGGTCTCACCTCCTATGTGGCCGTCGTGGTGATGCGCGACTATTCCCTGCCACCGGTCGTCGCCACCGTGGCGGCGATTGCCGTCGGAGCGGGGCTCGGCGCCATCAACGGAATCCTGGTCGTCAGATTCAGGATTCACTCCTTCGTGGTTACCCTCGGGACCATGCTGGTCTGGCGCGGCGTGGTTATCGCGCTGACCGGCGGTTTCCCCGTAACGGTTGCGATCTCGCCGACGTTCAGGTCGATCGTGTCCGGACCGCTCCTGTTCGGCTTCCGCATGTCGATGCTCTGGTTCCTGCTGATCGGAGCGCTGGCAACCTTCCTCCTTTCCCGAACCCGGTTCGGGAACTGGGTCCAGGCCCGCGGCCAGAACGAACAGGCGGCGCGCAATCTCGGGGTTCCCGTCGATCGCATCACCGTCTACCTGTTCATGCTGACGTCCGCTCTCGCCGCGGTCACCGGTGTCATCCAGGTGGCGCGCTTCTCCTCCGTCGATGCGCTGCGCGGCGAGGGCATGGAGCTGCAGGCGGTGGCCGTCACCGTGATCGGCGGAACCTTGCTGTCGGGCGGATACGGCAGCGTCATCGGCACGGTCCTCGGCTCGATCACCTTCGGCATGATCCAGGTCGGCCTGGTCCTCGCCGGCGCGCCCGGCCACTTCTTCCGCACCCTTACCGGCGTGATCGTCGTCGCGTCGGTCATCCTGAACACATCGGTCGCCCGCCGGATGGCGACCTCGCGACCGCTGCGCGGCTTCCATCGCAGTAGCGCGGCAGCCGACGCCGCGATTGCGGAGATCAGCGGCAAGGAAGCCGGCGGAGGGGGCAAGCCGGACGACGACGGCAAGCTTCGCGCCACGGACGGGCCGCGGTCATGAGCGCCGATCCAACCTCGGCACCCGACCGCCAGCGCCCGCCTCCGGCCGGCAGGGGCGCCGGCGACCTCGACGGGCGAGAGCGAAAGATCGTGCCGATCCCGCCCGACGCCGTGCCGGTCATCGAGGCGGTGAACATTTCCAAGGCCTTCGGCGCCACGACAGCGTTGGTAGACGTTTCCCTGAAGGCCTATGCCGGCCGCATCCTCGCGCTGCTCGGCGACAACGGTGCGGGCAAGTCGACGCTGATCAAGATCCTCTCCGGCGTGTTTGCGCCGGATCAGGGCGAACTCCGCTTCCATGGCGAGCCGGTCATCTTCAAGAATCCGGCCGATGCCCGTCAGCGCGGGATCGCGACCGTCTTCCAGGATCTCGCCGTCTGCGAGCTGCTCTCCGTCACCCGCAACGTTGTTCTCGGGCGCGAACCGCAAAAGGGTTTTGGGCCGTTCAAGTGGTTCGACCTCAAGCGCGCCGATGAGATGGCCCGCTCGGCACTGCATCAGCTTGGCGTGCGGTGGGAGCGCGGCCTCGAAGAGCGCGGCGTGAACATTTCGGGGGGCGAGCGGCAGTCGCTCGCCATTGCTCGCGCCATGTTCTTCGGCTCCTCGCTTCTGGTTCTCGACGAGCCGACTTCGGCCCTCGCTGTGCGCCAGGCGGGGCGGGTTCTCGACCACATCGCCCAGGCCCGCGACCAGGGCCAGGCGGTGATCCTGATCACCCACAATTTCCGCCATGCCCTGTCCGTCGCCGACGACCTGACGGTGCTGGCGCAAGGACGGGTAGCGGCCCATTTTCGCCGCGACGAGATCGAACTGGACGACCTGACCGACCTCGTTGCCCGCGTCGCCTAGTGGATCGCCCCATTCAGAGGATTCCCTGACTGGGCGAAGCAGTTCATGCTGCCGGCATGAGAGCAGGGATCGTCGTCGACGTAACTTCTGAGGATCGCCGCCGACTGGAGGCCATCGTCAGTGATCGCAACCGC
>JBBQGL010000041.1:0-27105 GCA_038323025.1 Hyphomicrobiales bacterium
CGCCCTCAGGCTCGCTTGACTATGCTGTATCGCTCGACGGATCGCCTCTGTCGTCGTGGCGCTGCCGTGAAGAATCTGACCCATAGCGCATCCTTCCATTCGAGTGAAGAGACTGCACCATCAAAGTCCGGGATCAAACACGACTAGAGGTCGCGCTTCAGCCGCATTCGCCCGTATTATCCGCTTTCCCCTCGGCGTGGTTGACAGATCGTTAGGCCTGACGCCGTTAAGCCTGTGATCCGGGCCTGGGGAACGGGTGAGGAGGCGATTTGGCGCGGCGTGTCCTTCACAATCTGGCGCTTGCCGTTCTGCTCCTCGGGCCGACTGCCGGCTTCGCCGAGCCGGTCGCTCCTGCCACGGCTGCCGCCGGCGAAAGCCCCGAGGCGCTCGCCCGCGACGCGCGCCGGGCGGAGCTCGATGCGCTCGCCAGGGACATTGCGCTGACCGCCGGCCGCCAGGCCGAACTGCAGAAGGAGATCGCCTCCCTCGACAACGACCGCGCCACCCTCAACCAGAACCTGATCGACACCGGCAAACGCGTGCAGGCGCTTGAATCCCAGATCGGCGACACGGAAACCCGCCTCGCCGCGCTTGCCCGCGACGAGGACGCGATCCATGCCTCGCTGGTTGCCCGCCGCGACGTGCTGGCCGAGGTCCTGGCGGCGCTGCAGCGCATGGGCAGGCGGCCACCACCGGCGATTCTGGTCCGGCCCGAGGATGCGCTCGCGGCGGTGCGCAGCGCCATTCTCCTCGGCGGCGTCGTTCCGGACCTGCGCGCCGCCGCTGACAAGCTCGCGGGCGACCTGCGCCAGCTGGTCTCGCTGCAGCAGGAAAGCGTGCGCGAGCGCGACCGGCTGCGCACCGACGCGACCTCGCTTGCCGAGGATCGCGCCCGCATCCAGCTCCTCATGGAAGAAAAGCGCGGCCAGCGGGAGGCTTCCGCCGCCGCCCTCGCCGACGAGCAGACCAGGGCCGCTGCCCTGGCCAGCCAGGCAACCAGCCTGAAAGACCTGATCGCCAACATGGAAAAGCAGATCGACGCCGCTGCCAAGGGCGCCGCGGCGGCCGCCAAGGCAACGGCGTCGAATCAGAATGCCGGCGTCGGTTCCCGCCCGACCTCGCTCGGCCGCGCCGACCGCCTGGCCCCGGCGGTGAATTTCGCCGATGCCCGCGGCCTGCTTCCGATTCCGGTTAACGGTCGCATCCTGCGGCATTTTGGCGATGTCGACGACCTCGGCGCCCGTTCCCAGGGCGTTTCCCTTGCCACCCGGGCCTCGGCGCAGGTCAATTCGCCCAGCGATGGCTGGGTGGTCTATGCTGGTCCGTTCCGCAGCTATGGGCAACTCTTGATCATCAATGCCGGCGGCGGCTATCATGTCTTGCTGGCGGGGATGGAACGTATAGATGTTCAACTCGGCCAGTTTGTCCTTGCCGGCGAGCCAGTGGCGATGATGGCCTCGCAAAAGCTGGCAAGTGCGGGCGCCCTTCCCGTGGGCACCTCTCAGCCAGTGCTCTATATCGAATTCCGCAAGGACGGGACTTCGATCGACCCGGGCCCCTGGTGGGCTGTTGCCTCTGACACAAAGGTTGGCGGATGATTCGCAAAGCTTCACTTCTCCTCGCCGGGGTCGCGCTGGGCGCGATCGTGACCGTCGGCGTCTCCCAGACGCACGTGTTCCAGGGCGGGGCCGCCGAGGCGGCGGCATCCGACACCTACCGGACGCTTAACCTCTTCGGCGACGTCTTCGAGCGCATCCGCTCGGACTACGTCGAAGTCCCCGACGACACCCAGCTCATCGAATCGGCGATCAACGGCATGCTTGCCGGGCTCGATCCGCATTCGAGCTACATGAGCCCGAAGAACTACCAGGACATGCAGGTCCAGACGACCGGCAAGTTCGGCGGCCTCGGCATCGAGGTCACCATGGAGGACGGCGTCGTCAAGGTGGTCACGCCCATCGACGACACGCCCGCCGCCAAGGCCGGCATCCTCGCCAACGACCTGATCACCGCCATCGACGGCGAGACGGTCCAGGGGATGACCCTCAACCAGGCGGTCGACAAGATGCGCGGCGGCATCGGCGCGCCGATCACGCTGACCATCCAGCGCAAGGGCACCGACAAGCCCTTCGACGTGAAGCTGGTTCGCGCCCAGATCGTCGTCCAGTCGGTGCGTTCGCGGGTCGAGGGCCAGGTCGGCTACATCCGCATCACCCAGTTCACCGAGCAGACCTATGACGGCCTCAAGGCCGCCATCGACAAGATCCAGAGCACCCTCGGCAAGGACAAGGTGCAGGGTTACATCATCGACCTGCGCAACAACCCCGGCGGTCTGCTCGACCAGGCGATTGCCGTCTCCGACGCCTTCCTCGAGCGCGGCGAGATCGTGTCGACCCGCGGGCGGCACGCCGAAGAGACCCAGCGCTACAACGCCCATGCCGGCGATCTGTCCGACGGCAAGCCGGTGGTCGTACTGATCAACGGCGGTTCGGCCTCGGCTTCGGAAATCGTCGCCGGCGCGCTGCAGGACCATCGCCGCGTCACCGTCGTCGGCACCCGCTCCTTCGGCAAGGCCTCGGTGCAGACGATCATCCCGCTCGGCTCCAACGGCGCGCTGCGGCTGACCACGGCGCGCTACTACACGCCGTCCGGCCGCTCGATTCAGGCCAAGGGTATCGAGCCCGACATCGAGGTGGTCCAGGAACTGCCGCCGGATCTGGCCAAGGAGCCGGATACCGGCCCGCAGGGCGAGGCGAGCCTCAAGGGCCACCTCAGCACCGAGGGCGGCGGGACCGAACAAAGCGGATCGCTAGCCTACGTGCCGCCGGACCCGAAGGACGACAAGCAACTGAACTATGCGCTCGATCTCCTGCGCGGGCTGCAATCGAACGCGGCCTTCCCGCCCGATCCGAATCGCGGCATACCGAACTAGAGCGGCCGGGGGCCGATTCGGCCCCTGACCCGATTGAGTTGAGTTACGGCTGCGCCATACGGCGCAGCCGTAATGATTCGTCCCGATCAGAAGGCTGCCCGACCGGAAGGCTGATTTGATGCTGGATGACCTGACGAGGCCTCTGGGGCTGCCGGAACCGGCCGGCAAGCGCAGGCTTTCGCCGGTGATCGTCTTCGGCATACCGGTAGCGGCTATTTTTGCGGCGGCCGCTATCTTCGTCGCCATGCGCTTCGGCGGCGGCGGCAATCCGCCGGTCGTCGCCCGCATCACCGGCACCGATCCGGTGGTGACCAGTTCGATCGCGCCGCCGGCGCCGCAGCCCGGGACACCGGGCCTCAGCGAAGTCAAGCCGACCGGCAAGCTCGCGCCGGTGAGCAGCGGCGAAGTCGTCATCCACGACCCCAACGCGCCGGCGCCGGTCCATCTCGCCGCCCTTCCGCGGAACGACCTGCTCGAGCAGAGCAACTACGGTTCCCTGCCCCGCATCGGCGCAGACGGCACCCGTCCGATCGAGGCTTACAAGCGCCCGGCCGACCCCGCCAACGGCATGTTCCGCGTCGCCATCGTCGTCGGCGGCATCGGCCTCGCCGAGGATGCCGCCCCCGCCCTTGCCGCCCTGCCCGGCGCGGTAACGCTCGGCATCGCGCCCTATGGCCGCGACATGGCCAAGACCGTCGCCGACGCCCGCGCCGCCGGCCACGAGATTCTGCTGCAGGTGCCGCTGGAGCCCTACGGCTACCCCGACGTCAATCCCGGCCCGAAGACGTTGACCACCGACGCGCCGAACGGCCAGAACCTCGACCGGCTGCGCTGGCTGATGTCCCGCGCCACCACCTATGTCGGCGTCGTCAGCTACATGGGCGGGCGCTTCTCGGCCAATGCCGACAAGCTGGCCCCGGTGTTGAGCGAAATCGGCAAGCGCGGTCTCCTCTACCTCGACGACGGCACCGCGGCGCGCAGCCAGGCCGGCGAGGTCGCCGGCTCGACGCCGTTCCTGCAGGCCGACATCGTCCTCGACGCCGATACCGACCCGGCCGCCATCGACGCGCGCCTCGACGACCTGGTCAGCGCGGCGCGCTCGCGCGGATGGGCCATCGCCACCGGCTCCGCCTTTCCCTCGACCGTCGATCGCATCGCAGCCTTCGCCAAAACCGCCGCCAGCCACGGTATCCTGATCGTGCCGATCACCGCCCTCCTCCCCGCCCGCACATGAGCCGCGACGTGAAGCAGCCGAAGGACCTGCCATACCGGCCCTGCGTCGGCATCGCCCTGTTCAACAAGGCGGGGCTGGTCTGGGCGGGACGGCGGTCCGACGCCAACGCAGAAGGCGAAGGCAAGGGCTCGTGGTGGCAGATGCCCCAGGGCGGGCTCGACGAGGGGGAAGACCCTGAGAAGGCCGCACGGCGCGAGCTCTACGAGGAGACCTCGATCCGCAACGTCAGCCTCATCCGGGAGGCGCCGGGGTGGTTCACCTATGACCTGCCGGCGGAACTCATCCCGAAATCCTGGGGCGGCCGCTACCGCGGCCAGAAGCAGAAGTGGTTCGCCTACCGCTTCGACGGCAAGGACGATGAAATCGAGATCCTTTCGCCCGGCGGCGGCAAGTACGAGGCCGAATTCGCCGAGTGGCGCTGGGAACGGCTGGAGCGCCTGCCCGACCTAATCGTGGCGTTCAAGCGCGGCGTCTATGAGAAGGTCGTCGCCGCGTTCAAGGGAATCGCCGCCTGAAGCGAGGCCCGCGCAATGGTGGAGCAACCTTCGTCGGACAATGCCGGCGTACGCGTTTTCCCGCCGGCGGTGTTCATCGGCGGCCTCGTCATCGGATATGCGCTTGACCTCATTCGCCACGTCGCGATTGCGCCGCCCGCCTGGAGCCTGGCCGTCCGCATCCTCGGCGCGGTTGTAACCGCCGCCGGCCTCGGGGTGATGTTTTCGGCGCTCGTCCGTTTCCGCCGCCTTGGGAATCGGCCGGAACCGTGGGAGCCGGTCGTCCACCTCGCCCTCGACGGGCCATACCGGTTTACGCGCAATCCCATGTATCTCGGCATGGCGGCGGTCCTCGGCGGCCTTGCACTGGTCGGCAATGCCATCTGGCCGCTGATCGCCGTCGTTCCGGCGGTGCTCATCATCCGCACGCAGGTGATCGCGCGTGAGGAGGCTTATCTCAAGCGGAGGTTCGGCGACGAATACCGCGCGTTCCGCGCACGGGTGCGGCGATGGCTGTGAGCGGAGATGGCGTGGTCATCACCCGCCTCGGGCTCGTCGAACGTGACCCTTGGGCGGCCATGCAGCTGGCGCTGTGGCCGGACCAGCCGCTGCAGGAGCTCACCGACGAGATCGCGCCGATGCTCGCCACGCGCGATTTTGCCGCCTTCGGCGCCCGCGCCCCGGACGCCAAGTGGCTGGGGATGGTCGAGGTCGGCGCGCGCAGCGTCGCCGAGGGCTGCCTCACCTCTCCCGTCGGCTACATCGAGGCCCTCTGGGTCGACCCGTCAGTTCGCCGCCAGGGCGTGGCCCGCCGGCTGGTCGCGGCGGCGACCGCCTGGAGCCGCGAGCAGGGCTACCGCGAACTCGCCTCGGACACCAACATCGACAACCGTTTATCGCAGGAAGTGCACCGGAAGCTCGGCTTCACCGAGACCGAACGTCTTGTAACCTTCCGCAAAGACCTCAGGCCGCTCTGAGCTCTGGCGAGGTGGCGGGCCGCGATGCACTTCGCACGCGCCGCCGCTTCGGCTTCAGCCGGCTTCGCAGGAACGACAGCGCCGCCAGTTCCTCCGCCTTCAGCCATTTGCCTCTCAACCGCGCCTGCTCGCCATTGAGGGTGCCGTCGCTGTAGGCCTCCAGCACCGCCGGATGGACATAACACTTGCGGCAGATCGCGGGCGTATTGCCGAGGCGTTCGGCCACCCGTTCGATGGCTTCCTTGACGTTGGCCGACGCCGTCGTTTTGGTCTCGAAGGCGGGGTATTGGCGGAGCGCCTCGACCGCGAGAACGGTGCCGGCCCACGTGCGGAAGTCCTTGGCGGCGATGTCGCTGCCGGTGGTCTCGCGCAGGTAATCGTTCACGTCGGCCGAGCCGACTGCCTGCCGGCCGCCCTCCCCGTCGAGATATTGGAAGAGGTCCTGGCCGGGCAGTTCCTGGGAGGACTTGACGATGCGCGCCACCCGCCGGTCGCTGACCTTGAGGCGCCAGAGCTTGCCGCTCTTCCCCTTGAATTCGAAGCGGAGCGACCCTCCCGCGATGTCGACGTGTCGGTTCCTTAGCGTGGTCAGGCCGAAGCTGCCGTTGGCTTTGGCGTAGTCGGCATTGCCGACGCGGATAAGCGTCGTATCGAGAAGATGGACCACGGCCGCCAGCACCTTTTCGCGCGGCAGGCCGGGAAGCCGCATGTCCCGGTCGATCCGCCGGCGGATGGCCGGCAGGGCCGCAGCAAATTCGAGAACGTGATCGTATTTCGCCCCGTCCCGCGCCGAGCGGAACTCCGGATGATAGCGATATTGCTTCCGCCCGCGGGCGTCGCGACCGGTCGCCTGGATGTGGCCGTTCGGCGACGGCGCGATCCAGACCTCCGTCCACGCCGGCGGAATGGCGATCCGTTTGATCCGCTTCAGCCCATCGGCGTCGCGGATCGCGCGTCCGTCCTTGCCGATGTAGGTGAAGTCGCCGCCTGGGCGTTCGCGCCGCGTGATCCCGGGACGCTCGTCGCTGACATAGACTAGCCCGGCTGCCCGTGCCTCTTCAGCCAGCGATGCAGTGCCCGACCCGGCCTCGATGTGCGCCATGGGCGGAGAACGCCGCCGGGCGTGCGCGGTTCCTCACCGCCAGTTGCGCGCGGCTTACAGGGCCTGCGGTACCGCGTTGCGGGCGTAATCGCGGGCGCGCGCATCGACCAGCGCCTTGACCTTGCTGTAGGTCTCGTCCGCTTCCGGCACATCGCGCAGCGAAATGCCGCTCGCCGCGACGTTGCCGAAGCCGAAGAGGCCGCGCTGCTGCGGATTGGTCGGCGCGCCGGTGGCCAGCGTCGCCAGGTAAATCGTGCCGAGGCCGTAAATGCGCTGCAGGAAGCCCTGGCGCAGCGTCACCTCCTTGACGTCGCTGTACTTGATCGTCTTCTTGTTGATGGTGAAGAAACCTTCCTCGAACTCCACCCGGTCGTCATAGAAGCGGTATTCGGTGCGGCTGTAGGTGAGCATTTTGCCGATGACCGCCACCAGCGGCACGGCGATGAAGCCGACCGCGCCGAAGAAGATGCGCAGGTAGAGCTCGCCGTCCGGACCGTCCAGGATCGAGCCCCTGGCAACGAACGGCTGCACGATATTGCCGAAGAACATTGCCATCCAGGCGGTCAGGAATAGCTGAATTGGCAGCTGGACGAGGATGGTGAGCGAAGCGACGAAGACCGGCTTCAGGGTAAAGCGCATGGCAACGGCTCCGTACGGGCGGCAACGCCGCCTCCATACCACCGACAGGTAGCCCAAAGATTACCGGTTGGCGCGGCCCGTTGCCGGGAATTCCGCCGTCCGCAAGCTTAGCGGTTGATCGCGCTGATCTCCCACGAGATGCCATCGCAGTTCTCGCCATCGAGGCAGTAGGCGTTCATCCACAGCTCGCCCCGGCCGAACATGACGCCCTTGGCCGTTACCAGGAGGTCCTTGTAGGTCTGCCGCTTCACTGCCGCGATCACCTTCGGCGTCACCAGCGCATCGTAGCCGGCGACAAAATCCGCCTCGCTGGCGAAAGAGACATCCTTGCCGTCGACGGTGATGGTGATCGGGTACTCCTCGACTTCCGCCGCCATGCGCGCGCCGTCGCCGATGTTCGCCTGGAGAATCTTGAATTCGCTCGCAAAGCCGTTGGCGTCGCCGAACAGCTTCTCGATCTGCGCGTTCACGTCCTTGACCGATTGGGCGGCCGCTGGCAGCGATAGCGCGACCATGATCGCGAAGGGAGCGAGGAACAGGCCGGTTCCGTGATTCACGGCAACTCCTTTGAGTTTTCGATGCGGGCAACGCCAAGGCGATCCGTCGGCCGCGGTGAACGACGGTGAGCGATTAACCGGTAGGGGCTGGATCGGTCAGCGCGACGCCAGCGACGACTGCACTTCCCTGAGCTGCTGCAACCTCGTCTCCGCCGCGTCCTTGGTGGCGCCGTCCTTGGCGTCGGCCACGTCCTCTTCCGCGTCCTTGACTTCGGCGGCGAGCATCGCAGCGTCGACCTCGGCGAGCGGGATCGCCTGCTCGGCGAGGATAGTGAGGCCGGTGATGTTGACGTCGGCGAAGCCGCCACGGACGAAGATGCGGTCGGTGGCGGTGCCGCGCGACACCTCGACGACGCCGGGCCGCAGCGTCGACATGAAGGCCGCGTGACCCTTGAGCACGGTGAAGTAGCCCGCCTCGCCGGGCACGACCACCTGGTCGACCGGCTCCGACATCAGGAGCCGCTCGGGCGAGACGAGTTCGAACTGGAACGGTTCGGCCATATTCCTCTTGTCCTCATGCGGTCCTGCGGCGGCTCACGACAAACCCGGCGGCCAGCCCGATGACGCCGCCAATTGCGGCGAAGACGAGCGTCCGCTGCGTGCGATCGGCGAGAAAGCCGCCCCCGTTGCCGACCGAAATGTTGAGACCACCGCCGCTCTTGTCGGTGGCGGTCACGGTGCCGCCCGCGTCGTTGCCGCCGACCTTGACGCTGACATTGCCCACCTACAGGTCGACGCCCGGCGTCGGCGCGGTCAGCCAGCCGATCGCGCCGCCGACGATGACGCCGATAACGAGGAGGAGCAGGCGGGCGTTCAAGGCGATGGCGTCCCTAGGCGGCTTCGGCGGCGAGCTTCTTCGCCTTCTCAACCGCCGCCTCGATGGTGCCGACCATGTAGAAGGCCGGCTCCGGCAGGTGGTCGTACTCGCCGGCGACCAGGCCCTTGAAGCCCTTGATCGTGTCGGCGAGGTCGACGAAGACCCCGGGCGAGCCGGTGAAGATTTCGGCGACGTGGAAGGGCTGCGACAGGAAGCGCTCGACCTTGCGGGCGCGCGCCACGGTCAGCTTGTCCTCTTCCGAAAGCTCGTCCATGCCGAGGATGGCGATGATGTCCTGCAGCTGCTTGTAGCGCTGCAGCACCTGCTGCACCTGGCGGGCGACGTTGTAGTGCTCCTCGCCGACCACCGCCGCCGAGAGCATGCGCGAGGTCGAGTCGAGCGGGTCGACCGCCGGGTAGATGCCCTTCTCGGCGATCGAGCGCGACAGCACCGTGGTCGCATCCAAATGGGCGAACGAGGTCGCCGGCGCCGGGTCGGTCAGGTCGTCGGCGGGGACGTAAATCGCCTGCACCGAGGTGATCGAACCCTTCTGCGTCGAGGTGATGCGCTCCTGCAGCGCGCCCATGTCGGTGGCGAGCGTCGGCTGGTAGCCCACGGCGCTCGGAATGCGGCCGAGCAGCGCCGACACTTCCGAGCCGGCCTGAGTGAAGCGGAAGATGTTGTCGACGAAGAAGAGCACGTCCTGGCCCTGGTCGCGGAAGTACTCGGCGACGGTCAGGCCGGACAGGCCGACGCGGGCGCGCGCGCCCGGCGGCTCGTTCATCTGGCCGTAGACCAGCGCGCACTTGGAGCCGGCGGTTGAGCCGTTGTTCTTCTTCGGGTCCTTGTTGACGCCCGATTCGATGAACTCGTGATAGAGGTCGTTGCCCTCGCGCGTGCGCTCGCCGACGCCGGCGAACACCGAATAGCCGCCGTGCGCCTTGGCGATGTTGTTGATCAGTTCCTGGATGATGACGGTCTTGCCGACGCCGGCTCCGCCGAACAGGCCGACCTTGCCGCCGCGCGCGTAGGGCGCGAGCAGGTCGACGACCTTGATGCCGGTGGTCAGGATCTGCGCCTCGGTCGACTGGTCGACATAGGACGGCGACGGCTGGTGGATGGCGCGGCGCTGCTGCGTCTTCACCGGCCCGGCCTCGTCGACCGGCTCGCCGATGACGTTGATGATGCGGCCGAGCGTCTCCTCGCCCACCGGCACGGTGATCGGCTCGCCGGTGTCGGTGACTTCCTGGCCGCGCACCAGTCCGTCGGTCGAGTCCATGGCGACGGTGCGCACGGTGTTCTCGCCGAGATGCTGGGCGACTTCGAGCACGAGGCGCTGGCCGTTATTGTCGGTCTCCAGCGCGTTCAGGATCGCCGGCAGGTGTTCCGCGAACTTCACGTCGACCACCGCGCCGGTGACCCGCGTGATGCGCCCGACGACGCCGCCGACGTTTGCCTTGGTGCTTTGCTTGGCCATTTTCTCTGCCTTTCGGACTTCTACGCTCAGAGCGCCTCGGCGCCCGAGATGATTTCGATCAGTTCCTTGGTGATCTGCGCCTGGCGGCTCCGGTTGTAGAGGAGCGTGTAGCGGTCGATCATGTCGCCGGCGTTGCGCGTCGCGTTGTCCATGGCGCTCATCTTGGCGCCCTGCTCGGAGGCGACGTTCTCAAGGAGCGCCCGGAACACCTGGATGGCGAGGTTGCGCGGCAGCAGCTCGGTGAGGATCGCTTCCTCGTCGGGCTCGTATTCGTAGGCTCCGCCACCGCCGGCGGTCAGTTCCGTCTGTCCCGAAATCTCGGCCGGGATGAGCTGGCGCCGCGTCGGGATCTGCGAGATCACCGACTTGAACTCGGCATAGAACAGCGTGCAGACGTCGAAGGCGCCCTCCGCGAACAGTTCGAGCACGCGCTTGGCGATCGCGTCGGCGTTGCTGAACGCCATGGTCTTCACCGAGCGCAGCTCGATCACTTCGAGGATCTGCCGGCTGAACAGCCGGCGGAGGGCGTCATAGCCCTTCTTGCCGACGCAGAGGATCTTCACCTCCTTGCCGGAAGCGATGAGCGAATTGGCGTGGTCGCGCGCCAGCCGCGCGATCGACGAATTGAACGCACCCGACAGGCCGCGGTCGCCGGTGCACACCAGCAGCAGGTGAACCTGGTCCCGGCCCGTCCCGCCCAGCATCGGCGGAGCATCGGCGCGCCCGGCGAGCGTCGTGGCGAGGTTCGCCAGCACCGACTGGATGCGCGCCGCATAGGGCCGCGCCGCCTCGGCGGCCGCCTGCGCCCGCCGCAGCTTCGACGCCGCGACCATCTGCATGGCCTTGGTGATCTTCTGCGTCGCCTTTACCGAGGCTATGCGATTTCGAAGGGTTTTGAGCGATGGCACCGCTAGGGACCCCCTCCTGACCTCCCCCCTTCAGGGGGAGGCAACGCGAACCCGGCAACGCTGCGCCGTTCGGCAGCAAGCACCGGAAACGCTGACGATCCTTTCCCCCTGAAAGGGGGAGGTAGGGTGGGGGTCAAGCCAATCCTCACGCGAACACCTTGGCGAAGGCGTCGGCGGCACCGCGCAGCTCGCGGCGGATGTCGTCGGTGAGCTCGCGCTTGTCGCGGATGGCGCTGAGCAGGCCCGAATGCTCGGAGCGCAGCAGCGACAGGAAGCCGTGCTCGAATTCGCCGACCTTGTTCACGGGCAGCTTGTCGAGATAGCCGTTGACCCCGGCGAAGATGACCGCGACCTGCTCCTCGACCTTCAGCGGCGAGAACTGCGGCTGCTTGAGCAGCTCGGTGAGACGGGCGCCGCGGTTGAGCAGGCGCTGGGTCGAGGCGTCGAGGTCCGAGCCGAACTGGGCGAAGGCCGCCATTTCGCGGTACTGCGCCAGCTCGCCCTTGATGGTGCCGGCGACCTGCTTCATCGCCTTGATCTGGGCGGCGGAACCGACGCGCGACACCGAGATGCCGACGTTCACCGCCGGCCGGATGCCCTGGAAGAAGAGGTCGGTCTCGAGGAAGATCTGCCCGTCGGTGATCGAGATGACGTTGGTCGGGATATAGGCCGAGACGTCGTTGGCCTGGGTCTCGATGATCGGCAGCGCCGTCAGCGAGCCCGAGCCGTTGTCCTTGTTGAGCTTGGCCGCGCGCTCGAGCAGGCGCGAGTGCAGGTAGAAGACGTCGCCGGGATAGGCCTCGCGGCCGGGCGGGCGGCGCAGCAGCAGCGACATCTGGCGATAGGCGACCGCCTGCTTCGACAGATCGTCGTAGATGATCAGCGCATGCATGCCGTTGTCGCGGAAATATTCGCCCATCGTGCAGCCCGACATTGGCGCCAGGAACTGCATCGGCGCCGGGTCGGAGGCGGTGGCGGCGACGACGATCGTGTAGTCGAGCGCCCCGTTCTCCTCGAGCACCTTGACGAACTGGGCGACGGTCGAGCGCTTCTGGCCGACCGCGACGTAGACGCAATAGAGCTTCTGCGACTCGTCGCCGGTGGCGTTGATCGATTTCTGGTTGAGGATGGCGTCGAGCGCGACGGCGGTCTTGCCGGTCTGGCGGTCGCCGATGATCAGCTCGCGCTGGCCGCGGCCGACCGGGATCAGCGCGTCGATGGCCTTGAGGCCGGTCTGCATCGGCTCGTGCACCGAGCGGCGCGGGATGATGCCCGGCGCCTTGATGTCGACGCGCTTGCGCTCGGTCGCCTGGATCGGGCCCTTGCCGTCGATCGGGTTGCCGAGGGCGTCGACGACGCGGCCGAGCAGGCCCTTGCCGATCGGCACGTCGACGATCGAGCCGGTGCGCTTGACGGTATCGCCTTCCTTGATGTCGCGGTCGGTGCCGAAGATGACGACGCCGACATTGTCTTCCTCGAGGTTCAGCGCCATGCCGCGGATGCCGCCCGGGAACTCGACCATCTCGCCTGCCTGGACGTTGTCGAGCCCGTAGATGCGGGCGATGCCGTCGCCGACCGACAGCACCTGGCCGACCTCGGAGACTTCCGCCTCGCGGCCGAAATTCTTGATCTGATCCTTGAGGATCGCGGAGATTTCTGCGGCCCGGATGTCCATCAGCCGACCTCTTTCATGGCAAGTTTGAGCGAATTGAGTTTGGTGCGAAGCGACCCGTCGATCATGCGGCTGCCGACGCGCACGATCAGTCCGCCGATCAGGCTGGGGTCGACCTTGGTGTCGAGCGCGACGTCCTTGCCGATCGACGCCTTGAGGGCGTCCTTCAGTTCGGCGACGTGCTTGTCGGAGAGCGGCTCGGCGCTGGTCACCTCGGCGGCGACCTCGCCGCGATGCTTCGCGGCAAGCCGGCGGAAGGCGGTGATGATGTCGGGGACGATGAACAGGCGGCGGTTGCCGGCGGCGACCTTGATGATGTTGGCGACGAGGCCGCCGATGCCCGCCTTTTCGAGGATCGCGGCGACGGCGCGCAATTGATCGGCGGCGGAAAACACCGGGCTGCGTACCAGCCGGGTGAGGTCGGCGCTGTCGGCGAGCATGGCCGTGACGCGGGCGAAATCCGATTCGACGGCGGGAAGCTGATTGTCCTCGAGCGCCAGCTCGAACAGCGCGCCCGCGTAGCGTTCGGCTACCGCCGATACCAGGGAGAGATTATCCGCCACCTTTTATCCCAGTTCCTGTCCAGTCCTTCGGCACGCGGAGCCAAACCGGAGAGCGCCCGGCCCCGTCTGTCCAAGGCCTTGAACGGATTGAAATTCCGGACACGGGCCCGTTTCGGGAGCCCATTTCCCCGCCCGAAGTCGCGGGTTGCCTAGCATAGCCCCACAGGCAGAGCAACAAGGCGCGCGGCCTTGGTTTCGCATCGCCGCGCCGGCCTCGGCCGGAGGGGACAACCCTGCCGTTTGTTCCCGCTCTTCCGACCCCTTGTAGGATGCGCAAATCCCGGTTCACCGAGGGGCGCCTACCGGTGGCGACCAGTTGGCGGAGCCGGGTGCGGCGCCTGCCGGTTCGCCTTCGCAAGCGGATCGTCGGGAGGCCCGAGGCCCACTGGCCGGCACTAGGACCGGCTTGCCTGTGTCCCGCCAAAGGGGCGAGGCTAAGGGTGCGTGAGCCGGTCGTTGACGAGGCCTGGTGCGGGAATGCCGAGGGCCTTCCAGACCGCAAACAGGACGGCGAGCGGTGCCGCGACGAGGCGGCCGCCTGGTTCACGAGCCCGGTGTGGGGGCGGAGAGCCCAAAGTCGCCGCGGCGGGCGCTCGCTGAGCGCCCTTATTCGGACTACCCGACTGGCGTTCCTCGAGCGCCCGCCACCCCCTCATTCCGGTGAGGGACGATGACCGAGACACCCATCACCCGGACCGGCAGCGGCCGCGGGAACGGAGAGCCGCGAGCGGATTGCGAACGGCGCATGGCGATTATCGAACAGCGGTTGGAAGTGGGGAATGCCCACTGGTGATGTCGCGCGCCCGACCCACCTCACTGACATCATCCCCCGACTTGATCGGGGGACCCTCCAGCGGAGCGCGCTTCGCCCGGAGTTGGGGCGGCGGAGAGTGGTCCCCCGGTAAAGCCGGGGGATGACCTGGTCAGAGCTCGTTCGTCGCGGGGAACGGTGGAACGGTGTATTTGCGTGCACATAAGCCGGGCGCACATCCCTCCCCGGGACGGAGAGGGGGACCATGCGAAGCATGGTGGGAGGCGTTGTTGGCCAACGATGCGACGGAGGAGATGGCCCGCGTCGGACGCAAACCACGTTTCACAGGAAGCTCTGCGGGTCGATGTCGACCTGTACCCGCAGGCCGGCGCGCTGCGACGGCGCTGCGGCGAGCCAGGAGCGGATGTAGCCCTGCATGTCGGTGCTCCGCGGCGCCTGCAGGAGAAGCCGGAAGCGGTGGCGGCCGCGAATGACGGCGAGCGGCGCCTCCGCCGGCCCGAGCATCATGATCGTATCGCTCGCCGGCGCGGCGCGGCGGAGCGCCCCGGCATAGCCGTTGGCCGAAGCGCGATCGTTGCCCGAGACGACAAGCGCCGCCAGCCGGCCGAACGGCGGCAGCTGCGCCTGCCGGCGCGCCTCGATCTCGCGGGCATAAAATGCCTCGCGGTCGCCGGAGACGATGGCCGCGATCACCGGGTTCTCCGGCGCGAAGGTCTGCACCAGCGCCCGGCTCGCCCCGCCGGCGCGCCCGGCCCGGCCAGTGACCTGGCTGAGCAACTGGAAGGTTCGCTCGGCCGCGCGCATGTCGCCGAAGGCGAGGCCGAGATCCCCGTCGACGACGCCGACCAGCGTCAGGAACGGGAAATTGTGGCCCTTCGCCACCAGCTGCGTGCCGATGACGATGTCGACCTCGCCGCGGGCGATGGCGCCGATCTCGTGGCGGAGCCGATTCACGCCGCCCGCGATGTCGCTCGACATGACGATCTTCCGCGCCTCCGGGAAGCGTGCCTCCACCTCCTCGGCGAGGCGCTCGACGCCTGGCCCGACGGCGGTGAGGCTGTCGGCGGAGCCGCAGGCCGGGCAGGCTTCCGGCCGCCGCTCGGAATGGCCGCAATGATGGCAGAGCAGCACGCCGCGGAAGCGGTGCTCCACCAGCCAGGTGGAGCAATTCGGGCACTGGAAGCGGTGGCCGCAGGTGCGGCAGAGGGTGAGCGGCGCGTAGCCGCGCCGGTTGAGGAAGAGGAGCGCCTGCTGTTTCTCGGCCAGGGTTTCGGCAATCGCCGCGACCAGCGGCGGCGCGAGGAACCGCCCGCGCTCCGGCGGGTTCCGGCGCAGGTCGATCGCGGCGATTTCCGGCAGCTGCGCCAGCGCGTGGCGGTCGGCGAGCACGATGCGTTTGTAGCGCCCGGCATCGGCATTGACCCGCGACTCGATGGAGGGCGTAGCCGACGACAGCACCACCGGGAACTGCCCGAGATGCCCGCGCACCACCGCCATGTCGCGGGCGTTGTAGAAGACGCGCTCCTCCTGCTTGTAGGCGAGGTCGTGCTCCTCATCGACGACGATGAGGCCAAGGTCGCGGAACGGCAGGAACAGCGCCGAGCGCGCGCCGCAGATCACCTGCACACTGCCGTCGGCGGCGCCGCGCCATACCCGCTCGCGGATACGCGGCGGCACCTCGGAGTGCCACTCCCCCGGCCGCACCCCGAAGCGCCTTGCGAAGCGGTCGAGGAAATCCGCGGTGAGCGTGATCTCGGGGACGAGGATCAGCACCTGGCGGCCGTGCTCGACCGCGGCGGCGATCGCCTCAAAATAGGTTTCCGTCTTGCCCGATCCGGTGATGCCGTCGAGGAGCGTGACCGAGAAAGTCTTCGCCGCGACCGCGGCGCGCAACACGTCCGCCCCGGCCCCCTGTTCGGTGGAGAGCGTCGGCCGGGCGAAGCCGGGATCGGGCGGCAGGGCCGGCGGGGCCGGCGGCATCGCCACCACCTCGAGCGTGCCGGATTCGATCAGGCCGTGGATGACGCTCGCGGTGACGCCGGCAGCGATAGCCAGTTCGGACCGGATGCGTGTCGCGCTGCTTTCGCCGAGGGCTGCGATCACCCTCTCCCGCGCCGGCGTCATGCGGGCGGGCGGCGGCCCGGCAAGCCGGAGGCCGGCGACCGGCGCCTCGGGCACGAGGGCCGCCGGCGCGCGCAGGACCATGCGCAGCACCATGCCGCGCGCGGTGAGCGTGTAGTCGGCGACCCAGTCGACGAAGGCGCGGATTTCCTTCGCCAGCGGCGGCGATTCGAACTTGCCCGAGATCGCCCTCAGCCGGTTGTGCCCGATCTCCGCGTCCGGTGGATCGTCCCAGACCACGCCGACCACGTCGCGCGTCCCGAGCGGAACCTCGACGATATCGCCCGGCGAAATCGCGAGGCCGGCCGGCACGCGATAGGAATAGGGCGCCGCCACCGCGACCGGGATGAGCACGGAGACGACGCGGTCGCGCGGCGCCGCGCCGAACTCCATCGTGGCGGTCGGGCTCTCGCTGATTCCGGCGGCGCGCATCGTCTGGCACTTACTCCACAGTCGCCTGCCGGGAAAGAACCGGGTTTCGATTGGACAAGCGAAGGCCGTCCCTCGAGGCCCGGACTGCGTCCGGGCACCTCAGGATGGCGAAGCGGGTGCCGACCCGACACCGCCGTCCTGCGGTGCTCGCCACATCGGGGCAGCGAGGCTCCGCACACCCCTTCGCCATCATCGTCGCCAACACCCCCCTCGCCATCCTGAGGTGCTCGCCGCGCAAGCGGCGAGCCTCGAAGGACGCAGAGGCGCCGGCGCGGAAGCACACCTCCCCCTCGCCATCGTCGCCCACCCCCCCTCGCCATCCTGAGGTGCTCGCCGCGAAAAGCGGCGAGCCTCGAAGGACGCGCGGGCGCCCGTCAAAAACCTCGGCTGACGACTGCCCCGCCTTCGGCTAAAGGGAAGCCCGCCCTATATAGGGGCCAGTCATGAAATTGCGGATCAGGAGTGGGTATCCATGAAATTCTTCGTCGATACGGCCGATGTGGCCGAAATCCGCGAACTTGCCGCCTTCGGCATGCTGGATGGCGTGACCACCAACCCCACCCTGATCGCGAAATCCGGCCGCCCGATCAAGGACGTGATCAAGGAGATTTGCGCCGCGGTTCCGGGGCCCGTCTCGGCGGAAGTGGCGGCGGTCGATTTCGACGGCATGATGCGCGAGGGCACCATCCTTGCCGCCATCGCCAAGAACGTCACCATCAAGGTGCCGCTCACCTGGGATGGCCTCAAGGCCTGCCGGGCGCTCTCCGACAAGGGCCACAAGGTCAACGTCACGCTCTGCTTCTCGGCCAACCAGGCGCTGCTCGCCGCCAAGGCGGGGGCGACGTTCATCTCGCCCTTCATCGGCCGCCTCGACGACATCGGCCTCGACGGCGTCGAACTGATCCGCGAGATCCGCAAGGTCTATGACAACTACGCCGCGCTGAAGACCGAAATCCTCGCCGCCTCGATCCGCACGCCTCTCCACGTCAAGCAGGTGGCGATGGCCGGCGCCGACGTGGCGACCATTCCGCCGGCCGTGCTCAAGGCCCTGGTCAAGCACCCGCTCACCGACAAGGGCCTCGAATCCTTCCTCACCGACTGGAAGAAGACCGGCCAGACGATTTCGTAACGAGGCGCACTGGTCGCAGGTAGTGGCGCCGCCCGTGGTCAGTCGCGACCCGTCACCTTCACAAACGTCATCCCCCGACTTGATCGGGGGACCACTCTCCGCAGCCCGATCCTCCGAGGATGGGCTCTTCCCCTGCCGATCCTCCGGTCAAGCCGGAGGATGACGTTGGTGGGACGCGTTGGCGGTGCGGCATCGGCTTGGGCGCTTGCAGCGAGCGGCTCCGCCCCTACCCGGAAGGGGCGCCGTCCCTCCCCGCTCCCCCGGGCAAGCCGGGGGAGGTCGGGGGGACAGCGCGTGAGCGCAGTGGGTGGGGTCCCTCGCCGATATGGCGAAAACCTGTCCCCGCCGCTGCAAACCGTGACACCATCGGCGAGTGACACCGACTCGCTCCATCCTGATCACCGGCTGCTCGTCGGGCATTGGCCATCATGCCGCCGGCGCGTTGAAGAAGCGCGGCTGGCGCGTGTTTGCCGCCGCCCGCAAGGACGCGGATGTCGCCCGCCTCGCCGCGGAAGGCTTTGACGCGCTCCGCCTCGACTACACCGATGCCGCCTCGATCGCCGCCGCCCTCGACGCCGTGCTGGCGAAGACCGGCGGCACCCTCGACGCGCTCTTCAACAACGGCGGCTTCGCCCAGCCGGGCGCGCTGGAGGACTTGGCCACCGATCTTCTCCGCGCCCAGTTCGAGGTGAATTTCTTCGGCTGGCACGAGCTCACCCGCCGCGTCATCCCGGTAATGCGCAGGCAGGGCGCCGGCCGCATCGTCTTCTGCTCGTCGGTGCTCGGCTACATTTCGGTCAAATACCGCGGCGCCTATGCCGCCTCGAAATACGCCGTCGAGGCGATGGCCGACACGCTCCGCCTGGAGCTTTTCGGCAGCGGCATCCGCGTCGTCCTGATCGAGCCGGGGCCGATCGAGACAAGCTTCGTCGACAACGCGCTCGCCGGCATCGACCGGCTGATCGACATCCCGGGCTCGGTCCACCACGCCGCCTACCAGGACCAGCTCGCCCGCCACGTCGCCGCCGAGGCGAGTTCGTTCCGGCGCGGGCCCGAGGCGGTGTTCCTGCAGCTCGTCCAGGCGCTGGAAAGCCCCAATCCGCGCCCGCGCTATCGCGTGACGCTACCCGCCGCGCTCGCCTGGCACCTGAAACGCATCCTGCCCGTGCGCGTCGCCGACTGGTTCCTGCGCCGGGTGGACTGAGCGGCCTCAGACCACCCGCCCGCAGATGAAGCCGCCGTCGACGACCAGCGTGTGGCCGTTGACGTAGCTGGCATCGTCGGAGGCGAGGAAGGCGATGGCGCCGGCGATCTCCTCCGGCTCGCCGATGCGGCGGGCGGGGATGGCGCGGGCGACCGCCGCCTCGTTCTCCGGGTTGGTCTCGAAGTCGGCGTTCATCGGCGTGCGGATCGCGCCGGGCGCCACCGCGTTGACCCGGATGCCCGCCCGGGCATAGCGGAGCGCCAGCGAGCGGGTCATGCCGTCGAGGCCGAACTTCGACATGATGTAGGCGATGGCGCCCTCCTCCACCGGGAAGATGCCTTCGACCGACGAGGTGGTGACGATCACGCCGGGGTGGCCGGTGTCGAGGAAATGCTGGATCGCCGCCTGGGCGCAGAGGAACGCGCCGCGCTGGTTGACCGCCATGACCTTGTCGTAGTCGGCCATCACTACCTCGTGCGGCTCGTGCACGATCTTGATGCCGGCGTTGCTGCACAGCACGTCGAGCTGGCCGAAGGTCTGGATGACGCCGGCGAAGAGCGAATCGACCTCGTCCTCGCTGGCGATGTCGGCTGGGGCGAGGAAGTGGTTACCGTCGGGATTGGCGAGCTGCAGCTCCTCGAGGAGGGTATCCGCCGGCTCGGGATCGCCGATGAAGTTGACCGCCACGCTCGCGTGCTCGCGGGCGAAGCGGAGCGCCGCCGCACGCCCGATCCCGGTCGCGCCGCCGGTGATGAGTACGCGCTTTCCGTGCAGCCCGCGCATGGTTCGCCCCCCCCGAAGTGAGGCGCGAAGCTTGCGCTACGCCGGCCGCGGCGGCAAGCCGGCAATGGCCGCGGCCCTTGGGGATCGCTATATGAAGGCGGTCAACAAGGGCGCGGGGCTTTGCCCGCGGAGTTTTCATGGCCACGTTCTTCCAGGGCGTCACCGGTGTCGCGATCGTGCTGGTGGCGGTCATCCTCGTCCTCGGCGTACTCAACATGGTGCGCGGCAGCTCGCCCAACCGCTCGCAGAACCTCATGCGCTGGCGCGTCATCCTGCAGTTCACGGCGATCGTCGCGATGATGGCCGCGCTCTATTTCTCGCAACATTGAGGCGAGGCGGCGGGATGGTCGTCCTCAACCAGATCTACACCCGCACCGGCGATGACGGCACCTCGGCGCTGGGCAACGGCGAGCGGCGCCCGAAATCGGACACGCGCTTCGCAGTCATCGGGACGGTAGACGAGCTCAATGCCACGGTCGGCCTCGCGCGCTTGCAGGCGGCGGGCGAAATGGACGCGCGCCTTGCCCGTATCCAGAACGACCTCTTCGACCTCGGCGCCGACCTCGCCGTGCCGGAAGCGGGAGCGCGGTCGCGCGAGCGCCTGCGCATCAGCGCGGGGCAGGTTACCCGGCTGGAGGGCGAGATCGATGCGATCAATGCCGGCCTCCAGCCACTGACTTCCTTCGTGCTGCCCGGCGGCTCGCCGCTCGCCGCGGCGCTTCACGTTTGCCGCACGGTCGCGCGCCGGACCGAGCGGCTAATGGTCGAACTCGCCGCCGCCGAGGCGTTGAACCCTGAGGCGCTGCGCTACATCAACCGCCTGTCGGACCTCTTCTTCGTGGCCGCCCGCTTCGCCAACGATTCCGGCGCCAGCGACGTGCTATGGATACCGGGCAAGAATCGCTAGCGAGGCAAGGGAAGAACAAGGCGAGAGGCGCGTGGCTTTCATTCCGCTCTACGACGGCACCCCGCTGCGCTACATCGGCCGGCCGTGGGTGACGTGGAGCCTCATCGCCATCAACATCCTGATCTTCTTCCTGGTCGAGAGAGGCGGCATCCATGGCGCCGACCGCGCCTCGGTCGTCGACTACGGGCTGATTCCGGCGCTGCTGGAAAACAAGCTTCAGCGACCGTCCGACCTCGTCGACATTCCCAACTGGCTGACGCTCGTCACCCACGCCTTCCTGCACGGCGATCTCTGGCACCTCGGCGGCAACATGATCTTCCTGTGGGTCTTTGCCGACAACATCGAGGACTCGCTCGGCCACGTGCGCTTCCTCCTGTTCTATTTCCTCTGCGCCATCGCCGGCGGTTACGCCTATGTCCTCTCGGATACCGCCTCGCTCGCCCCGCTGATCGGCGCCTCCGGCGCGATCGCCGGTATCGTCGCGGCCTATTTCATTCTCTACCCCTACGCCAAGGTCTGGATCCTCGCCTTCGGCCGCATTCCCCTCCACCTCAATGCCGTCTGGGTCCTCGGTTTCTGGATCCTCTTCCAGGTCTATGCTGTGGTCGGCGGCAGCGGCGACAGCGAGGTGGCGTGGTGGACCCATCTCGGTGGTTTGGTGACCGGGGCCGTACTCGTGCCTATCCTCCGCCGCCCGGGGGTCAAGCTGTTCTCCCGCCCCGAGCCGGTCCTGCCGGGACTGCAGACCATGCGCTTGCCGCCGATGCTGCCCGCGCCTCCCTTGCGCCCCGAGGCGGAGCCTTCCGTTGACGGCCCGTGGAGCCGCCGATAACAACAGCGCGCTGAATTCCCTGCCCCCGAAACCAGCGGCATACTCGGTCCCATGAAAATCCTCGTGCCCGTCAAGCGGGTGGTCGACTTCAACGTCAAGGTGCGGGTCAAGCCCGATGGCACCGGCATCGACCTGCAGAACGTCAAGATGGCAATGAATCCGTTCGACGAGATCGCCGTCGAGGAAGCGTTGCGGCAGAAGGAAGCTGGCAAGGCGGCCGAAGTCGTGCTGGTTTCCATCGGACCGATGGGAACCGCCGAGACGATCCGCACCGGGCTCGCCATGGGGGCGGATCGCGGAATCTGGATCAGGACCGACGGGTCGGTCGAGCCGCTGGCGGTGGCGAAGCTCCTCAAGGCCGTCGTTCTTGCCGAAGCGCCGGGGGTGGTGATCCTCGGCAAGCAGGCGATCGACGACGACAGCAACCAGACCGGCCAGATGCTCGCCGCGCTGCTCGGCTGGGCCCAAGGCACCTTCGCCTCGAAACTCGTCATCGAAGGCGAGACGGCCGCGGTTACCCGCGAGGTCGACGGCGGTCACGAAACCATCCGGCTGAAACTGCCCGCGATCCTCACCACCGATCTCCGCCTCAACGAGCCGCGCTATGCCTCGCTTCCGAACATCATGAAGGCGAAGAAGAAGCCGATCGAGGAGAAGTCGCCTGCCGATCTGGGCGTCGCCATAACGCCCAGGCTGAAGGTGCTGAAGACCAGCGAGCCGCCCGGCCGGCGCGGCGGTGGCAAGGTCGCATCGGTCGCCGAGCTGGTGGCGAAGCTGAAGGAAGCAGGGGTGATATGACGACGCTTCTACTCGCCGATCACGACAACGCCACCCTGAAGGACGCGACGGCACGCGCCCTCACCGCTGCCCTATCCCTCGGCGCCGAGGTCCACGTGCTGGTCGCCGGCAAGGACGCCGCCCCGGCCGCGGCGGAGGCCGCGAAACTCTCCGGCGTCGCCAAGGTCTTGCACGCCGATTCCGATTCTCTTGCCCATCAGCTCGCCGAGCCGCTGGCGGCGCTGATCGTGTCGCTCGCCGGCGGCTATGACGCCCTGCTGGCGCCCGCCTCAGCCGGCGGCAAGAACGTCCTGCCGCGCGTCGCCGCACTCCTCGACGTCATGCAGGTTTCGGACATCGTGAAGGTAGTCGCGCCCGACACCTTCGAGCGCCCGATCTATGCCGGCAACGCCATCGAGACGGTGCAGGCGACGGATGCGAAGCGGGTGGTCACGGTGCGGCCCGCGGCCTTCAAGCCGGCGGCCGGCGGCGGGACGGCACCCATCGAGACAATCGCCGGCCCCGAGCCGTCGACGCTCTCCGCATTCGTCGGCGCGGAACTGGCGCGCAACGATCGTCCCGACCTGACGGCGGCGCGCATCGTGATTTCCGGCGGCCGCGCCTTTCAGTCCGCCGAGAATTTCAGGAAATACCTCGAGCCCATCGCCGACAAGCTCGGCGCCGCGATCGGCGCCTCGCGCGCCGCGGTCGACGCCGGGTACGCTCCGAACGATTTCCAGGTCGGCCAGACCGGCAAGGTCGTCTCGCCGGACCTTTACATCGCCTGCGGGATATCCGGCGCAATCCAGCACCTCGCGGGCATGAAGGACGCCAGGATCATCGTCGCCATCAACAAGGATGCCGACGCCCCGATCTTCCAGATCGCCGACTTCGGGCTCGTCGGCGACATCTTCACGCTTCTGCCCGAACTCGAGAAGGCGCTTTGAGCCGCTGCCGGCCCGCCACCCTTGACAATCCACGTGGCGGGTGGCGCATAACCATGTTGCGGCGCACTAGACCGGTTACGCAATGAAACAAACGATCAGGAAGGTCGGCGTGGTCGGCGCCGGTCAGATGGGAAGCGGCATCGCCCACGTTGCCGCGCTTGCCGGCTTCGACGTCGTCCTCAACGACGTCTCGGAAGAGCGCATCAAGGCGAGCCTCGCCAAGATCAGTGCCAACATGGGCCGGCAGGTTGCCGCCGGGAAGATCACCGAGGAAGCCCGCAAGGCCGCGGTCGCGCGGATCGTGGCGGCGCCGGCGATGGAAGCGCTCTACGACGCCGATCTCGTGATTGAATCGGCGACCGAGAACGAGGCGGTGAAGCGCGACATCTTCGCCGCCGTCTGCCCGCTGCTGAAGCCGAGCGCAATCCTGGCGAGCAACACGTCGTCGATTTCGATTACGCGTCTGGCCTCCGCCACCGACCGGCCGGAAAAGTTCATCGGGATCCACTTCATGAACCCGGTGCCGGTGATGGAACTGGTCGAGTTGATCCGCGGCATCGCCACCGAGGCGGATACGTTCGCGACGGCCAAGGAATTCGTCACCAATCTCGGCAAGGCGGTCATCGTCGCCGAGGATTTCCCTGCCTTTATCGTCAACCGCATTCTGCTGCCGATGATCAACGAGGCGATCTACACCCTCTACGAAGGCGTCGGCTCGGTCGACGCTATCGACTCGGCGATGCGCCTCGGTGCCCACCACCCGATGGGACCCCTCCAGCTTGCCGATTTCATCGGCCTCGATACCTGCCTTTCCGTCATGCAGATGCTCCACGATGGCCTCGCCGATTCCAAATATCGTCCCTGCCCCTTGCTGGTGAAATACGTCGAGGCGGGATGGCTGGGACGGAAGGCCGGGCGCGGCTTCTATGATTACCGCGGCGAGACCCCGGTGCCGACCCGCTGACCGAGGGTAAACCGAACGTTAATCCGACCCTCGCGGATTAGGTGGCCGGCATAACCGGGCATCAGTAGCCTTGCCCTAGCGTGGGCCGTGCGGAGATTTCGCTCGCGCCGGATATCCGGGCGACGTCCAGCTTGCCGCCCACCGAGCGCCATGAAACTCGACATTCCGACTCTGATGGCCGCCGGCGTCCTGATGACAGCCGCCTCCAGCGTCTTGCTTGCCATCATATGGCTGGAGGATCGCCAGTCGCGAACCCTGCTCTGGTGGTCGATCGCCAACGCCGCGATTGCAATCGGCATCGCGGTTCTGCTCATCAATACCGGCGCCCAGCCGACGGCGACGCTTCCGCTAGGAAATGTGCTGCTGAATATCGGCCCGGCCTTGATATGGACGGCCACCCGCGCCTTCCGGGGAAAGCAGCCGCGCTACCTGGTGATCGTTGCCGCGCTCGCCGCTTTCTTTTCAGTCACGTTGCTGCCGCCGTTCTCGGCGGACCCGCTTATTTCGATCGCGGTCAATCTCGGGATATCCGCGGGGTTCTTCGGCGCCGCCGCGATTTCCCTCGTCCGCCGGCCTCCCCTGCGCCTGAGGGCCGTCTGGCCGCTGGTCGGATTTCTGTCGGTCCATGCCGCGGTCTTCGCCGTAGGGGCAGTGGAGGCGGTCGCCAAGCTCTTCCCGACCGGTGGACCGGTTCCGCTTTCCGACTGGTTCGGAGTCATCCATTTCGAGCAGCTCGTCTTTGCCCTCGCTTCTTCGATCTTCGTGGTCGCGCTGGTGCGGGAGAAGAGCGAGCAGAGTCACAAGATCGCATCGCGCATCGACGTCTTGACCGGGGTGAGCACCCGCCGGCATTTCTTCGAGAGGGCCTCCGCCGCGATGCGCCTCGCCGAAGAGCATGATGCCCCGTTTTCGCTGGTCATCTTTGATCTCGACTGGTTCAAGCTGATCAACGACACGTTCGGCCACACCACCGGCGATCGCGTCCTGCAGCTCTTCAGCGAAATCGCCGTGGCGCGACTGAGGCCGACCGACATCATCGGTCGTCTTGGCGGCGAGGAGTTTGCGGTTGCCATGCCCGGTTACGGCCCCGAGGCGGCCTATGTCGTTGCAGATCGGATTCGCCAGGCCTTCGCGGGTGCCGGCTTCCGCGCCAACAATCAGGCGGTCGAGACCCGGGTCAGCGGCGGGGTAGCAGCGGCCACGCCTTTGTCGAGCCTCGACAGCCTCATCGAACAGGCCGACGGCGCGCTCTATCGCGCCAAGACGCTGGGTCGCGACCGGATTGAGATGGCCAGCCGGCCCGAGAAGCCCTCCGAGACCCATGTCGTAATCCGGGTCGCCTGAGCCGGGTCGCGGACGGATCGCGGTTAACGACCGGTTACTTTCCGGTCCACGATTGTCGGAACCCCCATAACGGCCTGTCAGCCCGCACCCTGTATTGTCGGCATGCTTAGGGATCGCCACCTGCGCGTGTAGCGAAGGGGAGGTGCGATCGCGGGGAGGGCACGCTTGCACCTGGATCTTCCGACCCTGATGGTCGCCGGCAGCTTCGTTACCGCGATGAGCGGCATCTTCCTCGTATTCGCCTGGCTGCAAAACCGGCGGGCGCCGCAAATGCTCTGGTGGGCCGCCGGAAACCTGTCCCTTGCGGTCGCCGTTCCGCTTGTCGCCTCGCGCAATCCGCTGTTCGGCATCCCGTCGACGGTCGTCGGCATCCTGTTCCTGAACATCAGCCCCGGACTGATCTGGGCAGCGGCCCGGGCGTGCAACGGCCACAGGCCGCAGATCACCAGCGTGGCGGCCGGCGCTTTCGTTTGGCTTCTCGCCTTCGCCATGCCGATCATCCGGCAGTCGCCGGAGACGCAGATGGCGATGAATCTCGGCTTCGCCGCCTTCTATTTCCTCGCGGCGGGTAACGAGTTCTGGCGCGGGCGCGAAGAACGCCTTCAGTCACGCTGGCCGTTGACCGTTCTTCTGTTCCTGCACGGCATCTTTTTCGTCTACGGCACGGTCACGGCAGCGGCGGGCGATCTCCCGACCAATGGGCCGCCCTCGCTCGGCAGCTGGTTCGGGCTGATCCAGTTCGAGACCCTGGCTTTCGTGGTGGGTACGGCGATCTTCGCCGTCGCCATGGCCAAGGAGCGCACCGAGCGCATCTACATGGCCGCGGCACGCATCGACTCGCTGACCGGTATCGCCAATCGCGGCGCACTCCGCGAAACCGCCCACGCCATGCTGGACCGTTGCCGGACGATCGCGACCCCGCTGTCGCTCATCCTCTTCGACCTCGACTGGTTCAAGGCGGTCAACGACAATTTCGGTCACAGCGCCGGCGATCAGGTGCTGAGGAGCTTCGCCGATCTCGCCCAGAAATCGCTGCGCGGCACCGATTTCATCGGCCGCCACGGTGGCGAGGAGTTCGTCGTTCTGCTGCCCGGCGCGAACCGGGCTACCGCCTACGCCGTCGCCGAACGTATCCGCCTCGCCTTTGCCGCGTCATCCCACGATGTCGACGGACGGGCCGTGAACGTCACCGTAAGCGCGGGCATCGCCACCGCGATGCCGGCGAGCACCCTCGATACGCTGATGGCCGACGCCGACAAGGCGCTGTATCGCGCCAAAGGCGAAGGCCGCAACCGGGTTGCGACGTCCGATCGAAAGCCCGACGGCAAGGAAGACTCGCCGGTGGTTCCCCTGCCCAGCCGTGCCGCGGCGTAGCCCCAACTAGATGTTTGATCCCGGACTTTGATGGTGCAGTCTCTTCACTCGAATGGAAGGATGCGCTATGGGTCAGATTCTTCACGGCAGCGCCACGACGACAGAGGCGATCCGTCGAGCGATACAGCATAGTCAAGCGAGCCTGAG
>JBBQGL010000042.1:0-26517 GCA_038323025.1 Hyphomicrobiales bacterium
GACGCCGGTGACGTTCACCCTCTTGCACTGATAGGCGCTGGCGCCGCTGGCGAAGGCCGTGAGGATCAGGGCAGCGCCGGCGAGCGGGGCGATCTTGCGAACGAACGACATGGACGTATTCCTTTGTTGCGGGTCCCGAACCGGGAAGCCATGTCCGGCGAGATCGGAAGCCGCGGACCATCCGCATGGGCTCTCTTGCCGGCGCCCATGAGATCGCAAATTGCGCCGGCCGGTTCGTCATCCAAACAGATGAAAGTATGTGACCGCGGTCACACCGCGGGGCGGGCGATCAGGCGGCGGCAGCCGTGCGCGGGTCGCTCGCCGGCTCGACGAACGGATTGGCATAGCAGGCAACCAGCTTGACGAGATCGGCCTGGCGGCACGTTCCCGTCTTGGCGTAGAGGCGGCGGAGATGGGTGCGGACAGTCGCCTCAGACAGGCCGAGCATCGGCGCGACTTCGGCCGGAGCCCCGATCTCGAGCACCCCGACCAGCACGCGCAATTCCGCCTTCGACAACGCGAATTGGCTGGCTACGGCTTCCATCGGGAAGATGCAGTTCAACTCAGCCTTCTTCACGAAGATTGCCGCGGCGGCGCCGGTCGAGAGCGCGGCCCGCCGGCGCGCGCCTCCGGTCAAGGGCAGGACGTGGGCGACATAGCGCTCGCCCAGCCGATCGGTGAGCGGGATCGCCGCGGCGCGCGGTCCAAAGGCCCGGTCTTCCGATCCGGCATCGGCGATTGCCCGACAAAGTTCACGCCGGCCGGTCGCCTCGACTGCGACGATGCGGCGATCGTCCATGCGCAGCAGCGACCCGGCTTCAGCCAGCGCGCGGCCATGGACGTTGGAGCGCACGATCTCTCCGTTGCGACGCACGAGATAGACGGCAGCGCCGAAGGCGTCGACCGCATCGCCCAGCGCATCGGCCTTGATGCTGTTCATCTCGATGACGTTGCCGATCGCGACGGCGCGGCGGACGTGCGGGACGACCAGCGCCATGCGCTGCTTTGCTTCTTCGGAGGCGGGGCTGCGACGGTCGTCGATCGTGGTCGCCAGCGTCGTGATCACGGTGCCGGAACGCTCGATCAGCGAGAAGATGTTGTCTCCCCAATTCTGGGGCTTTACCCATTCCCGGTAGAACCGGGTCTGATGAAACTGATTCAACGGCATGGCATCGGCGACGGAATTGACCTCGCCAACCCGCGACATCAGGATCGTCGAGGCCAGCGGATTCAGCCGGACATATTTTTCCTCATACAGCCGGGTGTATTCCGGGTTCGCGCCGTGGATATAGTAGAAGCGCTGCGTCTGCGCGACTGCGTCTGTCGAGAACAGCGCGGTCGCCGGCCCGCCGACGAAATCGCCGATCCGCCTCAGGACGTCGGGCCAAAGGCCCGGATCGAGCGCGGCGTCGTAGATCTCGCCTGTGATCTCCAGCGCGCTTTCATGGTCGTCTGGCAAGGACGGCCTTCCTCCTTCGGATATCTGACGGATGGCATCTTCTGCTACCGGCTAAAGCCGCCACCGTCTGTGAACGAGCTACTGGACCCGGCCGGCTTTTGACGGTATGAATTTAGCGGATGAATATTTTCATGAAAATTTCTTTCTGTCAAATAGCCGCCTGATGGCCCGTAGCTACCAACAGCGAAAACGGGCAGACGAGCGTGACCGGACGCGGGAGCGCATCCTTCAGGCGACGATGACGCTGCATGACGAGCAGGGCGTCGCGCCGACCACGTTCTCCCAGGTTGCGGAGCGCGCCGGCGTCGGTCCGGCGACCGTGTACCGCCACTTCCCGAAGCTCGGCGACCTCGTGCAGGCCTGCGGCATGCACGTCTGGCAGGAGATGCGCCCGCCGGTGCCCGATGACGCTCCGGCGGTATTCGCCGGACTGGAGACGACCCACGATCGCCTGGAGCGCCTGATCGCTGAGCTGGACGATTTCTACGAGCGCGGCGCGTTGCGCCTCGGCCTGGCGGCCCGGGACCGCGAACTGGTGCCGGAACTCGATGGCTTCCTCAGCGCCGTGGAGGGCGGTGTCGCGGCACTCGTCCAGGAGGCGCTCAAGGACGCCACGGTGTCCGAGGAGGCGATCAAGGTCGTCCTGGGGCTGGTGAGCTTTCCGGTGTGGGCAGCATTCCAGCGGCTGAGCCTGCCGGACGGCGAGAGCACGCGGGTGCGGCTGCGCCTGCTCGAATGCGGCATCGCCGCCGCCAACGCAAAACCCTGAAACGAAAACGGCGCGGGTGGAGCCGCGCCGTTCGATCTGCGTCTCCAGTGCCGCGCTATTTCGGCTGCGGCACGATGCGGATATAGGGCTTCGGCTCTTTCCAGCCGGCAGGCCAGATTTTCTTCGCGTCGTCGGCGCTGACCGATCCCGAGATGATGACGTCCTCGCCGTGCTTCCAGTTCGCCGGCGTCGCCACCTTGAACTTCGACGTCAGCTGCATGGAATCGATGACGCGCAGGATCTCGTCGAAGTTCCTGCCCGTGGTCATCGGATAGGCGAGCGTCAGCTTGATCTTCTTGTCGGGGCCGATGACATAGACCGTGCGGACGGTCTGGTTTTCGGCGGCGGTACGTCCCTCGGCACTGTCGCCCGAGCTCGCCGGCAGCATGTCGTAGAGCTTGGAGATCGCCAGCGTCGGGTCGCCGATCATCGGGAAATTCGGGGCGTGGCCCTGCGTCTCCTCGATGTCCTTGGCCCAGCCGCTGTGCCTGTCGACCGGATCGACGCTGAGGCCGATCACCTTGACGTTGCGCCTGTCGAAATCGGGCTTCAGCCTGGCGACGACACCGAGTTCGGTAGTGCAGACAGGCGTGAAATCCTTGGGGTGCGAGAAAAGGACGCCCCACGAATCGCCCAGCCACTTGTGGAAGCTGATCTTGCCTTGCGTGGTGTCGGCCTCGAAGTCGGGCGCGACGTCGCCGATGCGAAGAGACATGGTGGATACTCCTGTGATGCCTTTTTGAAGGTGGCGCATTCGATACCCGCCGCACAGCCGCCGCAAGGCCAGCCATTCGCCGGAAAGCCTCAGAATCTGAAAGGGTTTTCGCCTTTTCCGCCCTTCGGGGAAGGCCGTTCCCTCTGTCCTATGCGGCAGCCGCCGGCACCGAGAGGTTGTCGAGCGAGGAGACGATGTGCTCGGCGAGCTTGTCGACCACCGGCGAAGCCTGGCGCTGGCGCGAGCGGACAATGCCGATCTCGCAGGCGGGCAGGCGCGGGAAGCCCTCGGCTTCGCCGAGCACGCGCATGCCGGGGCGCAGCGCCGACTCCGCAAGGACCGTGATTGCGAGGCCGGCCTGCACCGCCGCTGCGATCGCCGTGGAATTGCCGCTGGTATAGAGCACGCGATACTTGCGTCCGATCGAGGTCAGCCCGTCGAGGGCCGCCGTCCGCCAGATGCATGGCGGCTTGTCGAGTGCCAGCGGCAGGATTTCCTGCTCCTCGACGGCATGGGCCTGCGACCCGACCCACAGGAGCGGTTCCTGGCGCAGGACTGATGGGTCGCCCTCGCCGCAATTGGTGACAATGGCAAGGTCGACGGCGCCCGTCCGCGACAATTCGATCAGCGTCAGCGACGGCTCGCACACCACCGACACCTCGACCCGCGGATTCGATCGCGCGAAACGCGCCAGGATTTCCGGAAGGAAGCGGTCGGCATAGTCGTCCGGCGTGCCGAGGCGCACGCTTCCCGACAACTCAGTGTCATCGAACGCGGCTAGCGTCTCGTCGGACAATCGAACCATCCGCCGGGCATAGCCAAGCAGGCGCTCGCCCTCTTCCGTCAGCCGGGATGCCCGGCCATCGCGTACGAATATCGGCTTGCCGATCCGCTCTTCGAGCCGGCGCATCTGCATGGAGACCGCCGACTGGGTCTTGAACACGCTATCGCCGGCGCGGGTGAAGCTGCCGGTTTCGGCGATGGCGACAAAGGTCCGCAACTGATCGAGATCGAGAGTGGCGACCATGGCAAATGCCCTTCTGGAAACATCACGCATCGTTGTGGATCATATTAGAAACATTCGTTGGAATGATCAATCGTTTCGCCGCATAACGTGACCGTCCCGCCGTTTCTGCCGCTTTCAGCCCGGATTTGTCCTCCGGCAGAGGCGTGACCGACGAAGGAGAAAAGTCATGGCCACGATCGAACTCAGCACGCGGCCGGCCGGCGCCGGCGAAAGGCTCCAGCACCTTGCGGGGATGGCGGTCGCCCGCGTCGCCGCGGTGTGGCGCGCGATGCAGCATCGGCGCGCCGTGGCCAAGCTCCTCGATTGGGACGCCCGGGCGCTGCGCGATATCGGCCTGACGCCGAGCGACCTGCGCTCGGCATTGGCCGGCCCGATCGCCGACGATCCCTCGGCGCGCCTCGCCTGCATGTCATCGGAGCGTCGCGCCGCCATCAAGGCGGCAGCCTGCGAGGAGATCGCTTTGCGTCCCGCCACCCGGAGCCGAGCGCTGCCGCGCAACTCCTATCCATTCGCCGATCTCTGATTCGAACTAGCGGAGCCGCCTGGTCCCCTGGGCACTCCGACAACCTGGGCCCGCCCTTCGGGGCGGGCTTTTTTTATGCGGCGGCGGCGCGGGTGGGCGCGGCGCGCCGGAAAAATGCCACGAGGAGCGCGGCGACAACGAGAAATACGCCGACATAGCCGACGACGCCGATGTTGCGGACATTCATGTCGCCGGTCGCAGCGCCGACGAGACCGGCGAGGCTGAGAACACCGCTCACGATCATCATGACCCGAATCGAAAGGGCCAACCGGCTGCCACCGAAAGCGGGTGCGGCAAAAAGCATGGCAAGCGGGAAGAAGAAATCCCAGCCGAGTATATCGAGGGCGTAGACGACCGACGGCCACTTGAAGGCGAACACCAGCGACGACCACGGTTCCCCGGCAAACGATGCCTGCCGGCTAAGCGTGAGAATGGCGAAATGGACGGTGCAGGTGACCGCGGCAAGAAGGCTCATGAAGACACCGCCGACAAGAGCGAACGCCTTGGTGTTCACCGGCGACCAGGCGTGGATCGCCGCCATCAGCGCCACCATCGCCGGCATCAACAGTATGATCAGGATCTCAAGGATGGTGAACATCGGGTCGCCAATCGGCTGACCCGGCGCCTGGAGCGACAGGAAACCGACAACCAGCGTGACGGCATACCCCGCGACGAGGATGAAGACGGTCGACGCGGAGGCGATGCCGAGATGGCGGGCAGATACCGTGAACTCGGGGGACATGACCTGCCTCCAGCAGTGGATGCAGCCGGTTACGCGAAGGCCGGCCCAGGGGACTAAAAATCCGCGATACCGCCAGCCGGCCCCCAGGGTCGCGGGTGTTTTCAGTACGCGTACTTCTCGAAAATCCGGTCGATGTCGCCGTTCCAGTCCGTGGCATATTCGCGGAGCAGGCGTTCGGCCGCCGTCTCGCCGGTGGCGACGATTTCCTCGAGATAGGCGAGGTGGATGGTCTCGTCGGCCCCGTCCCGGTTGATGCGGGCACGGCGGGCGAGGCCGGCGCGGGAGAGCGCCACGACCTCACGAGCAATGTCGAGAACGGTCCGGTTGCGGAACGCGGTCTTCAGCGCCGTCTTCGGCACCGCGTTCCGCATCGCCTCGCGCTCGGCGGCGGTCCAGTCCTTGACCGCTTCCCACGCCGCGTCCAGCGCCGCGTCGTCGTAGAGCAGCCCGACCCAGAAGGCGGGCAGTGCGTAGAGGCTGCGCAGGTTGCCACAATCGGCGCCGCGCATCTCGAGGTAGTTCTTCAGGCGCACTTCGGGGAAGAGCGTCGAGAGTTGATTCTTCCCGTCGGAAATCGTCGCGCGTTCGCCGGCGAGCGCGCCGTTCAGCTTCCCGGCCAGGAGGTCGCGGAAGGATTGCCCGGCGACGTCGTGATAGGTATCGCCGCGCTTGACGAAGTACATCGGCACGGCGAGCGCCCAGTCGACGTAGCGCTCGAAGCCGAAGCCCTCCTCGAAGGCGAAGGGCATCATGCCGGTGCGGTCGCGATCGGTGTCGAGCCAGATTTGCGAGCGGTAGGAGAGGTAGCCGTTTGGCTTGCCTTCGAGGAACGGCGAGTTGGCGAAAAGCGCCGTGGCGACCGGCTGCAACGCGAGCGCCACTCGCATCTTCTTCACCATGTCGGCTTCGCTGGAGAAGTCGAGGTTCGCCTGCACGGTGCAGGTCCGGTACATCATGTCGAGGCCGTGGCCGCCGACCTTCGGCATGTAGCGGGTCATGATGGCGTAGCGCGACTTCGGCATCACCGGCGTCTCGGCCAGCGTCCATTTCGGCGACGCGCCGGCGCCGAGGAAGCCGATGCCGAGCGGCACCGCGCACTCGCGCACCTGGGCCAGATGCCCGTTCACCTCGCGGCAGGTCTGGTGGATGGTCTCCACCGGCGCGCCGGAAAGCTCGAACTGGCCGCCCGGTTCAAGCGAGATGGCACCGAGGCCGACCGGATCGGTGAGACCTATGATCTTGCCGCGGTCGAGGATCGGTTCCCAGCCGAGGAGCCCCTCCATCGCTTCCAGCAGGCGCCTGATGCCGTGCTCGCCCTCGTAGGGCACCGGCCCGTGATCTTCCCGGCGGAACCCGAATTTCTCGTGCTCGGTGCCGACCCGCCAGGCCGAGGGCGGCTTGTTGCCCGATTCGAGCGCCTCGACCAGTTGGTCGCGGGATACGATCGGCGTCGCCTCGGATGCGTCGCGGGCCATTTGAACTGATTTCCAGGAGGACTTCGGCGGGACCATAACCCCGGCCACCAGCGGCGGCAATCCGGACGAACGGGCCCCCTAGGTGGGCGCCGGAGTGCCCATCTTCCAGTCCCCCAGCGTCGCCTGAACGAGCGCCAGCGCGGCGACCGCGGCCGTGTCGGCGCGCAGGATCCGGGGGCCGAGCGGCAGGACGGTAACGAAGGGCTGTGCACGCAGGTTCTGCCGTTCCTCCGCGGAAAAACCGCCTTCCGGCCCGACCAGCAAGGCGATCGGCCCGGGCTCGACCCCGGCGAGCACGCCAAGCGGGTCGGCGCCCTCTTCGCCCTCGTCGCAGAATACGATTCGCCGGCCCGGTTCCGCTGCTTGCCAGCCGTCGATGACCGCTCCCAGTGCCACCGCCGCGTCTACCGCCGGGATGGAGAGGATGCCGCACTGTTCGGCCGCCTCGATGGCGTTCGCCTCCATCCGCTCGAGATTGAGGCGCGCGACCTGAGTGTGCTGGGTGAGCACCGGGCGGAGCCGCCCCGCGCCCATCTCCACCGCCTTGCCAACCATGTAGTCCAGCCGCGCATGCTTCAGCGGCGCGAACAGGTAGTGAAGGTCGGGAGCCGCCGGTTGCGGCCGCGTCGCCGCGCCGACAACCAGCACATGGTCGCGGCGACCGGCGGCGGCGAGCGTCGCCAGCCATTCGCCATCACGGCCGTTGAAGACGAGGATCTCACCGCCCTCCCCGAGGCGCAGCACGTTGACCAGATAATTCGCCTGGCCGCGGTCGAGCGGAATCCGCGCGGTCGCGAACAGGCCGGGGCGGACGAAGAGGCGGGGCGCGGTGAAATCGTGGCGGGGCACGCTCAGTTCTTACCACGCGCTTGACCGTTGAGCGCAACGGGCGCACCTCTCCCGGCATGGCTCCGGCTGCCAACCTCGTCGAATATTCCGTCTCCGAAATCTCGGCGGCGGTGAAACGCGCCATCGAGGACGGCTTTGCGTACGTGCGCGTGCGCGGCGAGATTTCGGGATTCCGCGGCGCGCATTCCTCGGGGCACTGCTATTTCACCCTCAAGGACGAACGCGCCCGCCTGGAGGCGGTGGTGTGGAAGACGACGGTCCCGCGGCTGCGCTTCAAGCCGCAGGAAGGGCTGGAGGTAGTGGCGACGGGCCGCCTCACGACCTTCCCGGGCTCCTCCAAGTACCAGATCGTCATCGATGCGCTGGAGCCGGCCGGCGTCGGCGCGCTGATGGCGCTGCTCGAGGAACGCCGCAAGAAATTCGCCGCCGAGGGTCTCTTCGACGAGGCACGGAAGAAGTCCCTTCCCTACCTTGCCCGCACCATCGGTGTCGTCACCTCGCCCACGGGCGCGGTTATTCGCGACATTCTGCACCGCCTCGCCGACCGCTTTCCCGCCCACGTCATCGTCTGGCCGGTGCGCGTGCAGGGCGAAACCGCCGCCGAGGAGGTCGCCGCAGCCATCCGCGGATTCAGCGGGCTGGCGGCAGGCGGTGCCATTGCGCGGCCTGACCTGATCATCGTCGCCCGCGGCGGCGGCAGCCTCGAAGACCTGTGGGGTTTCAACGAGGAGGTGGTGGTTCGCGCCGCCGCCGCATCGACCATCCCGCTGATCTCGGCGATCGGCCACGAGACAGATTTCACCCTTCTCGACTTCGTTGCCGACCGGCGCGCGCCGACGCCGAGCGCCGCCGCGGAAATGGCGGTGCCGGTGAGGAGCGAGTTGCTCGCCGCGATCGAGGTACTCGGCGCCCGCCACTACGGCGCCACCGTCCGCCTGGTCGAGGCGGGCCGGAAGGAACTGCGCGGCGCCGCCCGCGCCCTGCCGAAGCCGGACGAGCTGCTCGCCGTTCCGCGGCGCACGTTCGACGGATTGGCGAGCCGGCTCGGGCGCGGACTGATTACCAACGAGCGGGCACATCGCGCCCGATTCGACCGGATCGCGGTCCAGCTCACGCTGATGACCCTCCGGCGGATGGTCCAGAAGAATGCGCTGCAGGCAAATAATCTTGGCGCGCGTGCCGAACTGGCCTGGCGGCAGACCCTCGCCGGCGCGCGGACGGCGCTTGTCCAGACCGCGCGCCGCCTGAGGATCGGGACAATCCAGGAGCGCAGCATGGCGATGTCGTCGCGCCTCGGCGAGATCGGCGATCGCCTTGGCAACGTGACCCGGCGCTATATCCTCCGCCGCCGGCAGGAACTGGATGCGCGCGACCAGCTCCTCGAGGCGCTCTCCTATCGCAACGTGCTTGCCCGCGGCTTCGCGGTGGTTCGCGCCGGCGGCATACCGGTGAGGACGATCGCGGCGGTCGCCGTCGGCAACCCCCTCGACATCGAATTCCACGACGGGAATATCGCCGCAACCGCAACCTCGGGCGCACGCCCGCGCCCGGTGCGGCCTTCACGGAAGAAAAGCCCGACCGACGGCTCGCAGGGCGATTTGTTCTGAGGTCTGGCCGCCGACTATTGGCGAGTCCTTCGAGGCTCGGCCGCTTTACGCCCGAGCACCTCAGGAAGTCGGGGTTGGCGACCTTGAGACCAAGGACACCGCCAGCCGCACGACATGTCGCCGGGTCCCGGTGCGGCCGATCTCCGTGAACCCCGCCTCCCGGAAAACCGGTACGAAACCCATGAAGCGAAAGCTCGGCGAATCCTCGTCGACCGGATAGGCCTCGACCATGGTCGCCCCTTCGCTGCGAGCGTATTCGATGGCCCCGGCGAGAAGCTGCCGCACCAGGCCCGCCCCGCGCAGCCGCCTCGGCACGTAAAAGCAGACCAGCGACCAGATATTCTCTCCCGGCTCGGCTTGCGGGCCGCCAAGGTTTCGATGGGTGGATCGCGGTGCGATCGACACCCAGCCGACCGTCTTGCCCTCCCGGCTGGCGAGCATGCCGACGGGATTCCCGTCGCGGATCCTGCCGTGCATCATGCGCTTGCGGTCGGAACCGGCCTGGAGCTTGGCCTCTGCCGGCGTCCGCCGCCAAACCATGCACCAGCAGTGTTTGGGCGCGCCGGGGCCGGAGAAGAAGGCCTCGAAAGCCGGCCAGGTGCTTGCCGTAACCGGCTGGAAAATCAGTTCATTGGCCATGGCGACAGTCGTTTCCTTCCTGTTGTCACCCGTCCGTAATTCCGGACAGGTTGGCCTTTCGCCCGCCACAAGGCGAACGTAGATTGATGCCGGATCCGGGCAACGATGAGGACAGAATGCTGACCGCCGGCCTGCCACGCTTCGCCCGCACCGGGCTTCTCGCCGCCGCGCTTTCGCTGGCCCTGCTCGCCCGCGCCGGCGCCGCCGGTGCCGAAGACCAGAGCGGCGACGAGGACGCCGAAGCCCCACCTAAGTTCCCGACCACGGAGTTCGCCGACGGCGCCAAGAGCGCTTCGGTAACCGTCGGCGACATCGTCGCCGGCATCAGTCAGGTCCGCCGCCCCGATGTCGACCCGAAAAACGACGTGCCGGTACTGCAGGTGTCCGTCGCCGGCCAGCGCGTGATCGAGGTGCCGGGGGTCGTCTCCGGCTTCGACACGCCCGCCGCCGAGGCGAGCATCGCGGAGATGGACCCCTCCAACAAGCACGCCGAGGTCTATTTCTCGAGCTTCTCGGGCGGCGCGCATTGCTGCTCGCATGTCGTTGTCGCGGAAGAGACCACGCTGGGCAAATGGGTGCCGGTTGAAATCGGCGATTTCGATGGGGACGGCAACTACCTCGACGACCTTGACGGCGACGGCCTTGCCGAGATCGTCACCGTCGACAACCGCTTCCTCTACGAATTCGACTGCTACGCGTGCAGCGCGGCGCCGCTGGTGATCCATACGGTGCGCGCCGGCAAGGCCGTCGACGTCACCGCCGAACCGCGCTTTCAGGCAGCGCAGCGCGACTGGCTGAAGCGGATGGAGACCGACGTCGATCCCGACGAGCAATGGACCTCGGCCGGCTATCTCGCCGGCTGGGTAGCGGCCAAGGCGCGCGTTGGCGAGGGCGCCGATGCGCTAAAGCAGCTGAAAGCGCACTGGGACTATCAGACCGATGTCGGCGAGGAAGTCTGCACTACCGGGGGCGACATCGACACCTGCCCGAAGAAGAGCCAGGTGATCATGAAGTTCCCGGACCGGCTCGAGAAGTTTCTGAAGGACAACGGCTTTCCATTGTGACGCGTGAACCGGCGGTCTGTTTTGGACAGCCGGTTTGATGTGGTGCAGGTAAGCAGCCCTTCTGGGACATCGCCAATTCGCGTTGCAGAGACAACGAAAGAAGCATCCGCTTGGATCATTCACCCCATACGCAACCGGCCGCCAGCGACGAGCCCGAGGCGGTCTGTCCGCGCTGCCTGAAGCCGCTGTCGCTGAACGTCTGCGACGAGATCAAGCCGGTCGACAACCGGATCGCCCTCCTCGTCCTCCAGCATCCGCAGGAGCAGGACAAGGAACTGGGCACCGCGCGGCTTGCCGCGCTCAGCCTGAAGAAGGCGACCTTCAAGGTCGGCCTTTCGTGGCCGAGCCTCGCCAAGGCCCTCGGCCGTCCGGCCGACCCGAAGAACTGGGCCATCGTCTATCTCGGCTCGACCCGCCAGGGGGACTTTCCGCCGGGGAGCGAGATCGCCGCCTTCGATCGCCAGGGCAAACCGCTTGCCGACCAGGCCGCCGCGCTGGCGCACCTTGAGGGCATCGTCGTGCTCGACGGGACGTGGAGCCAGGCGAAGACGCTCTGGTGGCGCAATCCCTGGGTGCTCAAGGCGAAACGCATCGCGATCCGCCCACGGCATTCCTCGCTCTACGGGAAGCTCCGGCGCGAGCCCCGTCGCGAGGGCCTGTCGACCATCGAGGCCGCCGGCTTCGTGCTCAGCCGGCTGGAGAAGAAGCCGGAGATCGAGACGGCGATGAACGCCACCCTCTCCCGCCTCCTCGAACGCTTCCGCGCCCTGAAAGGCCTGAAGCCGGCCTAGCGGGCCAAGGACGGCCTTGGCGCTTCAGCCCTCGACGTCGGCCTGCGGGCGGTCGTCGCCGCGCGAGACCTCCTCATGCCATTTGCCACGCGCATCCTCCCAGGAGATGCCGGCGGTCTCGCCCGGCCGCTGTTGTTCGAGCGCGGCGCGCCGGGCGGCGGCGAACGCCTCGTCGTGGCTCGGGAAGGCCTCGGAGAAGACGTCGTCGAGCTTGTAGGCCCAGCCGCCGTCGTGCTGGACGATGTGATACGTGACCTTGGCCATTTTCGGTGCTCCGGGAGGTGTTTGCCGCAAGCCGGCCCGCCTTAACGCGCGAGCCCGGCAATCGGCTCCCGGGCCACCCCGGGTGGCGCTATCCTACAACCCCGCGGCTCGGGCGGAGAATCGCGATGTTAACCCGGACCGAGACGGGATGATGGATTTCGCGGCATTCGGGAATAGATTGCCGGCAACAGCATGGCCGCGAAGGAATGCCCATGAAAGTTGATGACAAGGAATTCCAAGTCGCCGAGGGCGAGATAGTGGATCTCGGGACATGGCCCACCGAAGTTCCTCCGATCTACAAGTCGAAGGCCGACTACGAGGAGAAGCTGACCGAGCGGATCAAGCGCCTCAGCGCCGCACAGGAGCGGCTCTACGCCGTTGACCGGTACGCCGTGCTTCTCATCCTCCAGGCGATGGACACTGCCGGCAAGGACGGCGTCATCCGGCACGTCCTGTCGGGGATCAATCCGCAAGGCTGCCAGGTTTTCAGCTTCAAGCATCCGAGCGCAACCGAGCTCGACCACGACTTCCTCTGGCGGACGACGCAATGCCTGCCCGAGCGCGGACGGATAGGCGTCTTCAACCGCTCGTACTACGTGGAAGTCCTGATTGCGCGCGTGCATCCCGAGATACTCCAGGGAGAAGGGCTGCCCGACTCCCTGGTCGACGGGAAGATTTGGAAGGAGCGCTACCGCTCCATCGTCGACCTGGAGGGACATCTCCATCGCAACGGAACGCGGATCATCAAACTCTTCCTGCATGTCTCGAAGGAGGAGCAGAGGAAGCGGCTGCTCGCCCGCCTCGACGATCCGGAAAAGAACTGGAAGTTCAATGAGGACGACATCGTCGAACGCGGCTTCTGGCCGCAATATATGGAGGCCTATGCCGCCTGCTTCAGCGCGACCAGCACCGAGCATGCGCCCTGGCATGTCATCCCCGCGGACGACAAGCGCAATGCGCGCCTGATCGTTGCGCATATTCTCCTCAAGGCCATGGACGACATGCACCTCGACTTTCCCGAGACCACGTCCGAGCGTCGCCGGGAGCTGCAGAAGATCCGGAAGCAGTTGCTCAAGTAGTCCGGGAGGCAGCGCTGCGAACACCAGGGGGCACCGCGCCAATCGAAGCGCGTGGTCCACGTGAGGGGGCATTCGCAAATGGTACACGACGCAGTGTCAGTGGCGTTGGTCTCAAGGCAGCCATTCCCTGATAACAGGGAAATCTGCAGGGATTTTCTGCAACCTTGATCGATTTCGCGAAATTGACCCCCGATTTCTATCGTAAGATCAGTGGCTTGTTAGAAAATTCCCTTGCCGACCGAACAGGGAAATATTGTCGGGCTAACAGGGAATTTTTCTCGGTGATCAGCGATCTTAGGGCGTCGGAGTGTTGGGCCGACCGCAACAGTGATGAGAGGGGCCTCGGTAGTTCGAGGGATAACGGTTTGGCGATATGCGGACGAATCTCCACGAGGTCGCCCAAAGGTGATTAACGCCTGGCTCGTTGAGATTTCGGGCGAGCCAAATCTCGAAACCGCGGGACGGGCAATCGACTGGTTGCCGATGATGCAATTTTCTTGATGGGCAAGGCGGCAAAGTTCCTTGACGAGAATGAAAAATGGTACGACGCCGGCCGCCGACGGCTGTCGTAGGATATTCGAACGTCGAACACTTCTGGAGCGGGACAATCGTGCCGAGGCTTCCTGAATTCTGTGCAATGGAAGGGTAGGTAAAGCCTAAGCAGGAGTGAGCGCGATCCCGTCGGATTCCGTCTGGAGAACTCACGAGCACCGGTCCCCTGCGCAGCTTGGGTTGTCATCGACGGATCGGCCACATCCATGGTGCAGGTCCGGTTAATCGGCCGGAGACATTCTGGCCATCAAGTTTCATCGGAGAGTTCAATCGTGTCTTCGGTTGACGAAATCAGCGGCAGCGCCGGTGAATGGCGAGCTATATTCACGGACGTTGAGGTGTTCCGCGACAGCTGCAACGTGTACGCGGTGACGGGCGAGCAGGGGACACTGTTCGTCAACGCCGGTACTGGCGCATGGCTGGAGCGACTGCCCGACCGGTTCCAGCCGCCATTCACACTGGTCTGCACGCACTATTTCCGCGACCACGCTGCGGCCGCACCGAAGGCTGCCCGCGCGGGCATGAGGGTCTTTGTGCCGGAGGGTGACAAGGATATTTTTGCCGATCCCGTCCAGCACTTTCGCGCGAGAGAGAACTATATCGTCTACGACAACATCTGGGACACGTTCATCCCCATCGAGCCAACCGAGGTGATAGCTGTGGCAGATTACGACACGCTGCAGATCGCCGGACTTGATGTCGAGATCATCCCGCTACCGGGAGTGACCCCGCATCACACGGGCTTCGGCGTGACGACCCCGCGGTCGGGCAAGCGCCTCGTATTCTCCGGCGAGGCAATCCATTCACATGGTCGGATGGCACGGACGTCGCCGCTCCAATACGACTACAACGATCTGGGCGGCGCGGTGAACGCTTACTATTCGGCTGGCGTGCTGGAGGCCCGCGAGGGAGACGCATTCCTGCCGAGCCTCGGGGAGCCGATCCTCGCAAACCACAAAGAAGCGCTGGCTGCCTTGCAAGGCTCGCTCAGAAGCCTGTGCGCGGGACGCCCTCTCGAGCGCGCCCTGATCGAATGCGTCAACGATGATCGGCTCGAGCGGGTTACCGATCACGTATGGATGTCGCTACGATCCGAGGCCGTTAGCTGGGCCCTGATCAGCAAGACCGGCAAGGCGCTGGTGATCGACTATGGCTACCGCGGCGGGTTCGGCGGCTCGCCGCCGCCGGTTGAGGGGAAGAGGTGGTCATGGCCGTCCTATCCGACACGGGCACGACGGCGGCCACTCCTTCACACCGTGGCCGCTCTTAAGCGGCAGCTCGGCATCGATCGCATCGACGTCGCGCTGATCGGACACTTCCACGACGACCATGTCGCCGGAGTCCCGATGCTGCAGCGCCTCTTCGGCACCGAATGCTGGGTGCCCGAGAACTTTGCCCGACTCCTCGAGCATCCGGAAGCGCATCGCTGGCCGTGCAACTGGCCACAGGCGATACGCATCGATCGGCGGCTTCCGCTCGAGGAGACCTTTGAATGGGAGAACTTCCGGTTCCGGTTGGCACCGATGTCCGGCCACACGCGCTTTTCGGCAGCCATCTATTTCGAAGCTGACGGCAGGCGCTTTGCTCACACGGGCGACCAGTATTTCTTCCTGGAGAGGGCACGCGGCAACGACCGGGACGACTGGTCGCGGGCCAACGTCTTCGAAAACCACGTCTATCGCAACGGCGCCGACCTCGACAGCTTTCGCCGGAGTGCCGCTATCCTGAATGATTGGCGGCCCGACGTCGTCCTCACAGGCCACCAGCGTGCGATGTTCACCGACGACGCTTTCTTCGCGAAGCTGTCGGCGTTCGGCGATAGGTTCGTCGAAATGCACGAGGCGGCCGCTGCGCTTGGCGAGGACGAAGTCCATTTCGGCGTGGACGGGTTCGCCGGCGTGATCTGGCCATACCGAACGCATATCGCGGAGGATGGGCTTGTCGATGTTGAGGTTACGGTGCGTAATCCGTTTCCCAGGGCAGCGACCTTGACGGTGTCTCTCGTCGGGCCGCAAGGCTGGCGGGGAAGCTCGACACAGGTCGACGCCGAACCTCGTGCCGAGGTCAAGTGCCGGCTGTCCATCAGGGCCGTGGGGCCTTGCAGGCGTCAGCCGATTGCGGCGGCGCTCTCGATCGGAGAGCGATCCTTTGGCCAGGTTGCCGAAGCGATAGTCACGGTGGGAGGCGGTTATTTTTAGGTTCGCAAGGAGAACTCGTTGCGGAAGGCGACGGGCACGAGAAAATATCGCTCGGCTTGCCCATCAACCGGGCCGGTGTGGTCTTGTCGCAACCCGCAAGCAGCACGACGCCGTCAATCGGATTGCCGCGGATCGATTCCTCGACGTCCATCGAAGCGAGGTTGCGGAACAACATTGCCGTCGGTCGCAGGTTCGATTCGGCCGCGAGTTGCGATCTTCCGACGATCGTCGTTTCTGGAGGCCCCATGCTGCATTGCACGGGGTTAGTTCGGAGTAGGTGTTGCAGATGCCGATGACCGGACGGCCATCGAACAGGTCCTCGATATATCCGTGGTTTTTCATCAGCTCCGGTGAATGAAGGAATCCTTTGACTGGCCGAACCAAGCCTGCGTTCGCCGATTCCCCTTCATTCGCGCTATCTTCCGGCCGGCTCTGGCGCCGCCCAGTGAGCCGCAACAGCTCGCGTGGGAGGCGACGAAGATTTCGTCTGGCCCGTGGCGTGGTGCATAATGATTTCCTGCGTAGCCTCCGCCGCCGGAACGTCCGCAACGATCCGGCCCTGGTGCATCACGAGGACGCGGTCGCTCATGGCGAGAACCTCAGGCAGGTCTGACGAAATCATCATGATCGCCATCCCACTCCCGGCGAGTTCGCGGAGGAGTCCATGGATCTCCGCCTTGGCGCCGACATCGACGCCGCGCGTCGGCTCATCAACGATGAGCATCTTCGGATGGGTGGCGAGCCACTTGGCGATGACGACGCGCTGCTGATTGCCGCCGCTGAGAAAAGTCGCCTTTTGATCGATGCTCGGGGTCTTGATCGCCAGTGTCTTCACATAAGTCTCGGCGAGGTTCTGCTCCTTGCGCATCCGAATGATGCCGAGGCGCGATAGCCCTTTGAGCATGGCCATGGAAATGTTCTCGCGCACCGGAAGTCCCACTACGAGGCCTTGCTCTTTGCGATCCTCAGGAACGAGACCGATGCCGGCAAGGATGGCGCCTCGCGGCGAATGACGAGACGGCATCACGCGATCCGCCACCACGATCTCGCCGCCGTCGATGTCGAGATCTCCAAAGATGGCACGGGCGAGCTCCGTCCGCCCGGCCCCGACAAGCCCCGCGACCCCGACGATCTCGCCCTTGCGCACGGAAAAGGAGATGTCGCGCAGCAGTCCTCGCTTTTGCAGGTTGCGAACCTCAAGAACGACTTCGCCGGTGCTTTCCGATCCCTTGCGCACGAGATCGCCCAGCTCCCGTCCCACCATCATGCCGATCAGGTCGTGGAGGTTGGTCTCCGCGACCGGCTTGGTCGCGACGAGGTGGCCGTCACGCAGCACCGTGACCCGATCGCACAGGCGGAAGATCTCCTCGATCCTGTGCGAAATGTAGATGATCCCGAGCCCTTGCGCCTTCAGCCTCCCGATCAACTCGAACAGGAGGCTGGTCTCCCGTTCGGTGAGCGACGAGGTCGGCTCGTCGAAGATCACGATCCTGGCGGTCGCCGCGGCCGCTGCACGCGCGATGGCGATGATCTGCCGCTGCGCTACGGAAAGCGATTCGACAATGGCCTCCGGATCGAGCGAAACCCCTAGCCGGCCGAGCAAGGCAGCGGCCTCTTGGTTCATCCGCCGGTGGTCGATAAAGCCGAACCGGCCGACCGGCTGGCGGCCGAGGAAGATGTTCTCGGCGACGCTGAGATAGGGCTCCAGAAGCAGCTCCTGATGCACCGGGACGATGCCGAGCGCCAGGGCCTGTGTGGGGTCACCGATATTCACCGTCTCGCCATCGAGACGGATCGTCCCCCGATCGGGCCGGTAGACTCCAGATATGATCTTGACCAACGTTGACTTTCCGGCGCCGTTCTCGCCGAGGAGAGCATGCACTTCCCCGGCGCGCAGGTCGAAGCTCACTCCGTCAAGCGCCCGTACGCCGGGGAAGCTCTTGGCGATGTCTTGCAACGCGAAGAGCGGAGCGACCATCGACTTCATTCCGCCGGTTCGGGCACCCGGGCGCGCGCCGCGAGTTGGGCTTTAGTGCAGCGGTCGAGGAACGACCGGTATTCGACGAGCTTGAACGCTGCGATCACCTCATCGACCGACAGCGCCGGATCGATGCTCTCCAGCGTGAAGAGGTGTTCGTCGGTGAAGCTCTCTATGCGCACGCGGTTTCCGTAGCGGGTCAGGATCGGTACCAAGAGATGCTGGTGGCCGTCGGTATGGAAGAGCCGCTTGTCGAGGTTGAGATCGTGGAATGCCAGACGCCCCCAGCGCGACGTTTGCGCGACGATTTTCCCGGTGCGCTCGATCACGCGGGCATGGTAGGGCCACACTGAGGTGACGATGGCGTACTGATTCATCCAGGCGTAGGCCTGTAACGGCAGGCCGCCTTCATAGGCGGAAATCCAGCAGACTACTTCGGCGCCCTCCTTCGCCATATCCGCCCAAAGGTCCTGCCAGTTGAGGTCGAAGCAGATGGCGAGTCCGACCCGCCCGAAATCGGTGTCGAAGACGCGCGCGCCCGTGCCGGGCATAACTCCGTTGTCGATCTCCCCTTCGGTCGGTCGCATTTTTGAATAAGTCCCGACCAAGCGGCCGGAGCGGTCGATCAGCATGGCTACGTTGGCGATGCCGCCGTTCGTGGCTGCATAGAAGCCCGCCACGACATACATCGAATATTTCCGCGCGCGTTCGGCGACGGCACGGAAGGTGGGGCCATCAAGCGGCTCGGCCACCTTCGGTATATCTGAAGCGGGGAGGCCGGCGGCGATGAAGCCCTCGGGGAGAAGCGCAAGGTCCGCGCCCTGAGCCCCCGCCGCATCGAGAAGAGAAAGGCCGAGCTTTCGCGTTTCTGCCGGATCGGGATAGCGCAAATTGAACGGCGGTGCTGTGTCCTCGAGGGTCGCCAGCGACGTTGTCGCGATCTTCGCTATACGAGCCATGCCGTTTCTCCCGTTGGGTTCAAAACGCGTCGGCGCGACGCGCACTAGGGGTTCAGTCCTGCCGCCGCGGCCGCCAGGCGACGTCGTGCCACGGTTATCGAAAACGCGTCGATCGCCACGACGGCAATCAGAATCGAGGCGCGAACCGCAATTTGGTAGTAGGTATCGGTGCCGAGGAGATTCATGCCGTTGGTTAGCATGCCGAGGGCGAGGACGCCCAGGAAAGCCCCGACGATCCGGCCGCGGCCGCCGAGGAGGCTGGCGCCGCCGATGAGCGCGGCCGAGATAGAAAGCAGCGCAGAGTCGTTGCCGAGTTGAACCGTTGCCGAGTTAAGGCGCGAGGCGAGAAGCACCCCGGACACGGCGGCGAGGGTGCCGCTGATGACATAGGCGAGGAACTGGTGGCGGCCGACGGAGATGCCGGCGAGATAGGCTGCTTCCCGGCCGCCGCCGATCGCGTATAGGTTCCGTCCCGCCCGCGTGCGCCTTAGGAAGATCGCGAGGCCGACGAGAAGGGCGAGCGTGATGAGCAGCGGCATCGGCACGATGCCGACGCTGCCCCCGCCCCACCATGTGAAGGCATCGTCGATCCCCGAGATCGGCTGTTGCTTGGTATAGGTCAGAAGCAGGCCGCGGACGACGCTCATTGTGCCGAGAGTCGCCACAAAGGGGACGATCCTGCCCTTGGTCACTAAGAAGCCGTTGAAGGCACCGATCGTGGCACCGAAGGCCAAAGCCGCAACGACCGCTACGGGTGTGCCGAAGGGCTGAAGGCCGACCGTCAGGCCCGCCGCCATAGCCATGGTCGAGCCGACCGAAATATCGATCCCGCCGGCGATCAGGACGACGGCCTGGCCGAAGACCAGAGGAGCGTCTAGCGATATCTGCCGCGCGACGTTTTCGAGGTTGCCGAGGGTGAGGAAATATTCATTGGCCGAGATGGCGAAGGTCACGAAAATCGCTGCAGCGACCAATACCGCCGTCTGCGAGCCGCCCGAAAGGAGGCGTTTCATCGGACGTGCCCTTACTGGTTCCTGAGCACGCTATCGGCCCAGACGACGGCAAGAAAGACAAGTCCCTTGGCGATTTGCTGACCTTCGATCGGCACGCTGAGGAGAATCAGGAGGTTGTTGAGAACGCCGAGGACGAGCACACCGACAAGAGTGCGAAGCGCGCCTCCTTGCCCGCCGAACAGGCTGGTGCCGCCGAGCACAGCCGCGATGATCGAATCGAATTCCATTCCCGCCCCGGCGCTCGCCACCGTGCTTCCGGTCCGCGCCGTCATGATGAGGCCAGCTAGGGCCGCGGTCCCGCCACAGAGAACGAAAGTGATCAGCTTGACCCGCCGTGTGGGCAGACCGGACATCCTGCCGGCGGTCTCGTTGAGACCGATAACGTAGAGGGTTCGTCCGAAGGTCGTTCGGCGCAAGACGAATTCCAGGGCAAGAGCCAGCACCACTGCCAGCACAACCGAATAATGAACGACCCCGAACAGGCGCCCGCGACCGAGGATGTTGAAGTCTGGAATGGTCGCGTAGAGCGTCTGCGAATGGGTCAGCGCCAGCGAAGCCGAATAGGCAAGCAGGGCAGTGCCCAGCGTTATGAGAAAGGGATTGGCTCGCGTGTAGACTACCAGAAGCCCGTTAACAAGGCCGATGGCCATGCCGCCCGCGAGGCCGAACGCCATCGAGGTGACGAGGTCTAACCCTGCGATCTGCGCAAGCACGGTGATGATGCCGGCCAGCCCGACCACGAATGCGACGGACATATCGAAGTTGCACGTGATGAGTAGCATCGTCTGGCCGAGCGCGATGATCCCGAGGATAGAGACGGCCCACATGATGTTGAGGAGATTGCGCGGCGTCAGAAAGACGTTGGAAAGAAGCCCGCCCACGATCACCAGCGCAACCAGCAGGATGAGCGCCGTGTGGTTGCGCAGCACACGGATGACGACGCCGGAACGGCCTTGCCCGAGATAGACGAACGGAACCGCGAATCCCTGCCTGCCAGCATTCCCCGCCGTTTCGATCTCCTTGCTTGGCGTAACCGTCATCGATTTCTTGCGCTCTTCAGTTGTCGATCATGGCGCAAATCGCTTGCGGCGCGGGGGATCTCCCGCGCCGCAAGCCTATGACGCAGCTACCAGCACTGCGAGTAGAGTGCCGCGACGTTGTCCGGGGTAACCGGGGCCGTCGGCGCGAGCATTTTTGTCGGGACCTGCCGTCCCTTATAGATGTCGTACGCAGCGCGCACCGTGTAGACACCGACCATGTAGCTAAGCTGCATGGCTGTGCCGTACATGTCGCCTGCCTTGATGGCGTTGCACGCGTCCTTGTTGCCGTTGACGCCAAACACCTTAATGCCTTCGACGCCCTGGGCCTTGATCGCCTGCAAAGCGCCGAGCGCCATCGGATCGTCCTGTCCGAAGACGATGTTGATGTCGGGATAGCGGGTCAGCAGATCCTGCATCACCGTCAGAGCCTTGTCTTTGCTCCAGTCCGCCGGCTCTTCCGCTAGGATCTTAATGTCCGCCTTGGCGTCGGCGAATGCGGCTTTCGCCCCGTTGGCCCGCTGGACGACGTCGAACTGTCCGGGCTTGCCGGTGATCATCACCAGATTGCCCTTCCCACCAGTGGCTTTCACGATCATCTGGCCGACGGCGTAGCCCTGATCGTAGGACTGTGAGCCGACGAAGGTCTTCGTAAAGGCGTGCCCGGCGTCGTTGGTGTCGGCGTTCTGCATCACGACAGGGAAGCCGGCCTCGCTGGCCTTCTTGAGCACTTGCACGACCGCCGCTGGATCGACGGCGTTGACAACGATCACACTCGGCTTGCGCGCGATGCAATCCTCGACCATCGAAACCTGTTTTTGTGGGTCAAAGGCCGGATCAAAATACGTGATGTTGGCGCCGTAGATCTTGCCTTCGTCATTCATACCCTTGACGATGGCCGTGATTGACGGGTGATCGGCGTTGTTGTGTACGACGCAGATGCTGAAGGGGCCATCGGCCGCCACCGCCCCGCCTGCCATGAGAACCAACGTCGAGAACGCCAGCGAGGCACAGAATGCCCGCCCATACCTTAAGGAAACAATCATCTCAATTCTCCCTCTGTTGCACTGGCTCCGCTGCCGAGCCAGAGAAAGTTCCGCTCTGTTGGTCTGGCGAGTATCGTGGCGACCCAGACCCGCTGCCGCTTAGACCGAATTAACTCAGAAAAGACCGAGTCCGCCGTTTACTTCGATGGTTTCTCCTGAGAGGAAAGAGGCCCGCTCGGACGCAAGGTATATCACTGCCCCGGCAACGTCGGCTGGCGTCCCCTCGCGGCGAAGCGGCGTCTGCTCGACGCTCGCCCGGCGCGACTCGACCGCGGTGTGCACGTCATGAAAGCGCGTTGCGATCAGTCCGGGCGCGACACCGTTGACGCGGATGCCTTCTGGCCCGACTTCGCGAGCGAGACCCTTGGTGAAGGTATAGAGCCCGCCTTTAGCTGCGCCGTAGTGCACCGCCTTGAAGCCACCGCCGTTATGGGCAGCGAGCGAACTCACCGTGACGACGACGCCGCGCTTTGCAGCGAGCATGTCGGGCAGAACCGCCTTGCATGACAGGAACGCGCTTGTCACGTTCAGGGCCAAGCAGTCGTTCCATAGGGCGAGGTCGCAGTCGACGACCGAAGCCCGTCGGATCAGGCCGCCCGAATTGGCGACGAGGATTTCGACTGGACCAAGCTTGCGCTTCACCTCGGCCACCAGCTCGGCCGCGGCGTGCTCCCGCGTGAGGTCGCTCTTCACCGCGAGAGCTCCCAGCTTTCTGGCCAGCGCCACGCCGTCTGCCTCGCTGGTCAGGTAGCTGAAAGCGACGCGAGCGCCCTCGGCCGCAAACGCCTCGACTATGCCTCGTCCGATGCCGGACGCACCGCCGGTAACCAGCACAACTCTGCTTAAGAACTCGCTACCCATGTCCTTCTCCCCGGAGCGGATGCTGAGGCGCGTACGACCAGATGCGGATCGAGGATGATGTGTCTCGGCGCGCCCGATTCTTCCGCGAAACGCGCACTTAGGAGGTCGACGGCGGCCTTGCCGAGCGCATCCATAGGCTGATGCACAGTCGTCAACGGAGGGTCGACTAGCGTGCCCAGGATGATGTCGTCGATCCCGACGATGGAGACGTCGCGCGGTACCACGAGGCCGAGGTCGCGGGCCGCAGCGCATGCGCCGAGCGCATGCATGTCGTTGAAACCCGCGATCGCACTCGGCCGGTCATCCTGTGTCAGAAGCTGCTTGGCGGCTACGCGACCATGCTCGGCGGCGTTGGTATCGTCGAATCCAAAGGCCGCCGGGCTCGACGACACGAGGCTCGGATCCAGAGGGATCTGCGCCTCTCTGAGCGCGTCCTCATAGCCGCGATGGCGCTCCCTGCGAGATACGGTTGCGGTCACCCCGGAGACATAGCCGATCCGCCGGTGGCCAAGATCGATGAGATGCTTGGTCGCAAGATAGCCGGCCTTGCGATTGTCGACGCTCACGCTATCGACGGGGAGGTCGACGCCCTCGAGAGTGGCGCCCAGATCGAAGGCGACCAGTATGAGCCCGCGCCGCACGAGATCGGCGAAATGGCCGAGGTCAAATGGCGAAGAACTGACAATGATCCCGCGAATGCCAAGGTCGAGGAATTCGGCGGCATAGCGGCGCTCGCGCTGCGGGTCGCGCAGACTGTTGCCGAGAACCACCTGCAGTCCACGCTCTTCTGCGGCGACCTCAACCGCTCTTGCCATTGCCCCATGAGACGGGTTGGCGACCGAGGGCACGAGTAGCCCAATCATAGGCACGAAGCCGGTCTTGAGATGCCGCGCCGTCAAGCTCGGCCTGTAGCCGAGCTGCCCAATGGCTTCCTCGATGCGCCTGACCGTTTCCGGGCGCATCCGATCCGGCCGCCCATTGAGGAGGTTGGAAACAGTGCTGACTGAGGTTTCGGCGAGAGTGGCAACGTCCCTGATGCGAGGCCGGTCAGCCATTCGGCGCCCCGTTTCCGCCACCCTCGGCGTGCTAGCGCGGCGCAAGATCGTATTCGCTACAGACAGGAAGAGAGTTGTCCACTCAGCGCCACCGAGAGTCGCCGATGTATCGTTCTACTATATCGTTCTACCAACGGCTGGGTACGAGCGCAAGTAGAGAAATCGAATCTGCAAAGCGTGGGGTTCGCGAAGATCCGTCGCGCCAGCAGGGCGACTCTAAAGCGAGTAGGTCACGAAATCCTGCTCACAAGGATTACCTGCGGCGACGTGCAGACGACCCTGATCCGGCTCCGCGATCATCGAGGCGATGGTGATAACCTTCGGCTCATGGCGGCAGATCGCGGTCGGCGCGCCGTCGTGATCGGCGAGAATCTTTTTGACCTCCTGCACATTGAGCTTCCCGTGGCGCTGCGCAAGCAACTCCTGCATGCGCGGCCCCCGCCTGGCCGAATCCGGAATATTGGCGAGCAGCGCCTCTTGGCTCGCAAGCGCCGCGCTCCGGAAATGGTTGGTGTGGACGAGGAGATCATCTTGCGGCTCCAGCGTCTCAAGGCCGTCGGGCGTCATCTCTAGATCGAGGAGGGTGCCGTCTCGATCGGTTAGAACGTAGTTGGTCGAGGAACAGACCTCAACCCGTCGCGCGACGGCCAGGCACTCCGCGATGCTTGTCTGCTCGAGCAAGAGCCGTTTGAGGAAATAGTGGGGCGCGCCGCTAGCGCGCCAGACATGGGTCGAAAGCGCGTTCTGAAATAAGCTGACGCCGGCGGAGTTTATGCCCGGATAGCCGAGGAGGCCGGCGAAGCTGCAAATCAGCATCGCGGGCCCGCTGTCGGGCTCGACGTGAAGCATGATGAGAAGATCCCGATTCGCCGGGTGCTGATCAAGGTTCTGGCCAGAGAGAACGCCGCCATCCGCAGTCGCACTGCGTCCCACCGCAAAGGCGGTACAAAGGGCATCGACCGCGGCGACCCCCATTACGTCAGCCCGGACATTGACCAGAAGTACTTCGGCGAGCGACAGCCGGGCGCCGTCAGCGATACCGCGTACCTCCTCGACAAGGTGCGGCGCTAGTGCGTCCATCAATGGCAGAAACTGCATCGCCCGACGAAGTAACTCCTCTCGGTCGGGAAGCGGCAGTCTGCTGTCCATGGCCCGCCACTGAGCCTCCAGGCGCAGTGCCTCAAGAAGTACCTCGGGGTAGCGCCGGATCAGGTCACCACATTGGCGGCCGTGTTGAACGCCCCGCTCATAGGGCGAGCCACGAACCTTGATCACGGGCAGTCCAAGAGCCACGGCGACTTTCCTCCTTTTCGTTTCGAGCGGCTCGCGGCCGCCCGCAAACATTGGTACTTCGTCCCTGGCGTACCGATTCCGGGAACGGCTATCTCAGTCCAGCCACGAAAATCCCAGTACCAATCGAAACAGCGAGCCGGACTATCGCGCATTTTCACTGCCGTGGGCGGCTCGTGAGACCTCCCGCCAACGTCGTAAAAGCTGCCCCTTACTTCCGCCAACTGCTCGGCGGCCCTGTCTGGGACGAGAGCGTGCATGCGGCGAGCAGGCGGTGCAAGCACGCCTCAACGAAGGCGTAGTCTAGCCGGAGAGTGCGCGAAAATCATTCGCGTCTGGTCGCCTCGCAGTGGTAGCGATTGTGCCATGGCAATCATACTCTACGACCTCTGCGCCCGCGAAAGGGAATGCCGCTTCAGCCCGCATTGCTGGAAGACGAGGATGGCGCTCGCCCATAAGGGCCTCGACTTCGAGACCCGCCCGACGCCTTTTACAGGGATCAAGGAAATCGGCGACGGCGTCTCGCCGACCGTGCCGATCATCGACGACGGCGGCAGGTTGGTGCGTGAATCCTTCGACATCGCGCTCTATCTCGAAGACGCTTATCCGGATCGGCCGTCCCTGTTCAAAGGCGAAGGCGGCAAGGCGGAAGCGCGCTTCGTCGAAAGCTGGGCGCTGAGCGCGGTCCATCCGCCGCTCCTCGGCCTGATCATCAAGGACATCCACGATCGGCTCGACGATGCCGATCAAGCCTATTTCCGCGAGAGCCGCGAAAAACACCTCGGCAAGAGCCTTGAGGTCGCGCAAGCGGGACGAGAGGGACGGCTCCCCGCATTTCGCGATGCACTCGCGCCGCTTCGCCACATGCTAAGTCGGCAAAGCTTCATCGGCGGCGACGCGCCACTCTTCGCCGACTACGTTGTTTTCGGTCCGCTGCAATGGGCTCGGGTGATCAGCCCGTTCAAGCTCCTCGCTGCGGACGATCCGATCGCGAACTGGTTCGAGCGCTGCCTTGACCTCCATGGCGGCGCCGGCCGGACCATGCCGGCAGCAGCCTGAGCCGCCGTCGTCATTCCGGGAAGAAAGCTATTCCGCCACAAGCGTGTCCGGAATCTTCGCGGCCGGAGACGTTCGATCAGGTTCAAGCAAGCGCGTCGCCGTTGGCGACGGCTCGGCTACGGTCGGCATGGTTCATCCCCATCTCGAGACGGTATGAGGGCGAACCGCGCCTAATTGGAGTGGCATAGGCCGAGATGGGGATCCTCCTGCTCATTGAGGCCTCGCCCGTATTTAGTTGCCGCAACACCACATGGTCTTCGACCGGATGCTTGTCGGCGGCCATGGCGACCTGGGCCCCGGTGACCTCGGCGTCGTCGAACGTGATCTGTAAGCGCCGGAGACAAAATCCCTCACTGAAGCGGCCGGGAGAGTCCCGGTTTGCGCCGGAGTAAAAATCCGGCAGCGGATAGCTCTTTGCGGATTTGGCAGAGGGCGGGGGATGAAGGGCGTGGAGCTATATGGACGG
>JBBQGL010000043.1:0-25701 GCA_038323025.1 Hyphomicrobiales bacterium
CCGCTCCGCCCCTCAAACGCGTTCATCAGGTTCCAGCCCACGCCGCGGTGAAAAATACGCCGAGCAGAACCGCGACCGTCTTCACCCCGAAGCCAAGCCAATACCGAAATCCGTAAGCTCATGAATAAGGGCGGCTAGCTGGTTGCAAGACGAAGATGGCAGGCGCCTCGGCGCTCTGTCGGGTTGCGAAGCGATCGGCAGCGAACGTGCCGGCCAGGCCTTTCCCGGGTTCCGGATTGAACGAAACCGTACAAAACCCTATCACGCTTGGAGTTTTCGCAGCCGTTTCTTTCTTGGGCGCCGTTAATTATTGACCTCGCAAACGGCGCAATCGGGGAGATGACGACTATTTGTTACGGTCGGCGGAAGCAGTAGGTTCGGCGTCCGGCGGATTACGGGCGTTTCCGTCGACAATCCCTCTGATTGCCGCCCGGTTCACTTTCACTTGATGACGCATCGCTTAAGCCGCGCCAGGGTCATGAGCGAGGCGAACAAGGGGCAGGAACGTGGAAAGAACTACTCTCCCGGGGACGGCAATCTCGGTCTCGCGGCTTTCGCTGGGCACCTGGGCCTTCGGCAATGACCCGGTATAGGGCGAGCAGAGCGAGAAGGCCTCGATCGACACGGTCTCCGCCGCGCTCGATCACGGCATCGATTTCATCGACAGTGCCTTAAATAGCGGACTGCGCGCCAGCGCTACTCGTTCTGATGGCAATGCCTAGCCGTTCCGCCCGCGCTTCCGCGCCTCGCCGCGATTGAGAACCTCGACCAGGCTTTCGGCGCGCGACCGGCTCATCCCCGTCAGGCGATAGCCATAGGTTTCGGCGGTGGCGTTGGTTTGCTTGTCGACGACCGACCATCCGTCATCGCCCTCGCGGATGGCATAGCGCGCGGGCGGCGGCGGAGGCTCCGCCCGGACCGGTTCCGGTGGCGGCGCCGGCTCAGGGCTGTGTGGCGGATCGAGACCTTCGGTTTTGGGTGCCAGCGCCGGCGGGACAGCCGCTTCGGGCGGCGGTGGCTGCTGGACCTCGACCTCGCGGGCTTCCGCGTTCTTCCGTGCCCGGTTCTTGAGAAAGCTGAGGATCGGGGCGGACTTCAAGTCAAAAGGGTCCTGCATTTCGGACAGCGGGCGTTCTTGCCGGGAGCGACACCGATTACGCCGGTATGGCCGCACGTCGTGCACACGAACGTTGTCGCGACGACGGCCGGCATCTGCTTCACCGCCCCGCCCCGCGCGAGAAACGCGGCCACGGCGTCGGCCGCCTCGCTCTTCTTTTCAGCCTTGCTCGGCTGATTGGCTTTCGGCGGTCGCCTCGTCCACTTTCCGTCAGCCATGTTGCCTTCGCCGTCCTTGTTTACACACGCTTGCGGCGTCCGATCCTGATCGCGCCGCGAACCGCCTCCGACCGCTGCGGCCTACCTGGCGCAGCACGGTATCGGCCCAAGCATGCCGGTTTTATGACCCTTTGGGCGACTGGAGTACCACAAATCCGACGCGGGCGCGCAAGCACCCGCGTCTGCTTTGACCACGCTTGATGGGCGCGAGTTACGCCACCGCTGCCGTCCGCGGCCCTGCCGCGGCCACCGCCGGGGTAACCATGCCCTCGAACCGGGCGAAGTTCGCGGTGAACATCTGCACCAGGCGCTCGGCCTGGCGCGCGAAGGCGGCTTTGTCGGCCCACGTTTCCCGCGGGTCGAGCGCTTCGCGGGGGAGCCCGGCGACTTCGATCGGAACCTCGAAGCCGAAATGACGATCCCTGCGGAACGGCTGGTCCTGCAGCGACCCGCCGAGCGCGCGATCGAGCAGCGTGCGCGTCCAGCGGAGCGGCATGCGGTGGCCGACGCCGAACGGTCCCCCGGTCCAGCCCGTGTTCACGAGCCAGCAGGCGACATCGTGCTCGATGATCAGGCGATGCAGCAGTTCGCCGTATTCCGCCGGGTTGCGCGGCATGAACGGCGCCCCGAAGCACGTCGAAAATGTCGGTTCGGGATCCTTCACGCCCTTTTCGGTGCCGGCGACCTTGGCCGTGAAACCGGAGAGGAAATGATAGACCGCCTGCTCCGGCGACAGCCGGGCGATGGGCGGGAGCACGCCGAAGGCGTCGGCGGTCAGCATCACGATGTTGCGCGGGTGGCCGGCGCGCGCGGTCGCGGACGCGTTGGCGATGAACGGCAGCGGGTAGGCCGCGCGTGTATTCTCGGTCTTGCTGCGATCGTGAAAGTCGGGTTCGCCGGTCACGCCTGAAACCACGACATTTTCGAGCACGGTGCCGAAGCGGTTGGCCGCCGAGAAGATCTGCGGCTCGTCCTCGAAGGAAAGGCCGATCGCCTTGGCGTAGCAGCCGCCCTCGAAATTGAAGATACCCTCGGAACTCCACCCGTGTTCGTCGTCGCCGACGAGCGTGCGCTCGGCCGTCGCCGAAAGCGTCGTCTTGCCGGTGCCGGAAAGGCCGAAGAAGACAGCCGCGTCGCCGTCCGGTCCGACGTTCGCCGAGCAGTGCATCGGCATGACGCCGCGCTCCGGCAGGACGTAGTTCAGGAACGTGAAGACGGCCTTCTTCATTTCTCCGGCATAGCTGGTGCCGCAGATCAGGATGATTCCCTCGCTCAGGTCGCACGCGATGACGGTGCCGGTGCGTACGCCGTAGCGCGCCGGGTCGGCCCGGAAGCTCGGCACGGCCATGATCGTCAGCCGCGGGTTGGCGGGATCGCAGTCGCCATGCGCTTGCCGGATCAGAAGGTTGCGGATGAAGAGGGAATGCCAGGCAAGCTCCGTGTAAACCGTGACCTCGATGCAATGCGTGGGATCGGCGCCGGCGTAGAGATCCTGGATGAACAGCTCCTTGCCGGCGAGATGCTCAAGCACGTCGCGCTTCAGGCGCGCGAAGGAGTCCCGCGACATCGCGTTGTTGTTGCTCCACCACACTGAACGCTCGGTGTGAGCGTCGCGCACGATGTACTTGTCACGCGGCGAGCGGCCGGTGTGATGGCCGGTGTCGGCAACGAAGGCGCCGTCGCGCGACAGCCTGCCTTCGCCGCGGGCGAGCGCGATCTGGTAGAGCGCCTCGCTGCCGAGGTTGCGGCGCAGCGTACTCGCCGCCGCGATCGCGGAGTGATCGTCGGGCGCGGCGAACGTTTCCGGCGCCGGCTCGCGAAGCTTGACCTGGGTGGCGTGTCTCATGGCGGCGAACTCCCCGTCTGCAAGGCGTCAGCGGTTCTGCATGCGTATGCATTAGCGGACGTTGCATACGTATGCAACAAGTATTGCGGAGTTCAGTTCCGATCCTTTATGGAACCCAAATTTTCCGGCCGTGGATGTCGGCAATCCCCTGGGAGGGGACCCGCGCCGTGCCACGCACGACCAGTTCGCCGTGCACTTCGCGACGTTCGGCCGCACTCCTCGGCCTGGCGATCTGGGCATCGATGATGGCGATGGCTTCTCGGGCCAGCGCCGCCGGGGGCTGCGAGAAAGTGGTCAAATCGTAGGCAGCGTGGCCCGCCTCGGCGACATCGTCGATGCCGACGATCGACAGGTCCTTTCCGAGAACCAGGCCGAACTCGCGCTTGGCGACGTCGAGCGCGGCAAAGGCCATGTAGTCGGAGGCGCAGAAGATCGCATCGGGCCGGCGGGCAAGTCCGAGCAGGGACCGCGCGGCAGCCGCCGCCCCCTCGAACGTGTAGTTGCCGTAACGCGTGATGACCGGCCCTTTGTCGTGTTTCGCGATGTAGTCGGTGAAGGCGGCCTCGCGGTCGCGGCTCACCGAAGACGTCTCGGTGCCGCCGATGAAGGCAAATCGCTTGTGTCCGCCGGCGATCAGGAATGCCGCGACGATTTCCCCGGCGCGGCGGTTTTCGCCGCGCACGCTCGACACCCCCGGTATCGTCGAATCGCGGTTGATCAGCACCACCGGCACGCCGGACTTCCGGCACTGTTGGACTAGGTCTTTGGACGGCGAGGTGGCGGTGAGAATCAGCGCATCGATCTGGTAGCTGAGGAACGTTTCAATCGCAGGATCCGCGGCTTCTCCGGGCGCCGCCGCCACGAGGAGGATGTGCCGCCCGCTGGCGCTCAGCCTCTCGGAGAGCTCCTTGACCACCTGGGCATAGAACGGATTCTCGAGGCTGCTGATCGCGAGGCCGATGATGTTCGAGCGCCGCGTCGACAGGGAGCGCGCAATCAGGTTCGGGTGATAGCCGACCCGTCGCGCCGTCTCGAGGATCTTCCGGCGGGTTGCGTCGGCGATGCTGGCGCCGGGGGTGAAAGCCCGGGAAACCGCCGATTGCGAGACGCCGGCCAGTTCCGCGATATCCGCCTCGGTCGGCGGCTGCTTGCCACGATCCCTTGCTCCCACCGCTTGCCTCGTTCCGATCGTGTTTCAGCGCCACGAATCGACGGTTTGGCCGCCGTCTCCCGCCGGTTTCATAGCATGCGCGCGCCTCTTGTCTCAGCCGTTGAAACTCGGGGCAGCAGGTAGTTCAATGCCGGGGGGCGAGTGGATGGCGGAAGGGACTGAATGTCAGTTTTTGCAGGCCGCGAACCGTTCGCTTTCGATGGCGAAGCCGCTCGGCTTCTGGAGAGCATTCAGGATGCCTGTTTCTCTCTCGATCCCGAATGGCGCTTCACCTATGCCAACCAGGCGGCGGAGAGCTTCTTTCGCCGTCCGCGCATGGATTTGCTCGGGCAGGGCCTGCTCGATCTGTTTCCCCAGCTGATTGGAACCCCGGGTCACGCGCGCATCGCGCGCGCCTACGCCGATCGCGAGCGCGCCCGTTTCGAGACGGTGTCGGCGATCAACGGAACGCCGATCGAGCTCGATATTCACCCCGATCCGGCCGGCGGGGTTTCCGTCTTCGTCAGGGACGTGGGCGCGCGCTGGCGCCTGGAGGAGCAGCTCCGCGAACGCGACGAACAGCTCCGCCTCGCCGAACATTCCGCCGGCATCGGCGTCTGGGACATCGACGTGGCCTCCGACACGGTGCGCGGGACATCGCAGTTCTTCCGCATCATGGGGCTGCCGCCTTCCGATGAGCCCGTACCCATGCAGACGTTGCGCAGTCTCAGGGTCGGCGCCGATCGCGAACTCGTCAACCGCGGCTACCAGGACGCGGTCGAGCGCGGGACGGACTTCTATGAAAGCAAATACCGCATCCGCCGGCCGGACGGCGGCCTGCGCCTGATCTTCGGCCGCGGCCGCATTATCCGCGATGGTAAGGGCGTGCCCGTGCGCTACAGTGGCGTCGATATCGACATCACCGAACGCGAACAGGCCGAGCACGCGCTGGCCGAGAGCGAGGACCGCCTGAGACTGGCGATCGAGGCGGTCGATCTCGGGATCTGGGACTGGAATACGCTCACCAACGAGATGACCTTCAACGACCGCGCCAAGCGGATCTTCGGATTTCCGCCCGACGCGCCGGTGACCTTTGCCCAGGTGCGCGAGGCGACACACCCCGAGGATCTGCCCCGCACATCGCAGTTGGCGCGCCGCGCCCTCGACCCCGCGGTCCGTTCAGAGGAGGCCTACGACTACCGCATCGTCCGGCCGGACGGCGCGGTGCGCTGGGTGCTTGCCCATGGCGGCGCCCGGTTTGCCGAGGTTGACGGCGAACAGAAGGCGTATCGCTACATCGGCACGATCCAGGACGTAACGGCGCGGAAAGAGGCCGACACCCGGCTGAACCGCAGCGAAGCGAGACTCCGTCTGGCAGTGGAAGCGGCGCGGCTTGCCGTCTGGAGCTACGATCTCGCCTCCGCGCGTCTGGAGAACACGGCCGAACTCAACCGGCTCCTCGGCTTTCCCGAGGATCAGCCGCTCGACGTGGAAGAAATCCGGCGTCGCTACCTTCCCGATGAGCAGCCGCGCGTCGAGGCGGCGGCCACGGAAGCGCTGGCAAGGGGGGAGCGCTATTTCCAGATCGAATGCCGTTACGCCGGAAGCGACGGAGAGACGCGCTGGTTCCTGCTCCGCGCCGAGATTCTTCTTGGCGATGGGGGCAAGCCCTCGGGCGCACTCGGCGTCCTCATGGATATCACCGAACGCAAGACCGCCGAGGAACATCGCGAGCTGATCGTCGCCGAGCTGAAGCATCGCGTGAAGAACACGCTCAGCCTCGCCGCGGCCATGGCGGGACAGACGTTCCGCGGCGACGACCACCGCGCCGCGCTCGATACCTTCCTCGCTCGCCTGACCTCGCTCGGCCAGGCCCACGACCTGCTTTTCCACGAGAACTGGCAGTCGGCCGATTGCCGCGAGATCATCGAGAAATCCCTTCTGCCGCACCGCACCGGCACCGGCCGCTTCCGGCTTTCGGGTCCGCCGGTTCGCCTGGCCTCGCGCCAGGCCCTGTCGCTGGCGCTGGCGCTGAACGAACTGGCGACCAACGCCGCCAAGTACGGCGCCCTGTCCGCCAGCGGCGGCCACGTCGACCTGGTCTGGTCGATCGTCCCCGGCGATGCGCCCGATGCCTTCACCTTCCGCTGGATCGAATCGGGCGGCCCGCCCGTGTCCCCGCCGTCGCGGACCGGCTTCGGCACGCGCCTCGTCCAGCGCAGCCTCGCCGCTGAATTCAACGGGGAAGTGCTGCTCGAATACCCGCCGGCCGGGTTCCTCTGCACGCTCAAGGCGCCCGACCCGTCGCGCGCGCTCCAGGTGTGAAGCCTCGAAAGGGCGTTCCGGATCGAGGCGCGCGTTCTCTTCAGTCCCGGGTTGAAGGCGGAGCGCCGGCCCGCGATACTCGCCGCAGGCAAAATGGCCTGGACCGGAAACAGCGATGCGATATCTGAGCGGCCGCGGGATGTACGTGATCCTGGTCACGGCCATCCTCGCCGGGGCCCTGGCCCTTCGCGTCGCCGATCCGTTCTTCGTCCAGGCGCTCCGCCTGATCGCCTTCGATTCCTATCAGCGCCTCGCCCCGCAGACCTTCAATCCCGACCTGCCGGTGCGCGTCGTCGATATCGACGAGGATTCGCTCGAGAAGGTGGGGCAGTGGCCGTGGCCGCGGACGGTCATGGCCGATCTCGTCGGCAAGCTCGCCGCCGAGGGCGCGGCGGTCACTGCCTTCGACATTCTTTTCTCCGAGCCCGACCAGACCTCGCCGGAGGTGGCGGTCAAGCGCCTGTCGCCCGAGGAGGCGGCGCTGCTCGCCCCGGCCATCGCCGGCCACGAAGGCCATGACGCCGTCTTCGCCAGGGCGGTTGCCGCGACCCCGACCGTGCTGGCGGCGGCCCTCACCAACCGCGCGACGAGCGCGGTGCTGCCGCAGAAGGCGGGCTTCGCCGTCGCCGGCGACGATCCGCGCCCGTTCATCGCCAATCTCCCCGGCGTGACCAGCAATCTCGTCGTGCTCGACGATGCCGCCGCCGGCATAGGCTCGATCAACTGGGTACCCGACCGCGACCAGGTCATCCGCCGCATCCCGCTCCTCTACCGCCACGGCGACGACTTTGTGCCGGCGCTGTCGATCGAGGCGCTGCGTGTTGCCCAGGGCGCCGGCACGTACATCCTGAAGGCTTCCAATGCCAACGGCGAGACGGCTTTCGGGCAGTCGACCGGCCTCAACCACATCAAGGTCGGCGACGCCGAGATTCCCACCGACGCCGACGGCGGCGTCTGGCTGCAGTTCCGCCCGTCGAACCCCGGCGTCTACATTCCGGCGTGGAAAGTGCTGGCCGGGGTCAACGACCCGAAGGACGTCGCCAACCGCATCATGCTGGTCGGCACCAGCGCGCCCGGCCTCCTCGATCTGCGCGCCACGCCGCTCGATGCCTCGATACCCGGCGTCGAGGTCCATGCCCAGGTGCTCGAGCACATCCTCTCCGGTCACTGGCTGACCCGTCCCGACTATGCGCTCGCGGTCGAGCTCGCGGTGACCCTCCTCCTCGGCTTCGGCCTCTCCTTCGTGCTGGCGCGGGTTCCGGCGCGCTCGGCCGCCATCCTCGGCGTGTCGGTGATCGCGCTGATCTTCATCGGCGGCTGGACCGCCTACCGCTACGGCGGCCTGCTGTTCGACCCGTCCTTTCCGGCGATGACGCTGTTCGTCCTCGTTGGCGCGGCGACGCTCTATGTCTATCGCCGGACCGAGTTGCAGCGCAGCGAAGTGCGCCGCGCTTTCAGCTACTACGTCGCCCCGGCCGTGGTCAGCGAAATCATCGCCCATCCCGAGCGCCTGGAACTCGGCGGCGAGGTGCGCGACCTCACCATCCTCTTCTGCGACGTCCGCAATTTCACGTCGATTTCCGAGGGCATGAGTGCGCACGAGCTGACCCATTTCATCAACAGCCTGCTGACCCCGCTCTCCGACGTCATCCTCAAGCATCGCGGCACGATCGACAAGTACATCGGCGACGCCATCATGGCGTTCTGGAACGCGCCCCTCGACGATCCCGACCACGCCTTCCACGCCTGCCAGGCAGCGCTGGAGATGGCGGCGGTCATGCCCGGCCTGAATGCGCGCTGGCGCAAGGAGGCGGAAGCCGCCGGCCGCCCGTTCAAGGACGTGGCCATCGGCATCGGCATCAATTCCGGCGCGTGCTGCGTTGGCAATCTCGGCTCGGCCAAGCGCTTCGACTATTCGGCGATCGGCGACGACGTCAACGTCGCCTCGCGCTACGAGGGGCTGACGAAGGCCTACGGGGTTGGCGTCGTGGTCGGCGAGCCGACGGTGGGGGGCCTGACCGCGCCGCAGTTCCTTGAGCTCGACCTCATCCGGGTGAAGGGACGCAGCCAGCCGACGCGCATCTACACCATGCGCGACGCGCTCGGCGCCGATGCGAAGGTGGTGGAGGGGCTGGTCACCCAGCATGCCGGCCTGCTCAAGGCCTATCGCGGGCGCGACTGGGACGCGGCGGTCGGCGCGGTCGAGGCCTGCCGGGCGCTGAAGGTCGCGGCCCTCGAGCACTACTACGAGACTTACCTGGAGCGCATCCGCATGCTGCGCGCGAGCCCGCCCCCGGATGACTGGGACGGCGCCTTCACGGCCCTGACAAAATAGGCGAAAGGGTCAGCGCCGGGTCACGATCGCGACGGTCACCTGCTGATTGGTGTAATCGTGGGTGGGGTCGTTGGAATCGTTGTGATCGTAGCGGTAGTCGATCCGCAGGTCGGTTTGCGCCAGCTTGAAGATGTCGCTGAAGAGGAGCGAGACGCCCGGCGAGACGAGCAGGTCGTGGCGGTGGCTGCCGTCCGGGGCAAGGTCGCCGAACCGCCAGTCGCTCACCTGCACGAAGGGGCCGATGGTGACGCGCGGGGCGACCACCAGGTCGTACTCGAAGCGCGCGCCGCCCGCCATGTAGCGGCCGGGCGTGATCTGGTTCGAGGTCGCGTTGAGCACATAGCCGTTGATGTCGCTCCACAGGAACCACGGCGCCACCGAAACGAGGTCGCGATCGTCGGTGAAGCCCTTGCGTACCAGGCGCCCGTCGAGGCCCGCATAGAATCCGGCGTCGGAGGTGAAGAAGGGATTGTATTGCCGGTAGCCGCCGCGAATCCGCGCCCACTGGGTGGTGCCGTCCAGGTAGCCTTCGATCGTGCTCGCCACGTTCACTTCCGAGTAGGCGTAGCGCCCCTCGAAATAGCTGGCCGCGACTCCGACCGCCGGGTGAATGTCGAACAGCGTGCCGGGAAGGTCGATGATCGGGCCGGTATCGGCCGAAGCCAGGATGTTGCTGAGGTCGCTCTGCTCGAAGTGCCCCTCGCCGTAAAGGCGGACGGTCGAGCGCCAGCGCTGGTTGAAGAGGTTGCGCTCGTCAGTCACCCGGATGCTGCCATAGGCAAAGAACTCGGGGTCCGCCCCGGTGGCGCTTTCCAGCGGGTTGGTGACGTAGCTGGTGCCGACCTCGGTCCGCCACAGGGTCGAGGGCGGCTGGATGATGCGGCGGACCCGCTGCAGGCCGCGCAGCGCCGCCGCATTGTGCGGGTCGTTGGCGAGAATGCGCTCGTAGGCGGCGAGGGCCAGCCGCCATTTGCGATTGCCCTCGGCGACCAGCGCGTATTGGAGATTGACGTCGCTGTCGGCGGGATTGCTCAACACCAGCCGGTAGGCATCCGACAGGTTGTCGGCGGCGGCGGGCAGCAGGGAACCCGCGAGCGCCAGCGCGCCCGCCGCTCCCATTGCCCAATTCCGTGCCGCCATGTCATCAACCCCGTGAGTCCGGAAGAAAGTATCTGCGCCGATTCAGGTTGGCAATTGATTCGCCGCCACACATTGCAGCGAATCGGACCGGTTGGCGCTCAAACTTGCGGCAGCTCTCGCGGAAACCCGCTATTGGCTGGTACCCGGCCCTCGGCATAGGATAAGCAGGTCGCGACGACGCAAATCAGGACGGAGGGGACATTGCGGCTCACCTATGCGCGTTCCTTGGCCGTTGCGCTCCTGCTCGCGCTGATCGGATTAGCGCATCCCGGCCCCGCGTTCGCCGCCCAGGTCGGCGTGGCCTCGGCGGTCCAGAACGACGTCCAGGGGGCCGGCAAGCCGCTTGCCCCGGGCAGCCAGCTGTTCGAGCAGGAAATCGTCAAGACCGGCGTCGCCAGCATTGCCCAGCTTCTGTTCCTCGACCAGACCAGCATGACCCTCGGGCCGAAGGCCCAGGTCAAGCTCGACAAGTTCGTCTACGACCCGAACAAGAAGGTCGGCGACGTCGTCCTGTCGGCGACCAAGGGCGCCTTCCGCTTCGTCAGCGGCACCCAGGACCCGCACAGCTACACGATCAACACGCCGGTCGCGACCATCGGCACCCGCGGCACCATCGTCGATTGCTACAATTTCGCCAACGGCATCATCTGCATTGTCGAAGAAGGCAGCGCCATCATCGGCGGCATCGTGGTGAAGGCCGGGCAGGCGCTGGTCGTCTACAAGGGCGGCGGCCACGACGGGCCGTTCACGCCGGACGGCAGCTTCTTCGACGTCGAGGGCAGGACGCCGTTCCCGCTCTTCGGCCACGATCTCGGTCCGTTCATCGACAAGATCGTCGGCGGCGACTCCGTCGGCAGCATCGTCAGCGAGCTGCAGTCGCAAGGCGTCCAGGGACCGCCGCCGCCGTATGAGCCTCCGCCTTGCGTAGGCGAATGCTGCCCCGACTGCTTCTAGCCGCCCGCCAGGAACGCGTCGATCAATTCCTGCGTCTCGGTAAAGCCCATGTTGTCGGCCATGCGCCGGTTGGCGAGCCCGTAGGCGGACGCGACGTCCATTTCCGCCTGCCGGTAGAACACGTCCTTCCCGAGCCCGATGGCGGCCGGCAGTTTTGCAGCGATCAGCCCGGCCGCCTCGCCGACCGCTGCGTCCAGTTCGCCGGCCGGTACGGCCGCGTTGATCAGCCCGATCTCGGCGGCCCGCGCCGCCCCGATCAGCCGGCCGGTCAGGAGGAGGTCGAGCGCCTGCTTGCGGTTGATCGTGCGTGAGACCGCGACCGAGGGCGTCGAGCAGAAGAGCCCGAGATTGATGCCCGAGAGGCCGAAGCGCGCGCTCTCAGCCGCGTAGGCGAGGTCGCAGCTGGCGACCAGCTGGCAGCCCGCGGCCACCGCGGCGCCGTGGACCTGCGCGATGAACGGCTTCGGCGAGGTGCGGATGGCCTCCATGACGCGCGTGCAGCGGTCGAACAGATCCTCGAAATAGGCCCGGTCGCCGTGCCCGCGCATTTCGCGAAGATCGTGCCCGGCGCAAAAGATCTTGCCGTTGGCAGCGAGGATGACGACGCGGATTGCCGGATCGGTGGAGACGTCGGCGATGCGTTCGCCAAGCGCCGCCAGCATCGCTTCGGAGAGGGCGTTGCCCTTGTCGGGCCGGTTGAGGGTGAGCGTCGCCACCGCGCCGGAGTCGGTGCGCGGGACGAGATCGTTGGCAAGCGCGGTCATGGGCCGCTCCTTATCGCCGCGCCAGCTCGCGCAGCCTGAATTTCTGGATCTTGCCGGTCGAGGTGCGCGGCAGCTCGGTGAAGATGATGTGGCGCGGCACCTTGTAGGCGGCAAGGTGCTTGCGGCTCCATCCGATCAGCTCTTCCGCGGAGACGTTCGCGCCCCGCTTTACCTCGACGAAAGCGCAGGGTGTCTCGCCCCACTTCTCGTCGGGCCGGGCCACCACGGCCACGTTCTGCACCGCCGGATGCTTGTAGAGCGCCTCCTCCACCTCGATCGACGAGATGTTCTCGCCGCCCGAGATGATGATGTCCTTCGAGCGGTCCTTCAGCTGGATGTATCCGTCGGGATATTTGACGCCGAGGTCGCCCGAGTGGAACCAGCCGCCGGCAAAGGCCTCTTCCGTGGCCTTGGCGTTCTTGAGATAGCCCTTCATCACCACGTTGCCGCGGAACATTACCTCGCCAAGGGTGGCGCCGTCCGCCGGTACCGGCGCCATGGTCACCGCGTCCATGACATCGAGCCCTTCCAGCGGAATGTAGCGCACGCCCTGCCGTGCCTTCCTGGCCGCCCACTCCTTGGCAGGGAGCGCGTCCCAGTCGCTGTTCCATTCGTTGACGACCGCCGGCCCGTAGGTCTCCGTAAGTCCGTAGAGATGGGTGACGGTGAAGCCCGCTGCCTTCATCGCCGCCAGCACCGGCTCCGGCGGCGGCGCCGCCGCGGTGTGGAAATTGACCGGCCGCGCGATCGGCCGGCGCTCGGCTTCATTGGCGCCGAGGATGATCGACATGACGATCGGCGCGCCCGACATGTGGGTGACGCCATGCTCGGCAATCGCCGCGAAGATCGGCCCGGCGCGCACGGCGCGGAGGCACACGGCCGTGCCCGCCACGGCCGGCAGCGACCACGGGAAGCACCAGCCGTTGCAGTGGAACATCGGCAGCGTCCACAGATACACCGCGTCCGCGCCCATGCCGCAGGTGACCACGTTGGCGAGCGCCAGCAGGTAGGCGCCGCGGTGGTGATAGACGACGCCCTTCGGGTTCGCCGTGGTCCCGGAGGTGTAGTTGAGCGAGATCGCATCCCACTCATCGGTCGGAAACGCCCCGGCGTAAGCCTCGTCGCCTTCGAGGAGGAACGCCTCGTAGTCGACGGTCCCCAGCCGTTCGCCGGTCTGCGGAAAGGCAAGGTCGTCGTAGTCGACGACGAGGGGCGGCGTTTTCGCCGTGGCGAGCGCGGCCTTGACGATTGCCGAAAACTCCCGGTCGACGATCAGCGCCTTCGCCTCGCCGTGGTCGAGGATGAAGGCAACGGTCGCGGCGTCGAGCCGCGTGTTGAGCGCGTTCAGCACGGCGCCGCACATCGGCACCCCGAAGTGGCATTCGAGCATCGCCGGCGTGTTGGCGAGCATGACCGCGACGGTATCGCCCGGCTGGATGCCGCGGCGGGCAAGCGCGCAAGCGAGGCGATGCGCGCGGGCGCGGAAATCGCGATAGGTGGTGCGGTGCGCTCCGTGGATGATCGCGACCCGGTCCGGGAAGATATCGGCGGCGCGTTCCAGAAACGTGAGCGGCGTCAGCGGCTGGAAGTTCGCGGCGTTCTTCGCCAGATCGACATTGTAGGCCGGCCAGGGCATCTGAAATCTCAAAGGGCTCAGGTCGTCACGGCTTCAATCGCATACGGAACACCGGCTGTCCAAAGGCCTGCCCGAGCGGCTCGAAATCGACGGTTTCCCGCAGCCGGGCCATGGCCGCGCGCATGCGTTCGGAATCGGAGACAAAAAGCTGCTCCCATCCGGCTTTGAAGAGCCCGTTGACCAGTTTGTCCTGGATCGCGGGTTCCGCGAAGGTGAGTTTGGCCGCGTACTGGCCGGAGTCGAGGACGAAGAAGCCGCCATACATGTCGGCCCAGGCGAGGGTCTTCTGGCCAAACGCCGCCTTCACGGCCGCGTCCACCTCGGTGCGCGGGTTCGGCGCCGGGGAGGAGAGGGCGAAGACCGCGACCGCCACGATTGCCGCGATTCCCGAAGCCGCCGGCCACCATCGTTCGGGCGCCGCCAAAGGCCGGCGCCACACGATGAGTCCATTCGCCATGACGCCGGCGATGACGAAGCCGACGGTCGGCAGGATGTAGTAGTCGGCCGAGATCGGGTGGGACAGGAAGAAGACCACCCCCGCGATCAGCGTGATGAGAAACGAGAGCGTTGCCCGGTTGCGCAGTTCCGCAAAGGCCAGCGAGGGCAGGAACATCGCGAGGCCAACCAGGATCGGCACGAGGTAGAGCATCAGGCTGTGCCAGAGGACTGCGGCCGAGAAATCGGGCGCCTGCGCGTCGGTCGGCGAATAGGTCGTCGCGAACGGCGAACCGGCATTGATGAGGTCTGCGACCAAGACCGGCGCCAGGCCGATCGCCAGCCCGAGCGCGAGCACCAGCCCTTGCCGGAATGCCGGCAGCGATGGCCGGCGCAGGAATTCAAAGGCGAGGAGCGCAATCGCCCCAGCCGCCAGCCAAACGTTCGGGAGACGGACCGCCGAACCAAGCCCGAGGACGAGGCCAAGCAGGAGGAACGGCAGCGCCCGCCGGCCTCGGAAGGCAATCGCGCTGAGCCCTCCCGCGACCACGGCTGCGACCATCGCCGGACCGAGCGAAAAGCTGGTCCAGTGGCGGCTGATCGCCGCCGCCATCGCGTACCCGGCGATGCTCGTCACCCAGGCCGTCGCCGGCGTCGGCGCCACCGCCGTGCCGAAAAGCGCCAGCGCCAGGATGGCCAGCACCGAGGCGATCAGCAGGCTCCGCGCCGCCGCGTTCTCCGGCATCAGCGAGAGCAGGAACCCGGTCCCCGGCGGATATTGCAGGACGACCTTGTCGACGGCGGGCTTGTAGTGATGGCACTGCGGCGCGATCGCCTCGCGCCAGGCCGATGGCGGCTCGCCGGTGGCCTTGGCGATGGCGAGCAGCGGCCGCGAAACGTCCGGCATCAACTCGGTGTCGAGGCCTGCCGGGCCGTCGCTCCGGAAGAGCGCCGCCTGGCGCAGATAGCCGAACCAGTCGCAACCGAGCGGCTCGTCCGCGAAGCTCGACACGGCGCGCAGTTGCAGCGCCGCGCCGGCGCAGAGCGCGAGTATGAACGCCACCTTGGCGAGCGTCAGCTGCCGAGGCGTCAAGGACAGCCACCGCCAGCCCTGGCCGCCGCCGCCCGTCCCCGGATCCTTGACGCCATTCACGCTGCCTGCCCCCCCGATTTGCTCGCCATCATAGCAGGGGCAAAGGCGAATCCGCCGTCAGGGCCGCCCGCCAATCTCAGTATTCGTGCTCGAAGGTCAGCCCGAACTTGCCCGAGCCGTCCTGTCCCGCCTCTCCGCGCGCCTTCAGGTTTTTGGCGATGTCGAGATCGATGGTCACCTTGCCCTTGCCCGCCTGTGTATCCTGCTCGACGCCGACGCGGAGGTTGTCGCCAAGGCGGCGGCCGAGGCCGACTACCGTCCCGCCGGTGGCGTTCTGGCGGATGTCGAGGTCGTCGAGGCCGGTGGTGCGGCGGACGCGGTCGAAGAACCCGTTGCCGCGGTCGAAGGCGCCGGAAAGCTGCGCGATCGAGTCGAGCAGCTGCGCCGCCTGCACCGGCGAGAGCGAGCCCAGCCCCTTGCCGAAGAGGAGATGCGAAAGCACTTCTTCCTGCGGCAACGAAGGCGACGAGGTGAATGCGATCTGGGGATCGTCCGCGCGGCCGGTGACGAGCACCGTCACGTTTACGTCGGAGCCGGTATTGGTCGCCGCGAAATCGACCACCGGGATCAGGTCGCCGGAGAAAGTGAGGGTGCCGCGATTCATGTCGAAGCGGTGCCCGATCAGGTCGAGCCGTCCGCGCTGCAAGGTGAAGGCGCCGACCGCCACCGGGTCGCCGCTGGTGCCGCGCAGGTTGAGCGAGCCGCCGAGCTCGGCATCGACGCCGAAGCCGCGCACCGAGATTCCGGCGCGGTTGTTCACCTGGATGTCGAGCCGGAGGTCGCCGCTGCCCGTCGCCCCGTGCGCCTCGCTTTTCGCCGGCTTGGCCGGGGCGACGAAGCCGGGCGCGGTGTTGACGTGGCGAACATCGAGCGCGGTCGCCGGTCCGCCGAACTTGTCGGGGAGCAGGATCTCCGTGTGCCCGAGGTCGACGGCACCGGAGACGGTGGCGCCGAACAGGAGCGGCCCGCTCACCTTCAGGTTGGCGGTGAACGACGTGTTGATGGTGTTGCCGTCGATGTAGCGGCCGTTGTCGATGCGCACGCCGAGGTTGGCCGGCAGGCCGGCGCGCGCGTCTGTCGACACCGACCCGGAAGCCGCGACCGTGCCGCCCTGGATGAGATTGCCGGACAGGCGCTCGATCGTGGCGGTAGTGCCGCTGAGCCGGATGCGCCCCGAAGCGGCGGTGATGCCGACTCCCGAGAGCGCATCGGCGACCGTCGCCCCCGCCAGGTCGACCGTACCGGAAGGCGCCGGCGCCGCGGTCGTCCCCGCGACCGTGAGGTCGACGCTGGCCGTGCCGCCGAGGCGCATCTCGCGCGGCGTCAGCAGCGCGGCGAGGGCGAGCGGCGCCGTCCCGCGGACGCGCACCTGCATGGCCGCGCCGGTAAACGGAACCGTGCCGGAGATGTCGAGCGCGATTCCGGCGCCGCCGAGCCGCGCCGAAACCGACGTGGCGCGGTGAAGCACGATGCCGTTCGCGGCGAGCGACAGGCCCGGCAACCCCGCCGATCGCGTCGAGGCGACGCGGAAATCCGACCAGACCGCGTTCCACGACACCCTGGTCTTGTGATTGCCGACGATGGTGACCGTGCCGTTGATCGTTCCTTCGGCGCCGAGGCCTGGCGAAAGCGCATTGGCGACCGAGGCGGGAACGCCCGTTCCGGTGACCTTCAGGTCGAGTTGGGGCGCCGCGAGGCCCTCGAGCAGGGCGCGGCCGGTGCCGAGGATGAAATTCGCGTTGGCGATGCGCGTGTCGCGGCCAAGGCCGACCGTGGCTATCCCGGCGAGCTTGATCGGCAGCTTGTAGGCAGTGCCGGTAAGCGCATCGACCTGGAGCACGGGCACCCCGGCGGCGTCGGCAAGCCGGGCGATGCCGTTCAGGTCCACGTCGGGTCCGCGCACGGCAAGCTCGAAATGCATGGCGCCGTCGCTCACCACCGCCTTGATACTGGCGGTGTCGAACGGAACCTCGCGGAGGTCGATGCCGCTGCCGGTGACCGAGCCTTCCACCAGCGCAGCGGCGGTGTCGGCCATGCGCAGCTGCCCGTCGATGCGCCCGACCGGAATGTCCTCGATCACCAGCTGGGTGGCGACGAAGCTGGTCGACGCTGCCTGCTTGCCGGCGTTGGCCGCGAGCTTGACGTTGGCGCGCAAGGTGCCGGTGGCGTTGACGTCGGCGAAGGCGGCGATCGACTTGAGATTGGGTGCCTCGACCGCCAGCGTGCCGTTGAAGAGGCCGTCGGCGGTTCGCGCCAGCGCGCCGGTGATCCGGTTGCCCGCGATCGTGAGGTCGACGGCGGGGAAGGACAGGCCGCCGTTTTGCGTATCGAGCGCCGCCTCGGCGCGGCCGCTGAGCGGCCGCCCGGCGAAGCTGCCGTCGAGCGCAAGCTGACCGCGCCAGCCGGTCGTCTCCGGGCCACCGGTTACGTGGATCGTGGCATTTTCGATGGCCTGGCTCAGCAGCGTGCCCCTGGCGACGTTCACCGCCGCGTCGATCTTGGGCGACGCCGGCGATCCGCCGAGGGTCGCCACGAAGGTCGCGGCGCCGTTCGATCCGTCGGCAACGATGCCGAGGTCGGCGATGGTGCCGGAGAAGTTTCCCGCGATCGTCGCGGCGTCGAGGGCGAAGTCGCCGGTCGCCGACAGGGCCGGGCTCTTCACGTCGAGCTTCGACACGCTGAGCCGGCCATTCTGGTCATGGGCAACGTTCCCGGCGAAAGCGACCTCGCCGGTGAAGAATTTCTTCGGCAGGAGATCGCCGGTGACGAGGTTGGTCGACTTGCCCGCAATCGCCAGGCTCAGCCCCTTGTCGCCGAACAGCGTGCCGGTGGCGGTCGCCGCGATCCCGCCCGAGACGGAACGTCCGGCGAGCGGCGAGAGGCCCGAGAGATTGGCAAACGCGACCGCGATATCGCCGGCGGCGGCGGCGGAACCGACCGTGCCGGCAAAAGTCGCCCGGCCACCCGCCACGGCGAGGCTGGCGTTGGTCCTGGCAACGGCGCCGGAGGTGTCGAACGTCCCGTCGGCGGTAAGCAGGATGGGAGCGGCAGGGGTGGCGGTCACTTTGCCGGAGGCGGTGGTTATCGCGTCGGCCTCGACGCGTAGCGCAAAGGGTAGTGTTTCGGCGGATAGCGGGTCCTTGCCGTCGGCCTCGATCGCCAGCGAGAGGCCTGTTCCCGGCACCGAGACCTCGCCCGCCGTCAGGCCGCCGATGTGACCGACCAGATCGAGGCGGACGCCGTTCCCTTTCGGCTGCAGCCGGCCGGAGAGCGCCAGCGTGCCGACCTGGGTCGCCGCTCCGCCCAGCGCAGGCAGCCGGAGCGCGCCGCCGCCGGGCTTCGCCGCATCGATCCGTAGCGACAGGTCGGTGGCTGCGCCGCCGTAGGTGCCGCTCACGGTCGCGCGCACCGTGCCGGTGCTGATCCGCCCGTCGCGCACCGTCACCTGGGCCAGGCCGTTGGCATCGGCGGTCCAGTCGGCATCGACGGCAAGCGCGATCGGCCCGCCGAGCAGGTCGGCGAATGCCGGCGGCACCAGGTCGGCAAGGTTGCCCTCGCCGGAGACCGTCAGGTGGTTGGTCCCGGCGAGGCTGAACCTGCCGGCGAAGCGGGCGTCGCCCTCGGAGGTCAGGGATACCGTGCCGTCGAGGCCGGCGGCGGTGTAACCGGTCCTGGCGGCGATGTGATAGCCGGGGCCGCTGCTCCGCCCGATGGCGCCGACGAGAATGCCATTGGGCGCTTCATCCGCCGTTATGTCGATCGACAGCGGCGCGTCGGCGTTGTCCCGCTCGACCTTTGCCGAGAGCTCGCCGCGTATTCCGTCAAGGCGCGACGCGATGAGGCTCGCGCTGAGGCGGCCGTCGCTGTCCGAGACCACCCCGCCGGCAATCGACACGGACGCCGGCTTCCCGACGATGCCGGCGCCGAGGTCGAGGCGCGCGATCTGGAGCCGCTGCACCGCGAAGGGGAGCAGGAGCGCGCTGCCGGAGGATGAGGCGCCGCCAGGCAGCTGAGGCGTCCTCTCAAACGCGACGTGCGCGGCGGTGAGCGCGGTTACGCTAACCCGGCCGCCGAGCAGCGCGCCCGTGTCGAGGCTGGCGTTCAGCCCGTCGATCTCGGCGAAGGAGCCCCTGGTATCGGTGAGAACGACTTTGTCGGCGCCGAAGTGGAAAGGCGGCCAGCCGGAAAGGCCGCTGATCGACACGGTCAGGCCGTCGCCCGAGGCCGCGCCTTCAACAATCGAGGTGACAAGAGCGCGGCCGGGCGGGGTGGCCAATCCGCCGATGACGATCACGACAAGGGCCAGCAGCCCGGCGATCGCCAGGAGCCCGAATCGGAGGATGCGCCGTCCCGTCATGCCACCAGTGTACCGGTCGAATCAGAAAGCCTGGCCAAGGCCTACATAGACCGCGAAGCGCGGATCGCCGGTCTCCGGCCGCAACGGCACCGCGACGTCGAGGCGAAGCGGTCCTACCGGGGTCAGATAGCGCAAGCCGGCGCCAACCCCAAACTTCAGCCGTGAAAGGCTGGGCACCATGGAGGCGAAGGCATTGCCGCCGTCGATGAAAGCGACCACGCCGAACTGGTCGTTGATCTTGTAGCGCGCTTCGGCGGAGACCTCGAACAGGCTGCGGCCGCCGATGAGCGTATCGGAAGGATCGCGCGGCCCGATGTTGCGATAGGCATAGCCGCGCACCGAGCCGGCGCCGCCGGCATAAAGCCGGTGGTCGGCGGCGACGTTGGTCACGTCGCTGGTGACCAGCGAGGCAACCGCGACCCGCCCGGCGAGGACGAAGCGTTCGGCACGGTCGAGCGCGCGGTAGGTCGAAAAGTCGACGCGGAAAGTGGCGAAAGGCTGTTTGACGAGGAAGTCGTAGGCCGGCGCGGCACTGAGGAGGAGATGCAGGCCTTTCGCCGGGTCTAGGCGATTGTCGCGCGTGTCCCATTCCATCGTGCCGGTGAGCGTGGTCAGCAGGTGGTCCTCGGTCACGACGTCGACGGTGCGCGAGCGCTCCACCGCGAAACCGAGGCCGCCGGTGAGCGTGTCGGAAAAACGATGGGTCAGGCCGACATCGCCCACGGCCTTGGTCACGCGATAGCTGTCGGTGGTCTGCCGGGATGCCTCGCTGTGGAGCGTCAGGTCGGTCATTGGCCCGATCACCCCCGGCTTGGTGAAACGGGCGGCAAGGCGGAAGTCGGCATCGCTGATCGCGGTCTCGAAGATGCGCGAAATCTCGGCGTCGAAGCGCAATGTTTCGGCGCCGCCGAAGAGGTTGCGGTGCATCCAGAAGGCGCCGAGGCCGAGGCCGTCGACGTTGGAATAGCTGAGGCTGGCGCCGATCACCCGGCGCTTCCGCTCGCTGACGGTGATGGTGACCGGGATGGTTCCATCAGGATCAAGATGATCGGCGGGGGTCACCCGCACGCTGTCGAAAACTCCGAGGTCGCGGAGGCGGGTTTCGGCTGTGCGCGTCGTCTTCAGGCGGTAGAGCTGTCCGTCGATGCCCGCGCGCCCGCTCACCAGGCGCGGATTGACGCGTTCGGCGCCCACCACCTCGACCCGCCCGAACATCGCGCTCGGACCGGGGGCGATGTGGAGGGTGACGTCGAGCGTGAGCCTGCGGTGGTCGGCGGAGACGTCGCGGTCGCCGACCTTGACCAGGGGATGGCCAAGATCGCGCCAGGCGTCGGCGACCTTGGCTTCGGCGGCGAGTATTTTCGCCGAGCCGGCGGGGGTTCCCGGGGCGAGGTCGAGATCGGAAAGCGTCATGCCCGGCGGCAGCGTTTCCACGGCGACATTGCCAAGGACGAAGACGCTGCCGGGTGCGATGCGGACCACGACCGAAACCGGCCGGCCTGAAATCGTATCGAAGGGGCCGATCGTCTCCAGCGGCCGTCCGGCCACCGTGACCGCGATCTGGCCGGCATAGCGGGCGTTCTCGTAGAGGACCGCGGTGAGCCGGGCCACGTCCTGTCGCGCCCGGGCGAGAAGACCGACGATGCCGGATGGCGGCGTCTTCTTCTGCGCGACGAGCAGGGAGGCCTTGCGCAGCTTCTTGGCGAGTTTGGTGTCGCCGCCATCGACCGTGAAGGTCACGGAATAGGGGATCGGGTCGGGGATCGGTGCCGCGGCCTGCCGGTGTCCGAACGGCCAGAGCGAGCGGAAATCGAAGCCGAACGAAGGCGTGGCAAGTCCGGCCGCTGCCAGCGCGAGCAGCAGCGCAGCCGACGCCCGGCCTGGTACGCGCATACGCAAAGGGCCTGCACCCCGTCGTTCGAATGCCCCGCAGCGCGCCTAAGCCGCCGCCGCGCAAGCTCGTCCCGACCGCAACCCCCGGCGGGCGGTTATAGCCAGTCTATCCGAACGGGCGGTAAATGTGGCGCCCCTTCGCCCGGAAAGGCGAGGCGGATCAACTCGCCGTGCGGCTGGCCCAGGCGAGCACCAGCCCGAAAACCACGAATACGGCGACGATGGCGGCAACGATGAGTTCGGTTTCCGGCGGCATTTACGGCGCTCCTCCTTGAGATTTCGGAGGATTTTGGCAAGGCGACGTCCGCGCGCTTTGATCTGCCGCAAGGCGGCGAGCCCGGCCGAAGCTTACTTTTCGGTAAGCTACAATTGCCGCCTATTGGTAATTCTTTCAGGAATATCAATATGGAGGGCCGAGGGATCGGTCCCAAAACTGTCCACATTGGCGATCAGACGTTCCGCCGGCAGTTTCGTGACCGGGGCGCGCATCGAGGATGAACCATGCTGGCGCCGAATACTGACGTACAGGCTGTTCTGAAGGCCGCTGAAGGTCATCCGCGCCTCGCTTTTCTTCGGGGGCGCTGGTTCTGGGCGGCGATTGCCGTCGCGGTTGTTGCCCTGGTCGTCGTCTGGTGGACCACCGGTACCAGCACTACCGCGCTCACCTACACCACCCAGCCGGTGAAGCGCGGCGATGTCACGCTGACCGTGACCGCCACCGGCACCGTCCAGCCGATCAATCAGGTCGATGTCGGCAGCGAGCTCTCGGGCGCCGTGCGTATCGTCAATGCCGATTTCAACGACACGGTCACCGCCGGCGAGGTGCTGGCCGAGATCAATACCGACAAGCTCTCCGCCCAGGCCAATCACACCCGCGCCCAGCTCGATGCGGCGAAGGCGAACGTCGTCGTGGCCGAGGCTACGGTCAAGGAAACCGACCAGGCCCTGAAGCGCGCCGAGTCTCTGGCCGGCACCAACGTCATCTCGCAAATGGACCTGCAGGCAGCACAGGCGGCTTACGACCGCGCCGCCGCGTCCCTCGACAGCGCCAACGCCCAGGTCAAGGTTTCGGAGGCCGATCTCGTCTCTAACGAGAGCGATCTCGGCAAGGCCCAGATTCGCTCGCCCATCGGCGGCGTCGTGCTCAGCCGCAACGTCGATCCCGGCCAGACCGTCGCCGCCTCGCTGCAGGCTCCGGTTCTTTTCACCATCGCCGAGGACCTGTCCAAGATGCACCTGCTCGTCGATGTCGACGAGGCCGACGCCGGTGCGGTCAAGGAAGGCCAGGACGCGACCTTCACGGTCGAGGCCTTCCCCGACAAGACCTTCACCGCCCGCGTCATCCAGCTCCGCTATGCCTCGGCGACGGTGAACGGCGTCGTCACCTACAAGGCGGTGCTCTCCGCCGACAACGCCTCGCTCGAGCTTCGGCCGGGCATGACCGCCACCGCCGACATCGTCATCCGCCAGACCAAGGGCGCGCTCCTCGTCCCCAACGCGGCGCTGCGTTACGCGCCGCCGGCGGCGACCACGTCCACCACCGGCAATCGCTCGATCTTCTCGCGCCTCTTCCCGTCGCCGCCTGAATCGCAACCGGCGGCGGCCAAGCCCGGCACCGCGGCGAGCGGCGAGCGCAAGGTCTATGTCCTCAAGGCCAACGTCCCGACTGCGGTCACCATCACCACCGGCGACAGCGACGGCGCCTTCACCGTGGTCAAGTCGGGCGAGCTCGCCGAAGGCGATGCCGTGGTCACCGACAGCGCGACGGCGAAGTAGGCCGGAGATGGCCTTCGACGCCAGCGCACCGATCCGCCAGCCGCCCCGGCCGGAACTCATCCGGCTTGAGCATCTGACCAAGGTCTTCGGCACGGGCGAGGCCGCGGTCGAGGCGCTCCGCGGCGTCGATATCTCCATCGGCGAGGGCGAGTTCGTCGCCATCATGGGCCCGAGCGGCTCGGGCAAGTCGACGTGCATGAACATCCTCGGCTGCCTCGATGCGCCGACATCCGGGCGCTATCTCTTCCGCGGCACCGAGATCGGTCACCTCACCACCGACCAGCGCGCTCTCGTGCGCCGGAATTTCCTCGGCTTCGTCTTCCAGGGCTACAACCTGCTCGCCCGCACGACGGCGGTGGAGAACATCGAGCTGCCGCTGATCTATCGCGGCATGGCGACCGCCGATCGCCGGCGGCTGGCGCAGGCCGCGCTGGAAACGGTCGGGCTGAAGGGCTGGGAGACCCATTCGCCGAGCGAGCTTTCCGGCGGCCAGCAGCAGCGCGTCGCCATCGCCCGCGCCATCGTCACCGAGCCCGCGGTGCTGCTCGCCGACGAGCCGACCGGCAACCTCGATACGGCGCGCAGCCAGGAGATCATGAACCTCGTCACCCGGCTGAACCGCGACAAGGGCATCACGGTCGTGATGGTCACCCACGAGCCCGATATGGCCGCCTATGCCGGCCGCATCATCCGCTTCAAGGACGGTCTGGTCGAGTCCGACGAGATCAACCACAAGGCCGCCGCCTGATGATCTGGGAAACCGTCATCCTGGCGCTCCGTGCGATCCGGCGGAATACGCTCCGCTCGGTGCTCACCATTCTTGGCGTGGTCATCGGCGTTGCCGCGGTCATCGCCATGGTCACGGTCGGCAGCGGCACCAGCGCACGCATCGTCTCGGACATCTCCAAGCTCGGCAGCAACCTGCTCGTCGTGCGCCCGGGTCAGGGTTTCGGCCCCGGCGGCCCGGGCAGTACGGCCAAGTCGTTTACCGATAAGGACGCCGTCGCCATCGCCGATCAGGTTGCGGGCGCCCGCGCCGTCGCTCCCGCGGCCTCGAAGAAGGTCACCGTGATCCTCGGCAACCAGAACTGGACGACGACGCTCACTGGCACCGACAACGGCTATTTCATCACCCGCCAGTGGAATCTCGTCAGCGGCCGGCAGTTCTCCGACGGCGAACTGCGTGGCGGCAGTGCCGTGTGCATCATCGGCCAGACCGTCCGCCGGAACCTCTTCGGCAGCGGCGAAGCCATCGGCCAGTCCTTCCGCCTGCAGAGCATCCCGTGCAAGGTTATCGGCATCCTCGAGACCAAGGGCCAGAGCGGCTTCGGCCAGGACCAGGATGATGTCGTCCTCATGCCGCTGCGCACCTACCAGACGCGCCTCGCCGGCAGTACCGACGTGCAGCTCATTTTCGTCAGCGCGCGGGATGGCGTCGCCACTTCCAAGGTGCAGAAGGACATCCAGAACCTGATGCACGAGCGCCGCCGCATCGCCGAGGGCGCCGCCGACGATTTCAACGTTCAGGACGTGACCGAGATCAGCAACACGCTCTCGACCACGACCTCGGTGCTGACCGGGTTGCTCAGCGCCGTCGCGGCGATCAGCCTCTTGGTCGGCGGCATCGGCATCATGAACATCATGCTGGTTTCGGTCACCGAGCGGACCCGCGAGATCGGCATTCGCCTCGCCGTCGGGGCATTGCGCCGTCAGGTCCTGGCGCAGTTCCTGATCGAGGCGGTGGTGCTCTCGATCTTCGGCGGCATCCTCGGCATCGGCCTCGGGCTGGTTCTGGCGGCGCTCGGCGGCAGCTACCTCAGCATTCCCTTCATCCTCAATCTGCCCGCGGTGGCGCTCGCCTTCCTGTTCTCGGCCTTCGTCGGGGTCATGTTCGGCTTCTTCCCCGCCCGCCGCGCCGCCAATCTCAATCCGATCGAAGCTCTCCGCCACGAATAGGCGGCCTCGCCTCAGGACGGCGGTCGCGCCCGTGCCGCTTCGTAGAAGCGGAGCACATTCTCGCGGCTGCAGAGCTTGGTTCCCGGGCGCAGAACTGCGGCCGCGCCGGCGGCGATGCCGAGCATTGCCGCGTCCTCCAGCCGCCGCCCTTCGGCAAGCGCGAACGTAAGCGCCCCGACGAAGCTGTCGCCCGCGCCCACGGTCGAGCGCGCCTCGACTTCGATGGCCGGAACCCGCCAGGCGCCCTCGCGTGTCGCGAACACCGCGCCCTCGGAGCCGATGGAAACGGCGACGATTTCCGCCATGCCGCGCCCGACCAGATCAAACGCCGCGTCTTCGATCGCCATCCCTTCCAGCGCGTGACCTACCAGCGTCTCCAGTTCGCTGAGGCTCGGTTTGACCAGGAAGACGGGTGCGCCGCCGAGCGTCTTGCCGAGGCCATCGCCGGAGCTGTCGAGGACGAAGCGGGCGCCGCGTTCCGCGACGATGCTCCCGATCTGCGCGAAATAGTCCGGCGGTGCGCCGACCGGCAGACTGCCGCTAGCCACCAGGTAACGATTGTCGGTGGTGCGCACGGCCTCGAGGCAGGCCTCCAGTTCCGATGCCTTCAGCACCGGGCCGCTGGCGACGAAGCGGTATTCGAGAC
>JBBQGL010000044.1:0-25313 GCA_038323025.1 Hyphomicrobiales bacterium
GTGCCTACAACTTCGGCCGCCGCCTGAAGACCCTCAAGGGCCTCACCCCCTTCGAGTTCATCTGCAAGACATGGACTTCACAGCCCGAACGCTTCAATCTCAATCCGCTCCAGCAAATGCCGGGACTAAACATCTAGGCGCGGTGGTAGGGGTGGCCGGAGAGGATGGTCACCGCGCGATAGAGCTGCTCGGCCAGCATCACCCGCGCGAACTGGTGCGGCCAGGTGAGCTTGCCGAAGGCGAGGCGGAGTTCCGCCCGGCCGAGAATTGCGCTGCCCAAACCGTCGGCGCCGCCAAGCACAAAGGCGATATGCTCGCGGCCGGCGTCGCGCCAGGCCCCGATGCGGCCGGCGAAGGCGCGGCTGTCGAGGGCGGTGCCCTTCTCGTCGAGAACGGCGATGACGGTCCCGGCGGGGAGGGCGGCGGAGAGCGCCGCCGCTTCCTGGTCCTTGCGCGTGGCGGCGTCGCCGGCACGGCTTTCCGCCAGCTCGCGTTCGTCGAAGGTCAGGGCAAGGCGCTTGCCGGCGTCATGGGCGCGGCCGAGATAACGGTCGAAGAGCTCGCGTTCGGGCCCGGCCTTGAGGCGGCCGATCGCGGCAACGGTGATACGCATCCTGGTCCGGCCGCCGGACGGCGGTCAGACGGCAACCGGGCCGGCAAGCTGGTCGGCCTGCCACATCTTCTCAAGGTTGTAGAAAGTGCGCACTTCCGGCTGGAACAAGTGAATGATCAGGTCGCCGGTATCGACCAGCACCCAATCGCAGTTCGTCAGGCCTTCGACGCGGACGTCGCGAACGCCCTTTTCCTTGAGGTCGTCCATCAGCCGTTCGGCGATGGCGCCGACGTGACGACTCGAGCGGCCCGAAGCGACCACCATGTAGTCGCCAAGCGTCGATTTGCCGGTGATGTCTATGGAAACGAGGTCCTCGGCCTTAGCCTCTTCGAGGCTCGTGAGGACCGCCTTCAGGGCTTCCGCTGCTGCGAGGTCACGGCAGGCGGTCGCCAATCGGGGAGCACGGCGGGGCGCTCCCTCACTGCGCACTGCGGTGGTCAGTGTCTTTTTCCCTTCTGTCGCGGGCCGGCCCACGTGCCGACGCACCAGTGAAGATAGGCGCGAGAGGGTGAACCTTTCAAGACGCGCCTTGTCGCGTGCCGCCGCGGCGGCGGATGGCGGTCGAGGAAAGGTCGATGTGCGGGGAGGGCAGGAAGACCCAGGCCGGGGGCGCCATGCCGGAAAGGTATTTGGCGGAATTCGGGCGGATTCGGGCATTGCGGAGGGCAAAGGCGGCGGGCGAGGCGAGGGCGGCGAGCGCCTCGTTCGGCCGGTTGAAGACCGCAAGCGGCACTTCCGCGGCGATGCGGCTCCAGTCGCGCCAGCGGTGAAACTGGCGAAGATTATCGGCGCCCATCATCCAGACGAGGCCGACGCCGTGCAGCCGGGGGGCGAGGCGGGCAAGGGTTTCGGCGGTGTAGGTGGTGCCGAACTCGGCCTCGATGCCGGTCACCTTGATTCGCGGATTGCGGGCGAGCAGACGCGCGGCGCGGATACGGCGGTCGAGGTCGGCCGAGGGGGCATGGGGCTTCAGCGGATTGTGCGGCGAGACCAGCCACCAGACCTGGTCGAGGCGGAGCGTGTTGAGGGCGACGAGGCTGACGCGCAGGTGCCCTTCGTGCGCCGGGTCGAACGAGCCCCCGAACAGGCCGATGCGCATGCCCGGGTTGACCGCCGGCAGGCGCGGAAACGAGGCCGCGGCGGCGTCAGCCATGGGGGCTCCGCCGGGACGGGACTTCGGCGCCGACGAAGGCCGCGAGTTCGGCGTTGAAACGCGACGGATCTTCCCAGAACGGGCTGTGCCCGATGCCCTCGTAAAGCGACAGCCTCGCCCCCTTCACCGTCGCCGCGATAAATCTGGACATGGCGGGGAGGATGATGTCGTCGCGAAGCCCGTGGGTCGCGAGGACGGGACAGGCGAGCCCGGCCAGAACTTCCGGCGCCTCGTTGCGACGGGCAAGGATGGTGCGGCGGACCGACGGCGATACCTTCATGTTGAAGGCCACCATCGCCTCAAAATCCTCGGGCGCGGGCTGGACCTCAAAACAGGAGCGAAGAAACGCGCGGGTGGCCTCGCGGTTGACGGCGATGTCGTCGGAGCGCATTCCGGTCAGGTGTTTCTGGGCACGGCCGAAAAGCGCCGGGTCCGTCGAGCAGCGGGCATTGACGTAGTTGATGCCGGCAATGCCGTCGCTGCCATAGGTCGCCAGATAGTCGGCGATGACCCGGCCGCCATAGGACCAGCCCACGAGGTAAGGTCGCGTCACGCCGGCGGCTGAAATGACCGCCGCAAGATCGTCGGCCCACAGGCGACCGGCCTGGTAAGCATCCTCGCGGTCCGGCCGATCGGAGTCGCCATGGCCGCGCAGGTCGTACGCGACCATGTGCAGGAGGCGGGCGAGACCGGGATCGCCCGTCTGGCGGAGCCAGGAAAGGCGGCTCTGCGAGAAGCCGTGGATGAAGACCACGGGAATGCCTTCGGGATTGCCCGAAGACTGTGCCGAGATGGCAACACCATCCGGCGAAACCACCTTGAAGGATCGGCTCATTACAAGGGCTTGCGGGCTGGCGACAGGGCTAGGGCCGGATCTGTCCGGCGCCGCGAACGCGATAGTTGAAGGTGGTGAGCTGCTCCACGCCGACCGGCCCGCGCGCGTGCAGGCGGCCGGTGGCGATGCCGATTTCGGCACCCATGCCGAACTCGCCGCCGTCGGCGAACTGGGTAGAGGCGTTGTGGAGGACGATGGCGCTATCGACCTCGGCGAGGAAACGCGCGGCCGCGGCGGCATCGCCGGTGACGATGGCGTCGGTATGGTGCGTGCCGTAGCGGCCGATATGGGCGATGGCCGCGTCGATGCCGTCGACCACCTTCACCGAAATGATTGCATCGAGATACTCGGTCGACCAGTCGGCCTCCCCGGCGGCGGTCACGGCGGGCGAAACGGCGCGTGTCGCCTCATCGCCGCGGATGGCGCACCCGGCTTCGATCAGCGCCTCGACCAGCGGCTTCAGGTGCGTGCCCGCAACCGCGCGGTCGACCAGCAGGGTCTCGGCGGCGCCGCAGACGCCGGTGCGGCGCATCTTGGCATTGACGACGATTTTCTTCGCCATGGCGAGGTCGGCGGCGCGATGGACATAGACGTGGCAGACGCCTTCGAGGTGAGCGAAGACCGGAACGCGAGCCTCGTCCTGTACGCGGCCGACGAGACCCTTGCCGCCGCGCGGCACGATCACGTCGATGGCGCCGTCGAGGCCGGCGAGCATCATGCCGACGGCGGCGCGGTCGCGCGTCGGCACCATCTGGATCGCTTCCGCGGGGAGGCCGGCCTCGCTGAGGCCTTCCACGAGGCAGCGGTGGATCGCCGCCGACGAGTGGAACGAGTCGGAGCCGCCCCGCAGGATCGCGGCGTTGCCCGCCTTCAGGCAGAGCGCGCCGGCGTCGGCGGTGACGTTGGGGCGGCTCTCGTAGACGATGCCAATGACGCCGAGGGGCGTGCGCACGCGCTCGATATGGAGGCCGTTCGGACGGTCCCAGCCGGCCAGGACCGAGCCGACCGGATCGGGAAGGGCGGCGATCTCGTCGATGCCCGCCGCCATCGTCTCGATGCGCTTCGCGGTGAGGGTCAGGCGGTCGATGAACGCCGGCGACGCGCCGCTCATGCCTGCGACATCCATCGCGTTTTCGGCAAGGATTCTGGCCGCATTGGCGCGGATGGCCGAGGCGGCGGCGCGGAGGGCGGCGTTCTTCTCGGCGGTTGACGCCAGCGCCAGCCGCCGGGAGGCGGCGCGCGCGGCACGGCCGATCGCGGCCATTTCGGCGGCGACACCGGCATCTTCCCGGACTATCTCGGCAACGCTCATGACGTTTTCCTTAACCGGCGCAATTCTACGCGCACGAGCCAAAAATGGCGAATGGCGGTTTTGGCGAGGAGTGGGTAGCGGATTGGACGGCCCTTCGCTATTCCCTGTTGGCTGACTCGTTTCTGGACCCGTTCGCCCGCAAGATGCCCGCCGAGACACCCACGGCCGCCGCCGACCGCCAGAACATTCCCGCCGGCATCGGGCTCATGGTGCTGGCGGTCTTCCTGTTCTCGGTGAACGACGCGCTCGGAAAGTGGCTGGCCGAGCGCTACCAGGCGCCGCAGATCGTGATGTTCCGCAGCGCCGCGGCGCTGCTCGTCCTGGTGCCGATCCTCGGCCGCATCGGCTTCCGCCAGGCGGTGACCATCGCGCGTCCGCGCCTGCAGTTCGGCCGGGCGATGCTCTCCTCGATCGAAGTGATCTGCTTCTACGCCTGCGTCCGCTACCTGCCGCTTGCCGACGCCATGACCTATTACCTCGCCGGCCCGATCTACGTGACGCTGCTGGCGGCGCTGTTCCTCGGCGAGAAGGTCGGTTGGCGGCGGTGGACGGCGGTGTTCGTCGGGTTCGTCGGCGTGGTGATCGCGCTCCGGCCGACAACCGCCTCCTTCGGCTGGCCGGCACTGATCGCGCTCCTCGGGAGCCTCCTCTATGCCTGCTTCCTGGTGATAACGCGGCAATTGCGCGGTACGCCCGACGCGATCATGGCGGCGTGGCAGATGGGCACGGCGCTGGTCCTCGGCATCATCGCGGTGCCCTTCGTCTGGGTGACGCCCGAAACCTGGTACGACGGCGTGCTGCTTTGCCTGCTCGGCGTCGTCGGGCTGGTCGCGATCGTCTGCGTCAACCGCTCGCTGAAGCTGGCGCCGGCCTCGGTCGTGGTGCCCTATCAGTACCTGCTGATCGTCTGGGCGATCGTCTTCGGCTACCTCGTGTTCGACGACGTGCCCGAATGGCCGATGCTGGTCGGCGCCGTCATCATCGTCGGCGCGGGACTGTTCATCTTCTTCCGCGAGCAGCGGCTGGCGAAGCCGATCATCCCGGAGTTTCCACCCGACCGGTGACAGGGCGGCGCGGCGTGCCTATCTGTTCCGGCATGAGTGTAACCGGCGCCTCGCAACGCATCGGCAAAGCGGTGCTCTCCTGGGACGGGATGACCGCCGCCCCGCACCGCTTCGGCGGCGTCGAGTTCATGCTGGGCGAACGAGAAATCGGCCACCTCCACGGCGACCGCCTGCTCGACGTGCCGTTTCCGCGCCGGGTGAAGGATGAACTGGTGGCGGCGGGACGAGCCCGGCCGCATCACATCCTGCCGGACAGCGGCTGGATCAGCTTCCGGATCGAGGCGCCGGGCGACGTTGAGGCCGCGATTGCCTTGCTCCGCCGCTCCTACGACCTGATCACGGAGCAGTTCGCACGGCGGAAGGCGCAAGGTGAGGCCGTCAAGGCCAGCTAGCGGCTACTCCCCACGCAGTGCCATGTCGTCGCGGTGGATCATCTCGGCGCGGCCGGCGAAGCCCAGCAGCGCCTCGATCTCGCGGCTGTTGCGTCCCGCGAGGCGGACCGCGTCGGCAATGTCGTAAGCGACGAGGCCGCGCCCGATCTCCTCGCCGGCCGGTCCGAGGATCGCCACCGCATCGCCGCGCTGGAAACGTCCGTCGACCTTGCGCACGCCGGCCGGCAACAGGCTCTTGCCGCCGCGCAGCGCCTTGACGGCGCCGTCGTCGATGGTGAGCGCCCCGTGGGTTTCGAGATGCCCGAAGATCCATTTCTTGCGCGCGGTGACCGGGTTGGCCTCGGCGAGGAACCAGGTGCAGCGTCCGCCGGCGGCGATCGCCTGGAGGGGGTGAGGCTCGTGCCCGCTGGCGATGATCATCGTGGTGCCGGCGGCGGTGGCGATCTTGCCCGCCTCGATCTTGGTCAGCATGCCGCCGCGCGAAAGCTCCGAGCCGGCGCTGCCCGCCATCGACTCGATCTCCGGCGTGATGCGCTCGACGATGGAGAGATGCTGGGCGTTGGCGTCCTGCGCGGGCGGCGCGGTGTAGAGGCCGTCCACGTCGGAGAGGAGGACGAGCAGATCGGCGCTCATCATGGTGGCGACGCGGGCGGCGAGGCGGTCGTTGTCGCCATAACGGATTTCGCTGGTCGCCACCGAATCGTTCTCGTTGATCACGGGAATCGCGCCGAGCTTCAGGAGCGTCGCGATGGTCGAGCGGGCGTTGAGGTAGCGGCGGCGCTCCTCGGTGTCGCCGAAGGTGAGCAGGATCTGCCCGGCGGTGAAGCCATGGCGCTGCAGGGTCTCAGACCAGGCCCGGGCAAGCGCGATCTGGCCGATCGCGGCGGAGGCCTGGCTTTCCTCGAGCTTAAGGGTGCCGGAGGGCAGGTCGAGGACGCGGCGGCCGAGGGCGATGGCGCCCGACGAGACCACGAGCAGGTCGCGCCGCCCTGCGGCCAGCCCGGCGAGATCGGCGGCGAGCGTATCGAGCCACGCCGATTTCAGCCCGCGCTTGTCGACCAGAAGCGAGGAACCGATCTTGACGACGATGCGGCGGAACGTGTCGAGTTTTGGTGTCACGGAAGCGCTGGACGGATATCGGTCACGGCGAAGTCGGTGCCCTTATAGAGCAAGGGCAGATCGAAGTGCCTGGCGACTGCATAGGCCATGCAGTCGCCGAAGTTAAGCCTCGCCTTTGATCCTCGACCCTTACCGTATCGATCGAACGCCCGACTGGCGATCTCGAAGAGGGGCCGGTCGAATTCGATCGGGCGCACGTCCGGTCCTTCGCGCCAAAGTTCGGCGGCGCGCAGCGCCTTCGGCTTGCCATAGCTGGAGAGAACCAGTTGAATCTCGAGCAAGGTTGGCCACCCAACGAGGCACACCGACCCTTCCAGCAGGGTCGCAAACCATTCGGCATCTGGCTCGCCGAGGGCCACCGCGACGACAGCGGAACTATCGACCGCAATCATCTAGGCAGGCCGTTTTCGTCATAGAGCCAATCGTGATTGGAGGTTGCCACGCGTTTGCCTTCTGCGCGCGCCTCGCGGCCCAAGGCCAAGAGACGGTCCGCACGGGCTTTTTGCTCCGGCGTAAGATCCTCGTACGCAGGGGCCTTGAAGGTTTCGCGATCGAGTCGGTCCAGCGCAATTTCCACGACGCTGGCTGTGCTTCGGCCAAGCCGCTTGGCCAATCGCCTGGCGGTATCCTGGGCAGTCTCACTGCGAATGTTGAATTGTTTGGACATGCTAGCTCTCCAAGCTAGCCAATTATGTAGCACGTTCGCCTATCCGATCCCACACTAGGGCCGCCAGGCCTCCTCCTTCTCCGCCGGGACCAGGTTGGGGTCGGCGATCTTGGCGCCGGCGACAGTGCGCAGAACCAGCCGGAGAGCCTCGTCGATGCCCTCGCCGGAGACCGCCGAGAGAACAAGCGGCGTCGTTCCGGCGGCCTTGGCGAGCGCCTTCACCGCCTTGTCGCGCGCCTTCTTGGTGAGGGCGTCGGCCTTGGAGAGGGCGACGATCTCGGGCTTCTCGGCGAGGCCGGCGCCATAGGCGGCGAGTTCGGCGCGGATGGTCCGGTACGCCCCGGCCGGGTCTTCGCCGGTGCCGTCGACAAGATGCAGGAGGACGCGCGTCCGTTCGACGTGGCCAAGGAAACGGTCGCCGAGGCCGGCGCCTTCGTGCGCGCCCTCGATCAGGCCGGGAATGTCGGCGAGCACGAACGTGCGCCCGCCGCTGGAGACGACGCCGAGATTGGGATGAAGCGTGGTGAAGGGATACTCGGCGACCTTGGGCTTCGCCGAAGAAACCGCTGCCAGGAAGGTCGACTTGCCGGCATTGGGCAGGCCGACCAGGCCGGCGTCGGCGATCAGCTTCAGGCGCAGCCAGATCCAGCGCTCGGTGCCTTCCTTGCCGGGATTGGCGCGGCGCGGAGCGCGGTTGGTGGATGACTTGAAATGGGTGTTGCCGAAACCGCCGTTGCCGCCGCTGGCGAGCAGCAGGCGCTGGCCGACGGCGGTCAGGTCGGCGATCGGGGTTTCGTTGTCCTCCTCGAGGATCTCGGTACCGATCGGCACCTTCAGCACAACGTCGACGCCCTTTCGGCCGGCCAGGTTGCGCCCGGCGCCATTGGTGCCGCGCTCGGCCTTGAAGTGCTGCTGGTAGCGGTAGTCGATGAGGGTATTCAGCCCATCGACGCACTCCACCCAGACATCGCCGCCGCGCCCCCCGTCGCCGCCGTCGGGGCCGCCGAATTCGATGAATTTCTCGCGCCGGAACGAGACGACGCCGTTGCCGCCGTCGCCGGAGCGCACGAACACCTTGGCCTGGTCGAGGAATTTCATGACCGCGTCTCCAGAAAGACCGCGCGGCTCAGCACGGTATCGATGTGCTCGACCTTGCACCGGCGCGCAAGGCAATCGACGAAGCGTCGGCCGACGATCCTGAAGCCGAGCTTCTCCTGCAGGCGAAGCGAGGCGGGGTTGTCGACGAAGACGCCGGAATGGATCGTCTCGACCGGATATGTGGCGAAGGCATGGGCGAGGAAGGCCCTTGCGGCCTCGCTGGCGAAGCCGTTGCCCCAATGCGCGCGGCCGAGCCAGTAGCCGAACTCGCAATCGCGATCGATGCGGGCGAGGCCGATGCCGCCGATTACCCGGCCGGCGAGGGTGATCATCAGCGCGAGGTCGTTATCGTTCCGGCCGCTCGAGGCGAAGAAGCCCTCCGCATCGACGCGGGTGTACGGGTAGGGGATGCGGGCGAGCATCCGGGTCACGGCGAGATCGTTGACCTCGGCGACGAGATCGTCGAAGTCGGCCCTGGCGAGCGGGCGGAGCAGGAGCCGCGGCGTCGCGATGGCGATGTCAGGCAGCCGTATGGCGGGGCGCATCGGGCGGCCTCCTCTTCGTGTCCGCGGCGCCCCATGCCTTGAGGCTCTCCCAGTTGCGCCGATCGAGGATGAAGCGCTCGACCGGAAGCGCGCCGTTCGCGCCCGGTGCGCGCACCATGCCGGTGCCACGGAACTGGAAGCCGCACTTCTCGATGACGCGTCGCGCGCGGGTGTTGCTGGCGCGGTTGGCGCACCAGAGCACCATCACCGGCGTGCCGGCGAAGATGTGGTCGATCAGCGCCTGCGCCGCCTCGGTGGCATAGCCCTTCCCCCAGTAGGGCTCGCCGAGGAGCGCCGCCACCTCGGCGGAAGCCGGGCGGTCGGGCACCGGTCCGAAGGCGGCGCCGCCAACCACCACGCCGCTCTCCCGCTCGATGACGGCAAACGACCCGGAAATCCCGCCGGCGCCCTCGCCGGGAGAGGCGGCCAGATTCTCCGCCACCCGCGGGTTGGCGGCGAGCCGCGCGATCGCCTGTCGCTCGCTCTCGCCCGCCGGCCTCAGCAACAGACGACGGGTCACGATGGGCAGGGCAACAAGGTACCCCTCCTCGTCCTCACCCTCCCGCATGGCAGTCCTCCGATCGGCGGCAAACGAAAAAGGGGAGATGGCGCCCCATCTCCCCTGTCCGAAACCGCCAATCTCGCCGGGTCGATGTGACGCCGGCGGAAGATCAAGGCCGGCTATTTGTCGTTGGCTGCGGCCGGGCGTACCGACACGTAGCTGCGCCCGTTGGCTTTGGTCTGGAAGGCAACGGTACCGTCGACGATCGCGAAGATCGTGTGGTCCTTGCCGAGGCCAACGCCTTCACCGGTGCGCCACTTGGTGCCGCGCTGGCGAATGAGGATATTGCCTGCGAGCACGCTCTCGCCGCCGAACTTCTTGACGCCGAGGCGCTGCCCTGCCGAATCGCGCCCGTTGCGTGACGAGCCACCCGCCTTCTTGTGTGCCATGGCGGTCTCTCCTTATGCCTTGGTCTTGGCCGCAGCCCTGGCGCGGGGCTTCCGCGCAGGCTTGGCCTCTTCGGTCGCGGCAGCTTCGGGCTCGGCCTTGGGCTTCTTCACCCTCGCCTCCGGCCGCGCGGCGGCCTCCGCCTTCGGCGACGGCGCCTTGCCGTCGGTCAGAATCTCGGTGATGCGGACCACCGTGAGGTGCTGGCGATGGCCGCGGCTGCGCTTGGAATTCTGCCGGCGGCGCTTCTTGAACACCAGGATCTTGGCGGTGCGCCTCTGGCCGACGATCTCGCCGGCAACGGTTGCGCCTTCGACCAGGGGAGTTCCGAGGGTCAGGCCGCTTTCGCCGCCGACCATAAGCACTTCGCCGAAGGAGATGGCATCGCCGGCACCGCCGTCGAGCTTCTCGACCTCGATCACTTCAGAGGCGGCAACCTTGTACTGCTTCCCGCCGGTCTTGATTACTGCGAACATCAGGGTGCCTGTTTCCGCCGACCGCTCGGGCCGGGCTGCAAAGCGCATGTCCATAAAGTCAGAGAGCGCGGGCAAAAGCCCGCGCCTCAAATCGCCGCGCACTATAGGGATGACGCAAGTCCTGTCAAGAAAAGAGCGGCGGGCCCGGGATATAGCCGCCGGGCCGGGGGTCCGAGGGACCAGGCGGCCCGCCCCAGAGCCCGCGAATGGCGAGAATCGGCCCACCGTAAGGCTTGTTCGCGCTGGGGTGCTTATATATGGTCCGCCGCGCCAAACGGCCCGCGGAGAGGTGCCAGAGTGGTCGATCGGGCCGGTCTCGAAAACCGGTGTGCGTGCAAGCGTACCGTGGGTTCGAATCCCACCCTCTCCGCCAAGTCATTCTAATATGTAATTGATATTACAGCATTATTTGGCTAACAGCCTATCGCCACCCCAACATTTGCCCTAATACTGAACCCGATTTGAGGCGACCGCAGGCGGACGGAAGGGAATGGTTTTGCCTGATGCTGGCGGTGATGTTAGGCGCTCGGCGGCCTCCTCCTTCGGGGCAAGGGCTTCCCTTCGGCACGGTCGGCTAAAAGCCTCCCCCGCACCGCGACTGGGAAAGGAACCTCTTCGCCACGACCACCTAAGCGGGTGCGTCCGGGTCGGCGTGACGCTCGATCGCCTCGTCGTGTACGCGGCCGCCTTCCTCTTCGTCGCCGCGCTCGTGGTCGGGAGTCTGAGGCCCGAGCCCGACGGATGAGCCTCGCATTCACCCGCCGGGCCGAACCCGAAGCCACCGTTGGGCATCATTTGGAGAACCCGGCGACCTCAGGCTGAGCCTAGCTTATGACGGTCAAAGCGAATGAGCGAGCCGGGCGAAGGGATCTGCCCGAAATAGTAGCGGTCGCGACACTGTTTTCCGCTGGCCGTCCTCTTCGTCGCGCCGGCGCGACAAACTTTTGTGGTCGGGCGTGATCTGAGGTGGCGAGCCGGGTGAAGGCTTCCCCACCCCCGCCCGGCTCTGACCCAACCACGGGCTCGCGACGTGGCCGGGCTGCCTCAGCGTTAGCATGGGATCGAAGTTCCGACCAAAGCGGGGACGAGGCGAGGGGGGAAGAGTTATTGCGTCGCCCCGGTTATTTCGGATACCGTTGACCGGGCTTATCATGGGCCCGGAACGGTGAATGGTCGCAAGTGATTGAACAGCCCAAACCCACAATTATTGATACCGAGGACACAGAGCCCGTCGGTGTTAAGTCATCGAGCGAGCACTGGAATCAATATATTTTAGACGACGGAACGATCATCAAGACTAAGTCAGTTCTTGTTGAGGTACGAAGAGCAAAGACACAAAAGAACGAATTAGGCGAGCCGTTTTATACGGTAAAATCGGCCCAACTCGTAGACGCGACGGTGTATCCCGCACTCAAGCAAGTCGTAGTAAAGAAAAAGCGCAAATGAACGACCTACACATTTCTTCTTGGACCGGAAATGCCTCGCAGAATACTGCTCGTCAGATGGTGGCGACGCAAAATTCCACTGAGGGCTATGCCATCATACTGGCAGGAAGAATCCCGCCGGATTTCATGCTTTTCCCCGCGAGCGAGAGGCGAGTCCGCGTGGTGAAGGAGCAGATCACTACGGGGGGTTCGAATCTGACCGCTAAGACGGTTATTGAGACTCTCGATGACGATCGGTTCGTCGTGAAAAAGAAGATCCCGGTTACCGTTGAGGCCTTGGGCGAGGATGAGTACGTTGCGGAGTTTCCGCTTGCCGGTATTGCGATGGCGGGCGAGTCCGTACATAGCGCGGTGCACGGGTTGCGCGACGCGATCATAGACACCTTGATGCTGTACAAGCGCGAAAGCCGCCTGGGTCCGGAGCCTAAGCGGCGCCTTCGTATTTTGGAGGCTTACATTGGGCAAGAAGGGGGGAAGTAAACTCCTTCGCAGTCATGCCCATGCAATCGCACGCAAGCTCAAGGCGGAGCTGACCTCTGGCAAGGCCCATATTACGGCCGCAATCCGGTACAAGGGCGTGCTGGTGGCGCACTTTGGAATTCGGCACGGAGCCAAAAGCAAGCACGGGCACTTGCCAAGCCAGTTGTTCATCAGTCAGTCCCAGGCCGCGGCCCTTGCCGCGTGTAACATCTCGACCGACCAATACTTTGAGATGCTAAAGAACAAGGGCAAGTTGCCCGCACAATGAGCGCGGAGCCGTCGCCACTGTGACCGAGACACAGCAGACAACAGCCAGCCCGCAAGTCATCCGTGTTTCGCGTTCACTTTCCCCGGACGGATGGCTTCGCCGGCGACGGCAGCTTGAACCGCCACGCCTAAAACAGCGCCCAGGTCGTGGTCGGCGGTCGTGGGGCGGGTTTCATTTCGGCTCCCCTGTGGTGCGACCACGAAAGATTTTCCCGCCGGCGGGAAAATTCAGGTCGCTACCCGGCCCGCTTCGAGGGCGACAATCTCCACCTCGACCCTCAAAGCCTCAGCTCGGGCCTCCGCCAGCCGCAGGAGCATCGCTAGCCGTCCGTAGGCATAAGTGGACAGCGTCGCGATCTCCTCGGCCAAGTGCAATCTTGCGCGCGACGGCCGCCCTCGCGCTGCATCGAGATCGTCAGTCATGGAAATTAACCCCGCTCCGCGTTGAGGACGCGAGCAACGATGTTGGGCCTTTTCTTCGGCAAGTCACTGAAATTTTCCACAGGCGAGCCCGCGCGTCAGGTTCTTTGTGCGTGGTTCGAGGCTCGCCGCTCATGCTCGCTCCGCCGGTCGATGGTGTTGCGGGCATATCCGGTGTAGGCGCTCGCCTCCTCGGCCGGCAGGCCGTCGAACAGGCTCTCCATGGTCGGTCTCGCGGAAGGTTCAGGTGGCAAGGGTGGAACGCAATCGGGCGATCGGTCTATCGCGTTCCGCCGCGTCATAGGCAACCGCCCGCTGCCCCAGACCGGATTCGGCCACGCCGCATCCGTGGTGAAACAATTGCGGACGCCAACGCTCGCGAGGCTCGACTGTCGCGTCGGTCGGCTCAAATCTGAGCCTTCTCCCCATACTCACGGATCGCCGCCGCCTTAGACGCCCTTGAGATCCCACAAGAGCACAGCCTCCCGTTCCGGTGGCCGCCGGGTAAAGGTTAGCCTCGATCCCGATGCCTGTTCGATGATCGCGGTCTCGGCAGAGATGGCGACCACGCGTCCGCCCCGGATCAGGAGCACCAAGCCCATTGCCGCGTAGTTCGCGGCCGGCGCGGTCTGGTGGGCGCCGAAAACGTCGAAGGCCGTCCAGCCAAGGTGAGCCGCCTGCCGGGCCCACTTCGCGAGGAAGAGTTCCCCGTCGCGGATCGTCTCGCGCCACCATTTTGCTGGGAAGCCTAATGGCGCGATGTTGGGATCGAGGCTCCCAAATCCTTCGAGCCACTCAGCGGGTGCCGATGAGTTTAGCAGATTAGCAGGATTAGCAGGGGCACCCCCCGAATTTCCACTTTTCGCGACGGTAATATTGGCGGATTTCCTCACCTGCCGATTTTGGATTTCGCCGTGCCCCCCTGCTAAGGCTGCTAATCTGCTAATCGGCACGGCGGCCATTGAGGCTGTCGATGTCACGCTATCTGGATCGAAGTTGATGACGCCCACGGTCAGCCTCCCACCGGGTACCCGTCGGCGTCGAGCACTCGCCATGCCTCTCGGCGAGACACGCCGTCGACAACCGCCGGCTCGCCTGCGGCGCCGTGCATCGGGGACAAATAGCCGTGGTCGGCGAGGATCCTGATTGCGGCAAGTGCCTCTGCCTTGCTCCGCAGTTCGGCGGGGCCTGTCTGGTAGACCTCGGCCGGAAAGACAATCGCCTTGTTTTTCTCGATCAGCCACAGCCGAAGCTTTTCCGCGACACGGAGCTGATCCGCGATCCTGGCATCATCACCTAAACGCAGCGCCTCGCCGGCGTAGTGGTTGGCGAGGTGGACCCCGTTCGACATCGCGTCCGGGCTCACCACTTGGCACGTCGGATCGGCAACCAGCGAGAGGACAGCCGCAATCCTGCCGGCGTGCTCGGCAAGCTTCGAGGCAAAGCCCTTGATGCTCGCCAGCCTGCCTGCGGGCGCGATCTCTTTCTCGACGGCATCGTGAAAGCCGATGAACCTCGCTCGGGCGAGGCCCTCAACGGTCAAAGTCCGCAGCCCGCCGTCTTCGTTGGTTGGCGGGATTGATCTCAGGAGGTCCTCGATCGTCCGCGCGAAATGCTCGATCGTCTGCATTGTCTCAAGAGAGGCTGCCCGGAACATGCGCGTCCCGGCGGTCGGCGCCGGCGACGAGATAAGGAAGCGGGAGAGCAGGCCTTGGTCGCGGAGAGTCGGATCGGAGAGAAAGCGCGCTGCAGCATCTGGCTGAGCCATCAGATGCAGGGCTACGCGCCTCCCGACGATGACGGTAGAGCCGTCACCTGATCGGACCCGATCGATCGGCTCTCCGTCCCATAAGCTCGACAGCCGGGCACCTGACCGCAGGCGGGCCTCGTCGGAGAGGGCGTGGCCTCCGAGGAAGGAACCGCCCTCGCTTGAGAACAATCCGACCGTGGGCGGGCTGTCGGCAAGCAGTTTGACGAGTCCCTCAACCGTTGGCTCGGTCATCAAGAGAATTGGTCGCGTCGGACGTGCCGGCGGATTGCCCAACGTATCGAGAGTGGCTCTTGTCGAGTTGAGGTCGCCCTTTCCCCTTTTCACCACCTCCGCCCGCGCGGCGTCGTATGCCTCGGTGGCGTTGCGGAAGGCCCCGTCGGCTTCCTTTGCTATCTCGCGGAGGTCGCGCTCGCGGTTGCGCACGCCTATCAGGGCCTCCCGGTCGGCGGTTGTCTTGCGTTCGCCGGAACCGGCAATGCTCAGGAGATAAAGGGTGATCGGGCGCGGCCGCTCAGTGCCGGGCAGTCGCACGTCCGCATGGGCCTGCGTCGCCAGCGCCGCCGCCGCCAGTACCGAGTTCGCGCAGATCCCCGGCGGGGCCTGTGTCAGGGCAATGATCGCCTTGGTGACCTCGGCGAGGGGCCCCGTGGCCGCGACGGGATACGGCTCCGGAGTCGTTGAAGGACGAAACAGTGGGCGGGGTGGCTCTCGACGCGCCGGTGCGTTACCCGGGAAGTGGGGCAAATCATCGGGCACGAACGCGGGTAGTTCTCCGGGCGCCGGTGAAACGAAGGCGGTCATGCTGCAATCCTTTCGGCCGAAAGTATCCGCGGTGGCGGGACGCGAAGCGTCCCCGCAAGCACGCGGCCGTGCTCGACGTCTTGAGGGATGAGGTTGATGCCGCTGAGAAGGTGGGCGGCGCGCGGTGGATCAACGATGACGACACCCGATCGACCGGCGCGTAGCCAGCCGATCGGGCTTTTCCAGACCCGGATGGGACGAGCGGTAATGTAGCTGGCCGCCTGCTCCGCTTGGCGCTGCCCAAGCAGTCCCGCGGCACCCAGCCGAGACGCGACGCGGCCGGTCATGGGCTGCCACGCCACCAGATCGATGAGACCCTCGCTGGCGATGCAAGGCAGGACGTACACGAATGGGCCAATCCGGCAGGGCAGGTATCTGCCGGTCGGCTCGAACAAAACGTGGGCAGCGCGAACTGCCCACGGCGAGGCGAAGCTTCTGATGCTCACGCCCTGGCCGAGCAACCAGTTCATTGCGTCGCAGCGAAGGCTGATGCCTTCCTCGGGATGGGCGCAAAGTTCGAACGCCGTCGTCGGCGGTGGTGACAACATGGAGATCACGCGTCACCGCCGATCTGGGCGGCGAAAGCCTTGAGAATCTCGCGTTCGGACTTTTCCGCCACCCTGGCCACCTTAAGTGCATCCGCGGGCAGCAAGGCCTCGATTTCATCGCGGACAATCTTCCGGAGAATCTGGGCCGGCATCGCTTCGGCCTCGACTGTTCGCTCGATATGCAAGGAGCGCCGGTCGGTGACCTTCCGGTAGTTGCGTGGAAGGTCATATTGCTCAATCTGCTCTGCGGTGATCCCGAGACGGACGAAACGGAGGTCAACGACTTCGTCGAGATGCTCGCGCAACTCACGTTCGAGACTGACATCAATGAGGACGCCGGCGGGGTCGTAGTCGCCGATGTAGAAAACGACTACCTCGCGGCCGTCGTGCATGGCGTTGATGTTCTCGGCCGCTTGAAATGCGAGGGTGATGCTTGAGAATCCGCCGGCGGGGTAGAGGCTAACCGCCAACTCGCGGCAGTCGTCCTCGATGACGCCGGCTATGGATCGGCTCTCGGTCCAGATCTCGCAATAGCTCTCGGCGTACCGCCATAGGTCGGCCCTGTAGAGGCCGGCGACGCGTGCAAGGAAGTCCCCGGCGCCGTGAAAGGTGTCAACGAAGAAGCCTCGTCTGGTGCTATCGGTGACCCAGCCGTAGGGGATCGCGCCGCGACGCCGCAGTTTCTTCATACGGTCTTGGACATGCCGGTAGCCGCGGTCAGATTTCTCAACAGGCTCGGGCAGCCTCGGATTGGTCATCCGATAGAAGCAATGCCGGATGCTCTGCGGGTGGTCCTCGCGGAGGACCTCGATGATCTGTTGGTCCAGCTGCTCAGTTGCGGCTCGGGTTCGACGCTGGCGTGGGTTTATTGTGCCCGCACCATAAGATGAGTTGGCGCTGATCATCGGAATGATCTCGCCGCCGCGACGACGGCCGCCGCGGCTGCGCTCTCGGTGTTGAATCTCCCAAGCGACCGGCCGTCGCCGTCGGAGGCTTCGAACTGATCTGCAACCGACTGGACCGAGCCGAGTCGGTGCCGTCCATCGTAAATCTCGTGCTCGATAGGCTCACGACGCCGGGAGGTGCGTACCGTTTCCATCAGCCCTGCTCCCGCGGTCCGAGACCGATGAGGAGGGCGACCGTGCGGGCCAGGGCCGGTGACATGCAGAACCGGCGGGCAAGCCGGAGAGCGGCCAGAGAAGCGCCCGGTGAGGCCGGAGCGGCGGGCCGCCAATTGAATGGCGGCGGCTCATGAAATTGTTCGCGATTGGCTTGGTGGTGTGCTATTGGCATTGCATCAATCCTTTGCGGGGTTGGACAACGATTGGCCCGGACGCGCTTGCAGGCGCGCCGGGCCTTATTTTTTTGGCTCAATGGGTGTGAGGTTCGCCCGCCACGCGGCGGCGTCGCCGCTGGTGATGAGCGTTTTCTTGCCGGCCTTTCGGGCGATGAGCCGTCCGGCCCGGATCTCGGCGTAAACGAAGGTCCGGCCGACCTGATGGGCCCGGCAGAAACCTTTCACACTGAAGGCCGCCGGATGCTCGGTTACCGCCGCGGCTGGGTTCCCGGCCCTCATGCCGCTGCCTCGGACACTCCGAGCATTCTTCTGAGCTCGGCGGTCGGTACAACGATCTTGCGACCAAACCGTAGAGTCGGGATATCGCCTCGCTGCGCGGCCTTGTAAGCGGCGTTCCGAGACAGTCCGAGAAGCTCTCCCGCGTCGGGAACGGTGACGGTGGTCTGCTCAAGAAGCAGTCGACTAGGCGGTGAGGGATGCACTTCGAATCTCCTATGCGTAACGGGACACGCAGATATAGGCACACATTAGCCTTGACGGCAAGGGATGCGCGTGGCCTATTACGCAGATGGCGACGAGGGCACGGGAGAGGACTGTCGATGCCAAAAACGATCGGCGGAGATGTTTTAGGAAAGCGGTATCCGCTCAATATGCGCACGACCAAACAAGTGCGGGATCAGCTAGAGGCAGCTGCACTCGCGGCGGGGCGTTCTCTCGCTCAAGAGGTCGAATATCGGTTGCAGCGAAGTTTTGAACGTGAAGCGTGGGGGGCAGAAGCGTTTGGCGGACCTGAGAACGCGGCGCTTGCTCAGTTGATCGGGGCGGCGCTCAAGACGATTGAGCGTCACTTCGGGAAGCGGTGGAATGAGGACGCTGCCGCCAATGAGGCGTCGCGTCGCGTCGTCCTAGGCCTCATGCGAGCCCTAAAAACTCCGATGTCGGGACTTCAGGCACTCGGTACGTCGGTTCAGGCCACCGGGGTGGCCTCGGCAATTCTCGCTGCTCTCAACCTCCCACCCGTGGGGCTGAATGACCCGGAGATAGAAAAACCCTTGCCTTCGCCTACGCCCGAGCAGGCGGGAGTTGCGCAAGCCCTGCTGCGCTCCCGCGAGGTGCGCGAAGAAAATCAAGCCGGGGTTCCCGAGGCTGGAAATAAATTGAAATGAGAACTGTCACCGCCCCGCTAGTACCTTGGCGAACATAAGTATTGTGCCATATCGCCATAGCGTACTCTGGCGAACGTCTGCGAACCACTAAGTACAAATTATGTGAAATATCAGCATTTGTTGTAAAACAAGACAGCGGCGCCTATAGTCTATGCTGATTTGCAGCATAGGCGGGGCCCATGGATCGTTACATTGCATTCCGCGCGGGGAGTAATCTCTTCCTCGCGCTTCAGGAGTCGGCGAAAGAGCGCGGCGTTTCTGTCTCGCGGGTAATCCGCGACCTGCTTCAGCGCGGCGTTGGCCGGGACGGCAATGGCGTCGAACCCCGGAGGGCCTCCTGATGGCCGGCATTCCGCTGCTCCCGCTGGTCGGCACGCTTCGTCAGCACCTGCCATTCTAGCGCGAGGGGACCATGGTACTGACGGCTTACCAAAGGGACATTCTGGCGCGCACGGTCGCGGGCGAAGCAGCGACTCCCCGGGGGCGCGCCGCTGTTGCAGCCGTAATCATGAACCGGGCTAATTCGGGCAGGTATCCTTCCGATCCGGCCGCGGTTGCCCTGCAGAAGAATCAGTTCTCGGCCTGGAACGGACCTTCTCGCGGCGGGAACAACATTCCGACGTCGATCAGTCCGAGCAGCGCCGACTATCGCAATGCCGTTGAAGCCATCGACGGGGTATTCGGAGGAACCATTCCCGACCCCACGGGCGGGGCACTGAACTACTACGCCCCGGCCGGCATGAGAGGCAGGACGCCGCCTTGGGCGAGGGGCCGCAACCCGACGACTGTTATCGAAGGGCAGCGTTTTTTTGGATCGAGCAACCCCGCCCGCTTACCCATGGCCAACGTCGGCGAGACCGCCGCCGGCAAGCAGATGCCCCTCGGGCGTCATCCCGGCCAAATCCAGCGTGGCGACGCCGTCAAGGGCTGGCAGTCCTATCTCGCCCAGAAGGGCCTCTATTCCGGCGCCATTGACGGCAAATACGGCAAGGGCACGGAAGCCGCCACGATTGCCCTGCAGAAGCAGCTCAAGGCCAGCGGGGCCTATGCCGGGAAGATTGACGGCGTAGTCGGCCCGCAGACGCGCACGGCCAGCGGCGTGCCCGTCGCATCGGGCGAGGCAGCCGCACCCGGCTATGGCTATCTCGGGAGCCGCCAGGGACCGGCCGGGGTTTACACGCAGGGCATCCCGTCTCAGATAGGGGCTTCGGGCGAAGCTGGCGCACCCGTTCCCCAGATGCAGCAGGCAGTCCCGTATCCGCTGGCATTCCGTGGCGCGGGGAAGCCCTATGAGCCGGGGAACGCACCCAGCCCGATGAACAACGTGGTTGCGGCTCGCATGGCCGGGGCTGGCCTGTCGCCGTCTCCCGCTGCCTCTGGCGTTAATTACGCCACTGGCGCGGCCGGCGCGTCCGGGCTGCAGGGATACACACCGCCGCCCGCCAGCGCGGCTTCGGCGGCTCCGGGGGTGCCAGTACCCAACGGCCCGCAAAACGCGCCAGTGCCCAGCCCTGTGAGTCCTGTAGCGGCTGTCTCCCCTACGTCCGTCAAGTCGGCCAGTGCGGTGGACTGGTATCGGGCGATGCAGGCCGGCCCAGCCACCAACCGCACCATCCCGCTTCCCGGTGGGCTTCCCGGCAATCTCGACGCCGCAATGACGCCGGGCGTGCCGGTCAATCCTATGCAAACGGCGCAGTCGTCAGGCCGGATGGCGGTACAGCCCACGGCACGCGGCGGGCTTGGCCCGCTTGCCAGTTCCCCGCCTCTCAGCATTCAGGGCGGCCTCGGGCCCCTCACTGGCTCCCAGCCGCTCAGCATGGCCGCATATCAGAAGATGCTCGCCAACAAGGGCGCGGCGATGGTTGAGCGCGGCGGCGGCGGTGGCCGGTCATTTGACACGACGGCGGGCGACTACAATCCCGGCATCACCAATTCGGTGCTTTCCCATCTGGTGAGCCCGGACCTCTATCACAGCCCGACGTTGCCGGCGACGATTGCGGCCCTTCCCGGTGTTGCTGCGCGGACTGCGACGGCCAATCGGTTAGCTACTGACTTCGGGCCATCGCCAACGGGAACGGCGGCCGCCAGCATGGCGAGGGCTGGAGGCGTGGCGTCGGCCCGCCTGCCGTCCATTATGGGAACGCGCATCCCGGTCACGATGAACGACGTTTCGCCGACGCTCAGGGCCGGGCAGCAATACGCATCGCGGGGGGATCGCATCGTTGGAGCGCCCATCAGCACGTCAACACCTGGCCCGCCTCCCAAGGTAGCTAAATCGACGGTCACGAGCTGGATGCCGAATACGAGCAAGCCGGCCTATTCCGCTCCGAGAAAGTCGGTATCGGCTGGCCTGTCTGCCCCATCGTGGGGCTCGCCGTCGCCTTCGTCGCCGGCAGGCGGTGCGCGGGCAGCGGCTGGTCTGGGTGCGCTTGCCAATGGCCCGTGGGCGAACATGGCACCACACAGGCCGGCCACTGCGAATGTCAATATCGCCGTTCCGCCCGGCTCCGGTTTCCCAACACCGCCCGCCGTCAATGCTCCTGCACCTGCACCTGTGCCTGTGCGGCCTGTGCGCAATCCGGCTCCCGTAGGTGGTGCGCCGACAAAGCAGGGCGGCCTGCTGGGCCTTGGCAATGGCGGTATTTTCGGCCTTGGGATCGGGCCCGCCATCAGCAACGCGCTCGGCTTTCAGCCGCGTCAGCGCACAGGCGGATTGAGCAGCCTCGGTTCGATGTTGATGGGCGGAACGCCAGCGTCGCGCGCTGGTCCGGGCGGATCATCGCTGGCTGTCGGTGCATCACCCAACACCAACTCGGCAGCGAACGCTTATCAGGCGCAGTTCGGTGGCTCGTCGCCTTACGTCCCATCCGGCTGGAATGCCCCTGACTTCAATCCCGTCAGCGGCGGCGCGAGCTATGCCTGGCAGCCAACAGGAAATGGAGGCTACCAGTACATGACCGGCAACGGCACGGTCTTCAAGGGCACCTCGGCTCCTACCGACAATCGCGGCTTCGCCCTTCGATGAGAGGCATATCCAAGACGCTGGGGCGCCTGGATCGCCCGCCATGTCACCCGAGGACGCGACGCCCGAGAGCCTCATTGATGCCCACCGGCGATGACCTTCGGCAGGCTAGACAGGCCGTCGGCAAGACCCAGAAGCAGATCGCGGCCGCAGCCCACCTTCACGTCAACAGCGTGAAGCGGATTGAGCGGTTTCGGTCCGCCGAGATCTCCCCGCATAGCTGGCACGCCTTGTCGCAAATATCCAAAGCGTTGGTGACATTCGGGGCGTCAGCTCCGCCTGACTGGCTTGATCCGGAAAGCCGGGCGACCGGTTCGAGCAAGGATCAGCGCATCCCGCAGTTGAGAATTGATGGGGCTGCCAATTATCGGTCCGCAACGGCTACGCAATACGCGCAGGCGCAGGCGCGGGATGGGGTGATAGCCGGGGACAATATAGTCAGAGGTACGCACGCCCGCGCACCCGCGCGTCATGGGGTAAGATCGGCAGCGGACAATCATCCGAGCGCACCGCGGCGCATCAAGTGCGAAGCAAGGACTCGGGCTGGTGGTTCGTGTCGCTGCAAAGCCCTCGCCAATGGCCGCTGCAAATTCCACGGTGGACTATCGACGGGGCCGAGGACCCCGGAGGGCCGGGCTCGCATAGCGGAGGCTCAGCGGCGCCGGTGGGCGCGAAATAGAGCTTAGGTCGTACCCTCGGCGGCTCTGCAGATACTCTAGCTAGCTGTGGTCGAGTTTCTCGATTTCGAGCCCAATTACGTCAGGCCGGGGGATTTCATTGGTGCCCTTCGGCATTGCGGAATTCGGTTGAGAAACTCCTTTGGCGATTGGGCCGGTTCCTTGTGCCACCACGGCCCACGTGTGAAACCCGAAGAGGGTCGCCCCTCCGATGACCATGACGGCTCCCGCAAGCCAGAGCAGCTTGCCCCGCGTGCTGAGTCGGCGGCTTTTGCGTTTTGAAGCCACGGCAGACCTGCGACTGGAGAGACGAGCCGCATTCTCCCCCCGAGAGGTGAAGGACGAGTGAAGGTGCATTCGACCGCCGGCGGCAAGTGCTGACATGACAGATGCTTCCCGAATTAACGGGAACACTACGGGAAAGAATAAGCCGTCCGCCGAGCACTTTAAGATCGGCCCAAGGCTGGTGATGTTGTAATATTGTCACCCGTGAGCCGGCGACGACCGTGATATCATCGACACAAATGCTGGACCCTCGTCTCCTGATCGCGATCAAGAAAGCCCCCGGAGTCGATCCGGACGACGACCCGGCGGCCGACCGCAAGCGTTCGGTGATCCTGGGTGTCGCCGTAGGAGTCGTTATCCTGATCATCTTTTTCATGTTTTTCGGCAGATAGGCTCGGGCTCTGCCTCGCAGTTCGGACGAAACCGCCACAGAACCTCGCTGGCGCGTTTTTGGCGCTTACCGCTACCCCACTACCCTCCGAACCGTTTTAGCGAGTCCTGAGTCAATTGTGGGGCTCTGGCTGTTATTGCCTAATTGCGGTTGTTGTAGCCGGTCGCGCTGGCGCAGGGTTCGTCGGCTCCGGATACACGGCACCGATAGAACCTCATCGCCAGGTCGTGTTCACCCGCCACTCGGATCAATCGATGTAGGTCACCACACCCGTTTCGAGATCATAGATCGCCGCGACGATCTTCAGCTTCCCCGCCCCGGCCAGACCGGCCAGCACCGTGCTCGCCGCGTTCAGGCGCCCCGCGGTCCGCTTGGCGCTCTCCGTGGCGGTGTTGTTGACGAAATCGCCGAGGTTCTTTTGCACCGCGAGCGCCGCGGGCAGAATCGGCTCGATCATCGGACCGATCGCGCCGGGATAGGTCGCGTTCTTGATGACCACGTCGCACGCCGCCTTCACGGCGCCGCAACTTGTATGGGCGAGGACGACGACAAGCGGCGAGCCAAGCACCGCGGCGCCGTATTCGACCGTGCCGAGGGTCGCGGTGTCGACGAGATTGCCGGCATTCCGCGCGACGAAGAGTTCGCCGACGCCGTGGCCGCCGAAGATCAGCTCGGGCGGGACGCGACTGTCGGCGCAGGCGATGATCGTCGCCCAAGGCGCTTGGTGCCCGGCGACTGCGCTCCGCTGCTGTGCCAGGTCGATCGAGCAGAGTTCTGGATGGCTGACATAACGCTCGTTACCCGATTTCAACGCGGCGAGCGCCTCGTCCGGGGAGAGCGCGGTGGCTGGGCCGTCAGCGGCGTGCGCCTGCCACGACATGCCGCCAACCGCGAGTGCGGCGATGCCCGCGGCGCCCAGCCTCAAAACATCCCGCCGACCGATCCCCTCGTTCTCGCAATTGCTGCACATTGCTCGCCTCCCTAATTCTGGATGAGTCATCTGACGGTCAATGACAGTTTAGATTCGTTCGCCCGCGCCTGCCACTACCCCTCTTCTCGCATCAACTCCGGCAGTCTTGCGAACCCCTTCGCCAGCCGCCTCGCTTCATCCATGGAGAGCTTGTCGCCGGCGATCGCTCGACCGGGATCGTCGTCGCCGTAGAAATACGCGAGCGCCTGGCCGGATGCGTCCTGGACCATGAAGCCAGAGACGGTCGGCCGGACTTTCCAGGGTGCGGGGAAGCGGCGGGTGGCGGTCATGCCGCAGAGTATCGCAGCCTCTGAAACGTAAAAAGCCCGCCCGGTCGAAGCCGAGCGGGCTTTTGAGCCGGACAGGACGGGGGTCGCCCAGGTAGGTCTAGTTCGCGAGATCGCCGGCATTCCTCGTCGCAAGAATGCGGAATAGTCTCTCGTGCTGAAATCGAGGGAGCATCTGTGATGGCTACTACCGAAGTTGAAGACCTCCAGCGCCAAGTGGGATTGGTGACCTGGTTTCACAGCATCGACCTCGGACACGGCGTCATCACGCCGGGCCACAAGTCGCCGTCATCGTTGAAGGCGTTGGCCGAAGCCTTCTTCGGCTCGTTGGCCGTGCGCGGTCGAACACTAATCGACGTGGGAGCCTGGGATGGTTTCTACTCATTCGAGGCAAAGAGACGCGGAGCTGCGCGCGTCGTGGCCTCTGACAACTTCGTTTGGCAGCGTTACGGCCGAGGCGGTTTCGATCTCGCGCGCCGGCAACTGGGGGAAATCGAGTTCAATGAGATCGACCTTCCTGACCTTACTCCCGAGCGCGTTGGCGTTTTCGACATCGTCCTTTTTGCGGGAGTCTTCTACCACCTATTAGATGGGCCGAAGCTTCTGAAACAGATTGCCACTCTCGCAGCTGACCTTCTTATCGTTGAGACATGCCAGGACATGCTCGATAGTCAGCGGCCCGCCATGGCGTACTACCCCGGATCAGTCCTCTCTGACGACGATACGAACTTTTGGGGTCCGAACCCCGCACTGATCTATCACCTGCTTTCCGAGGGCGGCTTCGAGAAAATATTCTATCGACCTCACCCCGAATTCACCCTCAACCAAGAGCGTGGCATCTACCTCGCATTTCGCAATGACGCCGCCTTGCGGAGGCTGGCGTTTAATAGAAGCGGTCTATGGATGCGCATGGATCCCAAGAGCCTCGAACCGCGGCCCGGATTTGTCGCGAAGCGCACCCTTCGGAATGCCTTCCGATTTCTAGTTAGGCAACCTCTCGCATGAAACGCCAAAAGCCTCGGCCCAGCCCGAAGGCCAGACCGGGGCTTGTTCCTGACGAGGCGGGGCCGGCGGGTTGTTTGGTCACACTGCGCGGCTCGCCCGTTTCAGCGGGACGGCACACTCGCCAGCAGGAAGACGATCGCCTCGTTCAATGAGAAGTACAGGCGGCCTCCGTTCTTGACGGCTTGGCCAGTGTCCAGGTCGACGCGCCGAAATATTGGGCCAGGTGTTCCCGGTCAAGAAATGAAACGGGCGGCCTTT
>JBBQGL010000045.1:0-24877 GCA_038323025.1 Hyphomicrobiales bacterium
CAGACGCCGCCAACGCGCCCCTGATCGTCTTTTTCTACGGTGGCAACTGGAGCGACGGCTCCCGGGACTTCTACCGGTTCGTCGCACAGCCGTTCGCGTCGCGCGGCTTCATCGTCGCGATCCCCGACTACCGTCTCTTCCCGGAGGTCACGTTTCCAGCTTTCGTCGAGGACGGGGCCCGTGCCGTCGCCTATCTCTGGCGGAGCGAGCGGAAGCCCGACGGGAGCCCGCGCCAGATCATCCTCATGGGCCATTCGGCAGGCGCGCAGATCGCGGCGCTGCTTGCCCTCGACGAGCACTACCTCAGGGAGGCCGGCCTGCCGGCCCATGCGGTGGTCGCCACGGTCGGGATGTCCGGCCCGTACGATTTCCTGCCGCTGACCGAGGCGCGCTACGAAGCGGTCTTTCCCGAGGCGACCCGCGCCAGCAGCCAGCCTATCGCCTTTGCCGACGGCAGGGAGGCGCCCATGCTGGTGATGACCGGCGACGCCGATCGGACGGTTTCGCCGGGCAACAGCCGGCGGCTGGCGGCGCGCATCAAGATGAAGGGCGGGGAGGTGACCCTGAAGACCTATCCCGGCGTCGGCCACCTCGGCATGATCCTGACGCTCGCCGCGGTGATCCCGTTCGGAAAGCCGCCCGCGCTCGACGACATCCTCGCGTTTCTGGCGGCGCATACGGGCAAGGGCGCGACTTCACGTTCCGATTCAGGTTGAAGCACGGTTTGCCAGCGAAGTGAATCGGTTAGCCGGCTCTGATGAAGGAGCTTCGAGCCGACTCTGCCGCGTCTCTCTTGGTCACCGTTCGCTCTCTCCCCCGCCGTCCTGAGGTGCTCGCCCGTCAGGGCGAGCCTCGAAGGACGAGGGATCGGACCTTTCGCGGCGACGGAAACTGGTTTCTTGCGTCCTTCGAGGCTCGCTTCGCTCGCACCTCAGGATGGCGAGGTGAGGTGAGTTGGCGACTAGGGCACCGGACGGCGCCATTGCCCAGAGGGAGTGGCGAACCCCTACAGCCTTTCCCCCGGCTGGCTGGCATTGCGCCGGGCGAGAAACTCGCCCATCCGCGCGATCGCCTTGCGGATGTTCTCCGCCGAGTTGGCGTAGGAGAGGCGCATGTAGCCCTCGCCATGCACCCCGAAGTCGGGGCCGCCGATGGTGGCGACGCCGGCCTCCTCGAGAAGGCGCGAAGCCAGGTTCTTCGCCTTGAAGCCGGTCTTCGAAATATTGGGGAAGGCGTAGAAGGCGCCCTTCGGCACGATGCACGAAATGCCGGGAAGCTTGTTCAGTTCCTCGACCACGATCTTCCGGCGCTTGTCGAACTCGGCGACCATCCTGCCTACCGAGTCCTGCGGGCCGGTGAGGGCGGCAAGACCCGCGTATTGCGACGGCGCGTTGACGCACGACCAGGCGTTGACCGCGAGCTTCCGCACCTTGTCGTAGAGCGGCTTCGGCCAGACCGAGAAGCCCATGCGCCAGCCGGTCATGGCGTAGGTCTTCGACCAGCCGTCGAGGAGGATGACGCGGTCGCGGATCTCCGGGTAGGTAAGCAGCGAAATGTGCGGCAGGCCGTCGTAGCTCATCTGGCCGTAGATCTCGTCCGAGAGAATGGCGACGTCGGGAAAGCGGGCGAGCCCGGCGACGAGCTTGTCGATCTCGGCCTTCGGGGTGACGCCGCCGGTCGGGTTGGCCGGCGAATTCAGGATGATCAGCCGCGTCTGCGGCGTGATCAGCGCCAGCGTGTCCTCGGCGGCGAAGGCGAAGCCGTTCTTCTCGAGGATCGGAATCGGCACCGGGCGGGCTCCGGTGAACTCGATCATCGAGCGATAGATCGGAAAGCCGGGATCGGGATAGAGGATGTCGGCGCCGGGCTCGCCGAACATCAGGATCGCCGCGAACATCGTGATCTTGCCGCCGGGGACGATCATCACCTGGTCGGGCGAGACTTCAACGCCGATGCGGCGGTGGATGTCGGCGGCGACGGCCTCGCGCAGCGGCTTGATGCCGGTCGCCGGCGTGTAGCCGTGATGGCCGTCGCGCAGCGCCTTGATGGCGGCTTCGACGATGTGCTCGGGGGTGCGGAAATCGGGCTGGCCGATACCGAGGTTGATGATGTCGCGGCCTTCGCCGGCGAGCTCGGTGGCCCGCGCCAGGACGGCGAAGGCATTCTCCTCGCCGATCCGGTCGAAGCCGGCGATCGTGTGGAACATCTGGTTACCCTCCCGCCCGGTTATCGTTTGATTTCGCCGGGACTCTTGGCGCATATAGCCGGCCAAATCAAATCGGTACCGGCGGCGAGGAATTGGCGCGGTACCGCCCCCGGGAAACGCCGATGCCGAGTGTCGCCGAAAAGCGCCGCGCGTTCAGGGAGCTGCACCGCTCCGGCTGCTTCGTTTTGCCCAATCCGTTCGACATCGGCGGCGCGCGCTGGTTGCAGCGCAACGGCTTCAAGGCGCTGGCGACGACCAGCGCCGGCGCGGCATGGGCGCAGGGCCTGCCGGATGGCGGCCTGCCGCTCGACGCCACGCTCGCGCACATCCGCGACCTCGCGGCCGCGACTGACCTGCCGGTCAACGCCGATTTCGGCAATGCTTTTGCCGACGAGCCGGAGGGCGTGGCGCGGAACGTCGTTGCCTGCGTCGCGACCGGCGTCGCGGGCCTGTCGGTCGAGGATTCCACCGGCGACGCGGCGAAGCCGCTCTACGATCTCGACCACGCGGTCGAGCGGATCGCGGCGGCACGGCAGGCCATCGACGCCGGCGGCGGCGATACGATCCTGGTGGCGCGGGCGGAATGCTTCCTCGTCGGGCATGAGGACGCGCTGCGGGAATCGATCCGTCGGCTGGCGGCCTATGCCGAAGCCGGTGCCGACTGCCTCTATGCTCCGGGTCCGCGGCGGCGCGACGACATCGAAGCGATCGTCAGGGCGGTAGCGCCGAAGCCGGTCAACGTGCTCGTCAGCGGCGCGGTGGGGCTCAGCGTCGCCGATGTCGCGGCGCTCGGCGCCCGGCGCATCAGCGTCGGCGGGGCGCTGGCGCGCGCGGCTTGGGGAGGCTTGATGCGCGCGGCAAGGGGACTCGCCGAAGGCCGCTTCGACGGCTTCGCCGACATGCCGTCATCGGCCGAGCTGGACAGCTTCTTCCGCGACGAGATGAAGGTGCGGGCATGACGGAAGGGCAGCCGCTCGGGCGGGTGGTCGATACCACGCCGGCGGAAAGGCCGGAGCCGGTCATGCGCGAGGGGCGGACCTGCCGGATCGAGAAGCTCGACCCGGCGCGCCACGCCGACGGGCTCTGGCAGGCGCTGAAGGCCGACGATCGTACCTGGACCTATATGGGCTATGGCCCGTTCGCCGACGGCAAGGTGTTTGCCAACTGGCTGGACGAGCGCGCGATCATGCTCGATCCGCTTTCCTACGCGATCGCCGACCGGGCCAGCGGCCTTCCTCTCGGCATCGCCACGCTGATGGAAATCCGGCCGGCGATGCGCGTGATCGAGGTCGGCAACCTCGTCTACTCGCCGGCGCTGCAGCGAACGGTTGCGGCGACCGAGGCGCAATACCTGCTCGCAAAATACGTCTTCGAGGAACTCGGTTACCGGCGCTACGAGTGGAAATGCAACGCGCTCAACGCGCCGTCGCGGCGCGCGGCGTTGAGGCTCGGGTTCACCTTCGAGGGCATTTTCCGCCAGCATATGGTGGTCAAGGGCCGCAACCGCGACACGGCCTGGTTCGCCATGCTGGACAGCGAATGGCCGGGACGGAAGGCGGCGTTCGAGCGCTGGCTCGCGCCGGAGAATTTTGACGCAGCGGGGCGCCAACGCCTCAGCCTGTCGGCACTCAATGCCGGCGGGGCGGGACCATAAGAAAAGGAAGAAGCAAATGGACAGGTTGAAGGGCAAGCGGGCGTTCCTGACCGCGGCGGGCGCCGGCATCGGTCGTGCCACGGCCATCGCGTTTGCGCGGGAAGGCGCCCACGTGATCGCGACCGATCTGAAGGCCGATCTGATCAAGGACCTGCCCGGCCACGGGATCGCCGAGGTGCATGCCTTGGACGTCCTGAACTCGGCGGCGGTCAAGGCGATGGCCGACAAGGTCGGCGCGATCGACATCCTCTTCAACTGCGCCGGCTTCGTTCATCACGGCACGGCAATCAGCACGTCGGACGCCGAATGGGACTTCTCGTTCGACCTCAACGTCAAGTCGATGCACCGCACGATCTCGTCGTTCCTGCCGGCCATGCTGAAGAAGGGCGGCGGCTCGATCGTCAACATCTCGTCCGGCGCGTCGTCGGTACGCGGCATCCCCAACCGCTATGTCTATGGCGCGTCGAAGGCCGCCGTGATCGGGCTCACCAAATCGGTCGCCGCCGACTTCATCCGCCAGGGCATCCGCTGCAACGCGATCTGCCCGGGCACGATCCAGTCGCCGTCGCTGGACGACCGCATCGCGCAGCAGGCGAAGGCGCAGGGCAAGTCGACCGAGGCGATCCGGCAGATGTTCGTCGACCGCCAGCCGATGGGCCGTCTCGGCACGGCGGAAGAGATCGCCTCCATGGCGGTTTATCTCGCGTCGGACGAGTCGAGCTACGCCACCGGGCAGGCCTATCTGGTCGACGGCGGCTTCGCCCTCTAAGCCCCAAGTGGATATGCCGGGCGACCTCCGGCGCGGCATCGATGCCGCGCTGGCAAGCGTGCCCGGCGCGGACCTGAAGCGCGCATCGGCAGCGCTGTCGGAACGCTATCGCGGCGAGGTGCGCGACGGGCGGTTCCACATCGCAGGCGACCTCGATGCGAGGGCCTACCTCGCGACGCGCATGCCGGCGACCTACGCCGCCATCCGCAGAAGCCTGGCGGAACTGGCGGAAGTGCTGCCGCAATGGACGGCGGCGAGCCTCATCGACGCAGGCGCGGGCACGGGCGCCGCGCTCTGGGCCGCGGCCGACTGCTGGCCGGCGCTCGCCCGCGCCGATCTCGTCGAAGCGAGCCCGGCAATGCGGGATTTGGGACAAGGGCTGGCGCAGGAGGTGTTCGGGGCGCGGGCCCTATGGCACGGCAACGACGCTGTCCGTGGGCTACCCGATCTTGCCCCGGCCGACCTGGTCACGGCGGCGTACCTGTTCGGGGAATTGGCGGCGCCGGAACGGGACCGGCTTGTCGATCGCCTGTGGACGCTGACCACCGGGGCGCTCGTCATCGTCGAACCCGGCACCCCGGCGGGCTGGCAGCGAATCCTCACCGCGCGGGCGCGCCTGATCGCCGCCGGCGCAAGCATCGCTGCGCCGTGCCCGCATGCCTTCGCCTGCCCGCTGACGCCGCCCGACTGGTGCCATTTTGCCGAACGGGTCTCGCGCTCGCGCGCCCATCGGCTCGCCAAGGGCGCGGAGCTCGGCTGGGAGGACGAAAAATTCATTTACGTCGCGGCGACCCGCGTTGCCGTCGCCGCGAACGCCGCGCGCGTCATCGCCCGGCCGCGCCCCGCCTCCGGCCATGTGACGCTGAATCTCTGCCGCCTGGATGGAACGGCCGGCGAGGAAATATTCAGCCGGCGGCAAGGCGAGGCCTACAAGGCGGCCCGGCGCGCCGGCTGGGGCGAAAGGCTTGCAATTTGAAGCGGCCCGGTGTGGGGTAATCGGCAAAACGGACATCGGAAGAAACGGGAGAAGCGGGGAAATGCACATCCTTATCATCGGTGCGGCTGGCATGGTTGGCGCCAAGCTTACGGCGCGGCTGGTCAAGGACGGCACGCTCAACGGCAAGCCGATCGACCGGATGAGCCTGGTCGACGTGGTTCAGCCAGCGCTTCCCGCGGGCGCCGAGTTCAAGGTGGCCGCCAGCGCCGCCGACCTCGCCGCGGCCGGCGCGGCCGAGCGGGTGATCATCGGGCGGCCGGAAGTGATCTTCCACCTCGCCGCCATCGTCTCGGGCGAGGCGGAGGCCGATTTCGAGAAGGGCTACCGGGTCAACCTCGACGGAACGCGTTTCCTGTTCGAGGCGATCCGCAAGCAGGGCGAGGAGTACCGCCCGCGCGTGGTGTTCACATCCTCAATCGCGGTGTTCGGGGCGCCGTTTCCGGAGGCGATCCGCGACGATTTCTTCACAACGCCGCTCACCTCCTACGGCACGCAGAAGGCGATCGACGAATTGCTGCTCGCCGACTACACGCGGCGCGGCTTCCTCGACGGCATCGGCATCCGCCTGCCGACGATCTGCGTGCGCCCGGGCAAGCCGAACCTCGCCGCCTCCGGGTTCTTCTCGAACATCATCCGCGAGCCGCTTGCCGGCAAGGAGGCCGTCCTGCCGGTCCCGGAGGGCGTCCGCCACTGGTTTGCTAGCCCGCGCTCGGCGGTCAATTTCCTGATCCACGCCGCCGGGCTCGACGGGGCCGGCGTCGGCTCGCGGCGCAACATCACCATGCCCGGGTTGTCGGTGACGGTGGGCGAGGAGATCGCGGCGCTGCGCAAGGTCGCCGGCAATAGCGTCGCCGACCGCATCAAGCGCGTGCCCGACGCGACGATCATGCGGATCGTCGAGGGCTGGCCGCGCAATTTCTCGGCCGAGCGCGGCGCGGCTCTCGGCTTCCGCGCCGAGCAGAGTTTTGAAGATATCATCCGCATCCACATCGAGGACGAGCTCGGCGGGACGTTCGTGAAGTAGGGGGCGCGACCTTCTGTTGGTCGCGACCTCGCCATCCTGAGGTGCGAGCGAAGCGAGCCTCGAAGGACGCGCTATCGCGCCGGCCGGGCCGTTCAGCCGGTCCTTCGAGGCTCGCCGCTTTCGCGGCGAGCACCTCAGGACGGCGGCGTGGGGTAAGCGCCGCGGCGGCGGGGTAGGGTGATCCTGGCAGCGCTGTGCAACGGCGAGCGATACGCGCGCAGGGTATCGGGGACCTACGGCCCCCTGGTCATCACCAAAGGCTTGCCGCCTTCCTTCGCGGCCTTGGCGAAGCCGCCCTTGCCATCGGCGCGGAAGGAAAGGGTGCGGCTGCCGGCCCCGTGGAGGACGAGGTCGGCGCCCTCGATCATCCAGCCGTCCAGCTTCAGCCCGGCGATCGCTGCGTCGCAGTCCCTTGCGAGCGAGAGCGACAGGTTGCCCTCACCGCTCGCCTGCGGCTGATTGGCGAGCGTAACGCGGCAGAGCGTGGGTCCCCCGGGACGCGCCAGCGCCCACGACCCGGTGGCTGCCGCCGCGGTGGCCAGAGCCACCATGTCCTTGTCGGACGGCATCAGGACCAGTGGCCCGCCGGCGTTTTCTGTCCATGAGCCGTCTTCCTGCTCGTCAAGCCGGAACAGAACGTGGCGGACGGCGTCGAGGAAGATGATCTGGCCCTCGCCGAGGTTCCAGGCGGCGAGGTCCTCGGCGGACTGGCCGCCAACCTTGCAGCCGGCCGGCGCCTCCAGTCCGTGCCCACCAATTGCCTCGTCGGCGACCAGATGCAGGTTGCAGCCCGCGCCGGTCGCGCTGTCGGCGAGGAACCACCAGCCGGCCGTCGTCTCGATCACGCCGGGGTCGACCTCGGCCGAGGCCGGAAGAGCCGTCAGCGCGAATAGGCACAAGGCGAGGGGGCGGAGCATGGTCGGTCGTGCTTCGGGGAGTCTACTTCGGTTGCCAGGGCGTCTCCGGGACCGGCGTCAGCGGCTTGCCGGCCTCGAACCAGCTCTTCAGGTTGTCGATCACCAGCTGCCCCATGGCGTCGCGCGTGTCGACCGACGCCGAGCCGACGTGCGGCAACAGGACGACGTTGTCGAGAGCGAACAACTCGGCCGGCACGTTGGGCTCGTTGGTGAAGACGTCGAGACCGGCGGCGAGTATCCGCTTCTCGCGTAGCGCGGCGATCAGGGCGGCGTCATCGACGGTGCTGCCGCGGCCGATGTTGACGAAAATGCCGTTGGGGCCGAGCGCTCCCAGGACCGCCGCGCCGATGACGTGACGCGTCTCGGGGGTGCCGGGCAGGACCGCGATCAGCGTATCGACGGCCGCCGCCATTTCCGTGAGGTCAGCGTAGTGGCGATAGGAGGCGCCAGGGTGGGGCTTGCGTGTGTGGTAGACGACCGGCACCTGCATCGCGGACAGGCGACGGGCGATGGCCATGCCGATGCGGCCGAGACCGGCGATTCCGACGGTGCGGTTGCGCAGGGTCGCCCTCGACAGCGGATAATTGCCGGACGGCCATTTGCCGGCGCGGACATGGCGCTCGGCGGCGGAAAGCTCGCGCACGGTCATCAGCAGCAGGCCGAGGGCGGTGTCCGCGACCTCCTCGGTCAGCACGTCGGGCGTGTTGGTGACGACGATGCCGCGGGCGGCGCAGGCACGAAGGTCGATGCCGTCGTAGCCGACGCCGAAATTCGAGATGATCTCGAGCTTCGGCAGCCGCTCGATCAGCTTGCCGTCGATGGCGGCATGGGCGCCGCGCGCGATGCCGCGGATGGTGCCGGCACTCCCGGCGAGTGCGGAATCGAGATGGGAATGATCGGCCGCGACGCGGCAGTTGAAGATCCCGGGGAGTGCGGCCGCAGTCTTCGCCGGCAGGCTTCCAAGGACAAGGACGTCGACTTTAGCCATGCGCTTTCTTCCCGGTTGCGGCTTGCCAGAATAACCCCGCCGCCTATGCCTGTCTCGCATCGGCGCCGCGGATGCGCTCGCGGTAGAGGATATAGAGCCCGCTGCCGACGATGATCGCGGCGCCGATGATGGTGAATTCGTGCGGCACGTCGCCGAAGACGAAATAGCCGAGGCCGATCATCCAGATCAGCGCCGAATAGACGAAGGGCGCCAGCACCCCGGCCGGCGCGCGCCGGTGCGCTTCGATGAGGAGCCAGTGGCCGACGGCACCACATATGCCGGTCATGGCGATCGCCAGCCCGACCAGGAGGGTTGGCGGCACGACCGTGACCGGGAGGGCGATGGGCGCCAGCAGGATCGTGGCGGCAATCGCCGGAAAGAGCAGCATGCTGCCGGCCGAGTCGCTCGGCGCGAGCAGGCGGGTGAGCAGCAGATAGGCGGAATTGCAGCACATCGAGCCGACCGAGAAGAAGACCGCCGGATCGACGCCTTCCGGCCCCGGCCGGGTCACCACGATGACGCCGATGAAGCCGACGACGATGGCGATCCAGCGCCGCCAGCCGATCCACTCGCCGAGCACCGGGCCGGCGAAGCCGGCTACCACAAAGGCGCTGCCGAAGCTGATCGATATGGTCTCGGCCATCTGCAGATGGGTCAGGGCGAGGAAGTTGAAAATCGTCGAGCCGAAAAGTCCCATGCTCCTCAGGAACTGCAGGACCGGGTGGCGGCTGCGGTAGAGGGCGAGGTTCCGCCACGGCCGCAGGAAGACGATGGCGAGCGCCGCGTGAACCACGAAGCGCAGCCAGACGACCTCCATCGCCGGGACAGATCGGGCCGCGTATTTGGCGCAGGTGTCGAGGACGGTGAACAGGAACAGCGCAAGCAGATAGTAGGCGATTCCGCGCAGCCGGTGGCTCTCGCCGGTAAAGGCAAACGACAATGCGCGGAATCCAGTTCTGGTAGGCGGTCGATTTCTAATAGGTGGTGCGGCCGCCGGAAATGTCGAAGGTCGCGCCGGTGGTGAACGAATTCTCGTCGGAGACCATGAAGGCAACCATGTTGGCGACTTCCGCCACTTCGACGAAACGGCCGCGCGGCACTTTCCCCAGCATGTAGTCGATGTGCGACTGGGAGACCGTGTCGAGGATCGCGGTCTTGGCCGGCGAAGGCGTGATCGCATTGACGGCGATGTTGTAGGTCGCGACTTCCTTGGCGAGCGACTTGGTCAGGCCGAGGACGCCGGCCTTGGCGGCGGAGTAGGCCACCGCGTTGGGGTTGCCTTCCTTGCCCGCGACCGAGGAAACATTGGCGATGCGGCCGAAGTTCGCCTTGATCATCCCGGGCACGATCGCCTTGCAGCAATTGAACACCGCAGTGAGGTCGACGCGGATGACCTGGTCCCAGTCGGCCTGCGAGTGCTCCCAGAGCTTGGCGATGGGTCCGGCAATGCCGGCATTGTTGACCAGCGTGTCGATCTTGCCGAAGGCGGCAACGGTCCCGTCGCGGGCCTTCTCCACCGAGGCATAGTCGCCGACGTCGACGGCGACGGCGAGGACCTTGCCGCGGCCGCCGAGCTCCTTCGCGGTGCGATCGGCGAACGCCTTGTCGCGGTCCCAGATGGCGACGGCGGCGCCGCCTTCGAGGAGGCGCTCGACAATGGCGCGGCCGATACCCTGCGCCCCGCCGGTCACGACCGCGGCACGGCCAGTGAAGTCAAATTTCGTCGACATCGGAACCCAGTCCCTTCTTTTTATTGGAAGGGCGCGAATGTATTCCCTCGCTTGGGGTTCGGGCAACCGTCACCGGCGAAGAAAACCGCGCTAGGGATCGGTGCTTACGGTGGCCTCGGCGTCATCGTCGTCGACCGGCTCACGGCTGCTGTGGCGCGCGCCGAGGTTGCGCTCGATCTGGCGGAGAAGCTTGCGGATGCGCTTGCGGTCCTTGTCGTCGATGCCCTGCAGGGCATCCTTTTCGATGCGCTTCCAGACCTTGTCGATGAGGGCGATGGCCTTGTTGCCGCGTTCGGTGAGAAAGACGCGGGACTGGCGCGCATCGCCGTTGGCGGCGCGGCGCTCGACGTAATCCTGCGCGGCAAGCCGGCTGATCATCTTGGTGACGGTCGGCGGCTGCACGCCGAGTCCGGCGGCGAGGTCGCCCATCGCCTGGCCGTCGTTCTCCTCGAGCGCCTTCAAGAGGCTCTCCTGTCCGGAATGAAGCTCGATACGGGCAAGCCGGCTGCCGGAGCGCACGCGGTAGGCGTGGGCTGCCTGGGCCAGGCGATGCGTCACGGTCCGGCGATGATCGAACCCCATGCTTACCCGCCTAAGCGATCAACGTGACGAGTCTATGACAGCGGCAATCGGTCAGAAAGCACGCATGGCGCGAGTGACCCTGTCGAGGAAGGCCGCGCGCGCCGGCGCGTCGGCGCGATTCATGTCGTAGAGGGCGAGATAGCGCGAGCGCGCCGTCGGATGGACGAGGAGGCGGAGCGTGCGCTTGAACTGGCGGCGCGGCGCGTCGCCCATCAGAAACGAGCGGAAGCGGTTGCCGCCATAAGTGGTCACCGCCGCGATGTGCCGGATGTGCCGGAGGTTGGGCCGCACCTTGCCGTCGACCAGCTTGAATGAAACTCCGGGCAGGAAGACGCGGTCGAAAAAACCCTTCAGGATCGCCGGGTAGCCATAGTTCCAGACCGGGTTGACGATGACGAGCCCTTCGGCGGCGAGCAGGCGGTCGACGTAGGCCTGCACCGGGCGGCGGCAGAGCGCCTCGTCGTGATAGTCGAGGCGCTCCTGGCGCGACATGACCGGATCGAAGTTCTCGGCGTAGAGGTCGCAGTCGTCGACCTCGTGGCCCGCTGCCTTCAGCCCATCGACCGCAGCGCGGTGGAGCGCGGCGCTGAAGCTGGTCTCGACCGGGTGGGCGAAAAGGACGAATACGCGCATCTACTCCGCCGCCTGGAGACCGGGAAAAAGGTAGACCCGGTCGCTCTTCCAGTCGTAGTCGGGGTTCTCCCAGGCGATCATCTTGCCCGGGTTGAGCAATCCCTTCGGGTCGGCTTCGCGCTTGAAAGCGAGCTGGACCTCGTCGGTCTGCTTCATGCCGCCTTCCTCCAGCGTGTAGCGATGCGGATTGAAGATCGGGCAGCCGTTGTCCTCGTGGACGCGGATGATCTGGTCGAGGCGCTCTTCGCTGGTGAAGCGCACGATCGGCAGACCGGCGCAAACCAGATGACCGTCGAAGCGGATGAACTCGACGTGTCCCGGCACCTCGTCGCCGAGAAGCGCGCTCATTCTGGCGACGCTCGCGACGCTGTCCGGGTGGGGATAGAGCACCTGCAGGTAGGTGATGGTCGGGTCGACGCGCAGCCCGCGCAGCGTCGTGTGATTCCAGGTCAGCTCGTAAACCGGCGGCAGGCCCTTCTTTTCGGCATCGGTCGCGGTATCGGAGCGATAGAGGATCTCCGCCTTCGCGCGCCCGGTGTGGGCGAGAAAGGGACCCATCGCGTGCGGCGCTACCATCAGGAGCACGACCGATTGCTCGCGGCGCAGGAATTTCTGATGGCGGAGGAAATAGTCGTACGGGACAGGCGCGGCGACGGCCGCGACCTCCTTGAAAAGGAGGCCGTCGCGATTGCCGAGGTCAAAGGTGAATTCGACGGCGCGTACGTAGTCGTCGAAGCCGACGATCACGTCGACCCATTCGTAGGCGGCATCGAGCGGGAAGGCGACCTCGGTGATGATGCCATTGGTGCCGTAGGCATGCGTCACCTTGGCGAGGTCGGAGCCGGCTATCTCGAGAACGCGCGGCTCCGCCTCCATGGTGACCACGCGGAGGCTGAGGACATTGCCGATGTCGCGAAGCCCGCCCCAGTTGATCGAGCCGATGCCGCCGGAGCCGCCGGCGATGAAGCCGGCTATCGAGGCCGTGTTGTAGGTCGAGGGATGCAGGCGGACTTCCTGCCCGCCCTTCCGCGTCTCCCGGTCGATGTTGGCGAGGATGGCGCCGGCCTCGGCGACGGCGCTGCCCCGCCCGATCGACTTCACGCGGTTCAGCTCGGAAAGGCTGAGAATGACGCCGCCGGCAAGCGGCATGGCCTGGCCGTAGTTGCCGGTGCCGGCGCCGCGCGGCGTGACCGGCACGCCCTCGGCGTAGCAGGCCTTGAGGACGGCGATGACTTCCGCCTCGTCCTTCGGTGAAACGACCAGGTCGGCGGTGATGTGGTCGAGCTGGCGCTTGAGAACCGGCGAGTACCAGAAGAAGTCGCGGCTCTTCTGCTTCACGATCGCCGGGTTTTCCTCGATACGGATGCCGCCGAGCGCGGTCTTCAGGCGGGCGATGTCGTAGGTCACGATGCGGGCTCCTGCATGCGAGCCGAGTATAGCGGGAGGTTCATGGTCAGCCCATCAGGTCGTCGAGTTCGCGATAATCCGGCAGCGTGCGGTCGATGGCGACGCCGGCGCGGAGGACCGTGCGGTCCGATTGGGGACGCGCCAGCAGCTCGGTCCAGGTGCGGGCGCGGAAAAGGACCAGATCGGCGGGCAGCCCGGCCGCGACCGTTCCGCGATCCGGTCGCCCGATGATGCCGGCGGGCGTGCGCGTCACCGCCGCCGGCCAGTCGCCCACCGGGTGATCCAGGTGGAGGATGCGCACGGCCTCGCGGAAGACTTCCATCGGATCGTGGTCGCCATAGGCATAGAACGGGTCGCGGGCGTTGTCGGAGGCGACCGCGACCGGGACGCCGCGCGCGTTCAATTCGTGCGCCAGGGTGACGCCGCGCCAGCGCGGCGTGCGCCCGGCGTGGCGGTCCTGCAGGTACATGTTGCACATCGGCAGCGAGACCACGCTGATGCCGGCCTCGACGACGCGCGCCATGGTGGCTTCCTGTTCGTGGGGCGCCTGCAATGCGAGCGAGCAGATATGGGCGACGTTGACCCGCCCGGTGAAGCGATGGCGGAGGGACGCGTCCGCTATGTGGCGGAGCGATCGCACCGCCGGGTCTTCGGCCTCATCGACATGGAGGTCGAGGTCGAGGCCATTATCGGCGGCGAGCCGGAAGAGGCGGTCGAGCGCACGGTCGAGTTCGGGGATCATGAAGGTAGCCGCACCGAGGACGCCGCCGTGGCGTTTCACGGTCGCGCCAATTTCGCCGGCGAAGCGTTCGTCGAGAATCTCGTCGATGGCGAACAGGGCGACGGCTTGCAGGTCGATGCGGCCGACCCAGCGGTCGCGCATTTCGGCAAACACCGGCCAGGAAATCGTGTGCTGCGGGGCGCGTGAGTCGATGTGGGTGCGGAGCAGCGCGGTGCCATGAGCGTAGGCGGTGCGCAGGCTGAAATCCATGCGCCGGGAAACATCGGCGGCCGACCAGTTGGCCTCGCGGTCCTCCTGCACGGCAAGGAGCGCGCTGGCGAACGTGCCGTCGGGGTTCTGCTTCCGCGGCCAGATGTGGCCCTTGTCGATGTGGGTGTGCATGTCGACGAAGCACGGCCAGACCATGCCGCGGGTGAGGTCGAAACCCGGTGCGCCGGAGACGCTCCCGGGCGGCGCGACCCGTTCGACCTTTCCGTCGGCAATGACGATGTCCGCGACGGTCAGCCCGTCGCCGCCGGGCGAAGACGGCGCTTCCGCGAGCAGCGTTGCCGGAAGGGTGGCGTTGGCGAGAACGAAGCGCGTCGCGCGCGGCAGGACGGCGAAGCCGGTGTTCACCTCAATTCTCCCGCCGCACGGCGCTCTCGTGCCACTTGCGGAGGAACAGGTGCGAAATGAGGCTGGTGGCGATGTAGATCAGCACGCCGGTCAGCGACAACAGGACGAGGGCGGCGAACAGGCGCGGGATATTCAGCCGGTGCTGCGCCTCGATCAGGCGGAAGGCGAGGCCGGCATCGCGCCCCGGCGTGCCCGCGGCGAACTCGGCGACCACGGCGGCAATCAGCGCCAGCCCGCCGGCGATGCGCAGGCCGGCGAGAAAGTAGGGCAGGGCGTTGGGCAGCCGGAGATGGATGAGCGTCTGCCAGCGGTTGGCGCCATAGAGCTCGAAGAGGTTGAGGAGGTTGTGGTCGGTCGAATGCAGGCCCTGGGCGGTGTTGGACAGCACCGGGAAGAACGCCACCAGCCAGGCGCAGATGAGGAGCGCCTGCTCGGTGGTGCTGGTATAGATCAGGATGAGCGGGGCGATGGCGACGATGGGCGTCACCTGAAGGATAACCGCGTAGGGGAACAGGGCCAGTTCGATCCAGCGCGACTGCGCCATCAGAACCGCCAGCGCGACGCCGGTGACGAGCGCGATGGCGAGCGCGATGAAGGTGGTCTGCAGCGTGACCCACAGCGCCCGGAACAGCGTCTGCCAGTCCTCGCCGAAGGCCTCGGCGATGCGGAGCGGACTGGGCAGGATGTAGTGCGGCACGTCGGCGATATCGACGTAGGCCTGCCAGGCGGCAATCAGCAGGACGAGCATGCCGATCGGCACGGCGATGCGGGCGAGGCGCCCTCCGAGGCCAAATCGCTCAGGGGCGGGGACCAGCCTGACCTCTTCGGGCGCGATCTCGGCCGCTTCCAGTTCTTCGCTCTGGATGGCGTTCAATGGGGCTGGTCTCCCATTGCGGCGTGAAGCGCGTCGGAGGTGCGCCGGCAGTTCTCGTTATAGATGCCGGAGGTGCGGTACTCCTCGTGACGCGGGTAGGGCGCGTCGACGGTAAGATCGGTGAAGACCCGGCCGGGACGCGCCGCCATCACGATGATGCGCTCGGACAGGTAGACCGACTCGAAGACCGAGTGGGTGACGAAGATTACGGTCCAGCCGAACTTCTCCCAAAGCTCGAGCAGATCGTTGTTGAGCTTGAAGCGGGTGATCTCGTCCAGGGCCGCAAAAGGTTCGTCCATCAGAAGCAACTGGGGCTTGGTGATGAGCGCGCGGGCGATGGAGACGCGCATCTTCATGCCGCCGGACAATTCGCGCGGGTAGGCGTTGGCGAAGGCCTCCAGCCCGACCATGCGCAGTGCCTCCATGATGCGGTCGGCGGCGGCGCGCTGCGAGATACCCTTCAGGCGGAGAGGCAGCCATACGTTCTTTGCCACGGTCGCCCATGGCATCAGCGTCGGCTCCTGGAAGACGAACCCGATCTCGGTCTCCGGGCGGCCGGCGGAATCGACCACGCTGGTCGGCCATTCGATGGTGCCGGAGGACGGTTCGCCGAGACCGGCGATGATGCGGAGCGCCGTAGACTTGCCGCAGCCGGATGGCCCGAGCAGGCTGATGAACTCGCCCTTGCCGACGTCGAGCGACATGTCCTTCAGGGCCAGGGTGCCGTTGGAGAACGTCTTCGAGATCGAGCGGAGCGAGACGAGCGGCTTGCCCGCGCGGGCTGGACTGCCCGGCCGGCTTGAGGCGGTCGGAAGATCAACGACGGCAGACACGGCAATCCGGTTCCTGGTGTTCTTGGTCGCGCGGCGGGCGCGGCCTCGACCGCGCCCGCCGGTAAATCAGGCGACAGGGTTACTTGGCCAGCTCTTTGCCAACACCCTTGCAGACGAACTGGGTCGTGTAGACCTTCGACAGGTCGAGGTCTGCCTTGACCACCTTGGCGTCGACCATCTTCTTGTAGAAGTCCTTGACCTGCGCGTCGGTGAAGCAGCCGATGCCGCCGTCCTTGGCGGAGCCGGAGAGCAGCAGGCCGTAGTCCTTCATCTGCTTGATGGAGAACGCGATCTGGGCGTCGTCCATATCGGAATTGTCCTTCTTGATCAGATCGTTGGTCGCCTTGTTGTCACCGTAGAGGTAGTTGTACCAGCCGATGATCGAGGCTTCGACGAAGCGCTTGGTCACGTCAGGATTCTTGGCAACGTAATCCTGCATGCCCTCGATCATGGTCGAGGTCGTCGAGTAGCCGGCGTCGGCCATCAGGAAGACAACGGGGTCGAAACCGCCCTCTTTCTTGACGGCATAGGGCTCGGAAGTGAGGTAGCCCTGCTGGCCGGAATCCTTATCGGCGAGGAAGGGCGCCACCGAATAGTTATACGGCTTGCGCTGCTCGTCGGTGATGCCGGGATAGGCTGCTTCCATCCAGCGATAGCCGGTGGCGAAAAGATCGTCGCCGATGAAGAGCGACTTGACCTTGGCGAGATCGCCGAAGGTCTTCGCGCCGCTTTCCGGGTGGACCATGATGATCTGCGGATCCTTCTGGAAGATCGCCGCGACTTCAACCACCGGCACGTTCTGCTCGGCCGCCGAGAAGGTGCCGAGGAGGTTGCCCTGCATGTAGAACTGGATCTTGCCGCCGAGCAGCATCGCCTGATCTGCCTTCGGCAGGATGGTGACCTTGAGGCCATACTTCTCGTATGTGCCGTCAACGACGGCCTGGTAGAAGCCGCCGTGCTCGGCCTCGGCGACCCAATTGGTCCCGAAGGTGATCTCATCGAGCGCCAACGCCGGTCCGGCGAAAGCCAGGGCCGCAGCGCCAGCCACGAGGCCGAGGGTGATCTTCCCGCGATTGTTCATGCTTGTTCTCCGTTCCCTTAAACGCGATCGCCAGCCCGCCCGGCGCCGCCTTGAACCTTCGTCCGCCGCGTTGGCGTGGAGCCAAATCGCGTGCAAATCCGCCATCGGCGGTGTCGCAAGAGCCATGCCACCGATGCCGGCAAAACGCGTCCGCAAAGCCTGTCGCGTGCAGCGGGGAGCGGCAGTCTAGGGCATCGTCTTTGCACAAGAAAGCGGCACCCCACCTATTGTCTGCCCAGCGCTCGCGAGGCCTTGTCAGAGCCCGGCCCGGACCCTAGCGTGGGCTTTCCCGCCATTCCGTGTCAGGTGCATGGCCCGTCCGCTCAATCCGCCGACTATCCGCGCGCCGTTCGCGCGCTACAGCCACGGTGTCGCGGTCCCGGCCGGCGCGCCGCTGGTGGTATGTTCCGGGCAGCTTGGCATCGGGCCCGACGACCGGGTGCCGGATAGTGTCGAGGCGCAGGCGGAGCTGTGCTTCGACAATATCGCCGCCATCCTGCGCGAGGCGGGACTGACTCTCGCCGACGTTGTGAGGGTCAACGCCTATGTCACCGCACGCGAGCACATGAAGGGCTACATGGCGGTTCGCGACCGGCGGGTGGGGACGCCGCCGCCCGCCTCGACGCTGGTGATCGTGTCGGGTTTCACGCGGCCGGAGTTCCTGGTCGAGATCGAGGCGATCGCGGCCGGACCGGCAGAAGGATAACGGCTCGCCATGCGCCTCTGGATAAAGGACCCCATCGCCGTTCTCGCCGAAGGCGCGGAGCGCGGCCTCGTGGTCGAGGACGGGCGCATCGTCGAACTGGTCGGGCGCGGCAAGCAGGTGAGCGACAAGCCCGATCAGGTCTTCGACGCCTCGCGCCACGTCGTCATCCCCGGCCTCATCAATACGCACCATCACTTCTTCCAGACGCTGACGCGGGCGCACCCGGCGGCGATCAACAAGGAACTCTTCCCCTGGCTGCAGACGCTCTATCCGATCTGGGCGCGAAGCGTGAAGCCGGAGGCCTTCCGTCTCGCCACCCGCCTGGCGCTGACCGAGCTCTTGATGTCGGGCTGCACCTGCGCCTCCGACCACCACTATCTCTTCCCGGCCGGCCTCGAAGGCGCGATGGACATCCAGGCCGAGGAGGCGGCGCGCGTCGGCATCCGGATGACGCTGACGCGCGGCTCCATGAACCTGTCGGTCAAGGACGGCGGGCTCCCGCCCGACTCCGTGGTCCAGGACGAGGACACGATCCTCAGCGACTGCGAGCGGGTGCTTTCGCGCTACCACGACCAGAGCGACGGGGCGATGCTGCAGGTGGCGCTGGCGCCCTGCGCGCCGTTCACGGTGACCAAGCGGCTGATGGTCGACAGCGTCGGGCTGGCGGAGAAATACCGCTGCCGGCTGCACACCCATCTCGGCGAGACGCGCGACGAGAACGAGTACTGCCTCGCCCATTTCGGCTGCCGGCCGGTCGACTATCTCGAGGAGTGCGGGTGGCTGGACGAGCGCGTCTGGCTCGCCCACGGCATCCACTTCACCGACGAGGAGGTGCATCGCCTCGGCCGCTACCATGTCGGCGTCTGCCACTGCCCGACCTCCAACATGACGCTTGCGTCGGGCCAGTGCCGGACCAAGGAGCTGGAGGCGGCGGGCTCGCCGGTCGGCCTCGGCGTCGACGGCTCAGCCTCGAACGACAACTCCAACCTGATGGAAAGCCTGCGCCACGCGCTGATGCTGAACCGGCTCACCTACGATGCCGCCTCGGTCACCCATCTCGACGCCTATCGCTGGGCGAGCGAGGGTTCGGCGCGCCTCCTCGGCCGCGACGACATCGGCCGGATCGCGGTCGGCAAGCAGGCCGACCTCGCATTCTACACGCTCGACGAATTGCGCTTCTCGGGCGCCGGCGATCCGCTGGCGGCGCTGATCCTCTGCGGCGCCCACGCCGCCGACCGGGTCATGGTCAAGGGCGCGTGGAAGGTCGAGCATGGCCTGCCGACCGGCATCGACGTGGCGCAATTGCGCCACGAACACGGCACCGCGGCGAAGGCATTCCTCGAGGCACTCTGACCTCGCCGGCTACGGCAAGGGCCCGACCGGGACCTGGGCGTCAATTCCCCTTCACGATCATCTGATGGACGGAAAAGACGTCGCGCGAGCTGGGATCGACAGTGATCCGCACCCAATGGACGTTCGGGCTGCCGAAGGTCTGCAGGCGGGTGAAGTTCTCCAGCAAATCGTCCTGCTTCATCAGCGGCTTGTCGAGCTTGAAGAAGTGCGTGTCGCCGTGGACCAGCAACACCTGGCCGGGGTAGGCGCGCGTCTCCTCGACGAGCTTGCCGAGAAACGCGGTGTAACCGTCGGCGCTGGGCGAGTCGCGCTCGTTGACGCTCTCGGTCTCGGGCAGATCGAACCACATGTCGGCCTGGAGGACGATCACGATGCCGGGTGCATTGCTGGACTTCGCAAGGGCAAAGGCGTCGTGGATCCAGGCGATGTTGGCGGCGTCACGCTCGGCATACTCGGCATTGTCGGCGGCGCATTGGTCGGGCGCGCGCGCGCTCTTCGCCGTGCATTCCTTGTCGTCGTGGACCTTGTTGTTGTTCGAGCCCGGCACGTTCAGACCGACAAACACGATGCCGCCGTGAACGAAGCGCGTGTTCTCCGCGAACTTCTCCCCGGGCTTGCCCTGGTGGTCGAGCGGCATGGTGGTCGCGCCGAAGCTTTCCGGCCTGGCGAACAGGACCTTGCGGACGTGATCGAGCCGCTCGAGATTGTCGTAACCGCCGTTATTGGTGCGGTGGCAGTCCGTCCATTCGTTGTCGCCGGGCACGTAGACCATCGGCGCCTTGAACGTGTTGAAGTAGTCCACCGCCCACGTGTAGACGTCGTCGGTGCATTTGGAGCTGCCGTCCTTGATGTCGCCGTCGTAGATCGAGAAGGCGATGTCGGAGGCATTCATGTCGGCGGCGAGCGCCGGCATCTTGGGCTCGTCCTTGGCCTTGGCGTACGGCATGTCGCCCCACACGCCAAAGGAGAAGGTGTCCGCCGCCATCGCCGCCGCGGGAATGGCGCAGGCCAGGGACGTGGCGAGAGACAACAGGCGGAAAGCGCGGACAACGTGGCGGGCCATCGGCTGCTCCATCGATGGAATGACAAGACCGGGCGAGGCTAGGTCGGCTCGATGTCAGGTCGGTGACGGAAGCCGGATCAGGTCTGGCTGGCCCGCCCGCCTTCCGAGCGCGGGCGCCCCCCGCGAAGCATTTCTGAAGGCGCTGTAGATACAATCAGCTTGACCCGATGCTCGGTGTCTGCAAATAGCAAGCTCGATGATCATCGTTTGGGACGAGCCCAAGCGGCTGGCGAATCTCGACAAGCACAAGCTCGATTTCAGTCATGTCGACGATTTTGGTTGGCAGGACGCCTTGATCACGCCGAGCCATTCGCAACGATTCAAGGCCATCGGGTTGTTCAATGGCCGCGTTATTGTCGTCGTCTACTCGCGGCTTGGCGCGGAGGCGATATCTATTGTCGGGATGCGACCGGCGAATCTTAGGGAAAGAAGGCTTTATGAAGAAGACTAAAGGTTACACGCCCGCCGACATGAAGGTTGTTTCGGAGAACCATGAGTGGACTCGGGAAGATTTTCGGCGCGCTCGGCCTGCAAAAGAAGTCCTCCCTCCGGATTTCTTCAGAGAACTGGACAAACGGCGCACGCGTGGTCCGCAAAAAGTGCCGACGAAGAAACTGGTGTCACTGCGTCTCGATCCAGAAGTGCTGGAAAAGCTGCGTTCCAGTGGTCCCGGCTGGCAAGGGCGAGCCAACGCGGCCCTTCGCAAGGCCGTCGGGCTAAAATGAACGGAGCGCTCCCGCTACTGCCCGCCGGCCGCCGCGACGATTGCCTTGGCGGCATCGGCGGGCGACACCAGCGCCAGGTCGAGGTCAATCGCATTCGCCTCGTCGAACTTGAGCAGCGGCTTCTGCGACTTGCCGCCGAGAAGCCGCGCCGGCTGGAAGCGGGCGCCACGCTTCCGCGCCGTCTCGCGCACCGTATGGTAGACGCCAACGTCGGCAGGGATATCGAACCCGGCGTGGGTGAAGACGAAATTCCACTCCTTCGGCGACATGGTCTCGATGGTTTTCAGGATCGCTGCCCGCACGGCGTCGACCTGGTCCCAGACCGCGTCCGGCATGCCGGCCGGATCGGCGTGATCGATCAGAGCGAAGATCGGCTTGTAGATGTCGTGGGTGTCGATGATGCGCGCGTCCGTGAGTGCGCCGATTTCACGCGCCACGTCGGGCTTGGCGACGTCGGGATTCCCGATCAGATAGAAGATCGTATTGTTCACAGGGTCGCTCCCGGCCTAGGTTGTCCCTAGAGCCAAACCGCAAATCGGACAAGCCGCATGCTTCCCCGCCGCTTCTGGCATGAGATGACGACCCGCGACTTTGCGGAGGGCGACACGGCGGCGTGGATTGCCGTGCTGCCGGTGGCGGCGATCGAGCAGCATGGGCCGCACCTGCCGGTTTACACCGATACCTGCATCGCCGAGGGCATGATCCGCCGTACGACAGAACTGCTGCCGGAAGATCTCCCGGTCACGTTTCTGCCGGTGCAGGCCGTGGGCAAATCGAACGAGCACATCTCGTCGCCGGGCACGCTGACCTCGACTTGGGAGACGACGACGCGGCTCTGGATGGAGATCGGCGACAGCGTTCATCGTGCCGGTGTCGAGAAACTCATCATCATCAACTCCCACGGCGGCAACGTCCCGATGGTCGACATCGTCGCGCGCGAGCTGCGCGTCCGCCACAATATGCTCGCCGTTGCGACTGCGTGGTCGCGCTTCGGCCAGCCGGACGGGATCGCGGCGTCCGAGGAAGCGCTCTACGGAATTCACGGCGGCGACATCGAGACTTCGATCATGCTGCATCTGCGCCCTGATCTCGTCCGCATGGACAAGGCGCAGGATTTCCGGTCGTCGCAGCTGGCCTTCATCAAGGAGTTCAAGCACCTGCGCGCCCACGGCCTCGTCCAGTTCGGGTGGAAGGCGCAGGACCTCAACCCGCATGGCGCCGTCGGCAACGCTTCCGCGGCCACCGCCGAGAAGGGCAAGGCGGTGGTCGAGCATCAGGCCGGCGCTTTCGTCGAGCTTTGCCGCGACGTGAGGACCTTCGACACGGGCCGGCTGTGGAGACCGTGACGCCAACCCGGCTCGACGCCCTCCGCGCCGATCTCGCCGGAATCGCCACCGCCGACGACGCGGCGACGCTCAAGCTGAAGAGCCGCGATTTCTTCTGGTTCTCGCCGATCCTGAAACCGCTTCTCGACGACAAGCGCGCCGAGCTGGTCGTGTTGCCGCGGACGCGCGACGAAGTGATCCGCGTCGCCGCTGCCTGTGCGCGCCATCGCGTGTCGCTGACGGTGCGCGGCGGCGGCACCGGCAACTACGGGCAGGCGGTGCCGCTTGCCGGCGGCGTGCTCCTCGACATGAGCGGGCTCGACCGCGTCGTCCGGGTGGTCCCCGGCGCCGGCCGTTTCGAGGCCGGGGCGAGGCTCCTCGACATCGACCGGGCGCTTCTCCCGAAGCGCTGGGAGCTTCGCTTCCATCCTTCGACGCGGAAGCAGGCGACCATCGGCGGCTTCACCGCCGGCGGCGCGGCCGGCTGCGGCTCCTGCACCTGGGGGCAGAATTCCGATGCGGGCGCGCTGATCGCGGTCGAGGTCGTCACTGTCGAAGAGACGCCGCGTGTCCTTGAACTCAGCGGTCGCGACGCGCTGAAGGTGCTGCACGCCTATGGCGTCAACGGCATCATCACCGAGGTCGAGGTGCCGCTGGCGCCGTGGCAGCCATGGGCCGAGCGCATCGCCGTGTTCCCGACGCTCGCCGCGGCGACGCGTTTCGGTCTTGCCTTCACCGCCGCCGAAGGGATTGCCAAGAAGGAAGTCGCGATCTTCGACCGGCGCATCCCGCCGCTGCTGAAGCGCATCGCGCCCCTGGTCCCCGCCGGGCACGCCATGGCGATCCTGATGGTGGCGGAGCCGCAGGCAGCGGCGATGGAGGAAATGATCGCGGATGAAGGCGGGCGAGTCATCTACGCGCGCGCGCCGCTCGAGGCGGAAGCGGCGGCGTTCGAGGGCAAGGGCGCGATGCCGCCGCTATACGAGTACACCTGGAACCACACGACCCTGCATGCGCTGAAGGTCGAACCGGCGCTCACCTACCTGCAGGTCCGCCTGCCGGCGGGCGGCGAACTGGCCTTGACCGAGGTGCTGGAACGCTCGTTCGGCGATGAGCTCCTTCTCCATCTGGAATTCCAGCGCCGCTTCGGCCGGGTGTTCGTGTCCGCCCTGCCGATCCTCCGCTACCGGTCGCCCGAACGGCTGGCGGAGGTGATCCGGGAAATCGAGGCGCTCGGCGGCGCGGTGTCCAATCCGCACACCTACGTCCTCGACAACGCGGGCTGGAAGCGCACCGACGCGCCGCAGGCGGAGTTCAAGAGCCTCGCCGATCCGCATGGGCTCATGAACCCGGGAAAGCTGAAGAACTGGCCGGTAGGTTGACGCGGCACCGTAAGATTAGCTAACTTAGCTAAGCGACTGCCGGAGGCGCCCATGGCGACCGTCACCATTCATCAAGCCAAGACGAACCTCTCCAAGCTCATCGAGCGAGCCAAGGCCGGCGAAGAAATCGTAATCGCCAAGGGGCGCGATCCCGCCGTGCGGCTGGTGCCGATCGAAAAGCGGACCGGGGTGAGGGGGCTGAGCGGCATCATGAAGGAGAAATGGCCGGAACTGCCGGACGGATTCTTCTTCGATCCTCTCCCCGAAGAGGAATTGCGGCTCTGGGAGGGCGAGGGTGAGGCTCCTGGTTGACACGCATGCCTTCTTTTGGTGGCTCACCGGCAGTCGCAGACTCTCCGCGTCAGCACTGACGGCTCTTGAACAGGAATCGAACGAGGTTCTCGTTAGCGCAGTTGTTGCGTGGGAATTGGCCACAAAGGTTCGGGTCGGCAAATGGCCGGGAGGCGAGGTCGCCGTGAACGACCTGGAGCAGGTGGTCAGCGAGCGGCTTCTCACCCCGATACCGATTACGATCGCGCACGCGCGATTGGCCGGGTCCCTGCCGGGCGTGCATCGCGATCCGTTCGATCGCGTCCTGGCGGCCCAAGCGATTGTGGAAGGTGTTCCGTTAGTTACGGCCGATCCAGCGTTCCGTGGCTTTGACGTGAAAACCCTCTGGTAGGCGAACAGAACAATTCCTCGCGAGCGAGGCGGGGAATGCCCATCTTTCAGCAGCAACCGCGACCAAGGAGAGTCCCGTGCCCGAAACCGCAGTGAAGGACGCCCCGGCCAAAGCGTCCACCAAACCCGTCGATCCCGGCACGCGCATCGGCCACGTTCACCTGAAAGTGGCGGACATCGATCGGTCGCTCGCCTTCTATCTCGGCGTCCTGGGGTTCCATTTGACCGCGCGCCTCGGCGACCAGGCGGCCTTCTTTTCGGCCGGCGGCTATCACCACCACTTCGGCATCAACACCTGGGAGAGCAAAGGCGGGCACCCTCCCGCTCCGGGCACGACCGGCCTCTATCATACGGCCATCCTTTATCCGACGCGGGCAGCCCTTGCCGACGCGCTCCGCCGCCTGATCGAGGCTAAAATCCCGCTGGAAGGAGCGAGCGATCACGGCACTCACGAGGCGATCTATCTCCGCGATCCCGACGACAACGGCCTTGAACTTGCCTGGGACCGGCCGATGGAGGAATGGCCGAAGAACCCGGACGGTTCGGTCAAGATGTCCAATGCCCGCCTCGACTTCGAGGGGCTGCTTAAG
>JBBQGL010000046.1:0-24521 GCA_038323025.1 Hyphomicrobiales bacterium
GGGAATGCAAACATTTCCTTCGAACAACGGCCAGGTCGATTTCCGGATGCCCTCGAACAATGTCGAGTGCATCTACACCCCGGCGGGCGGGACCCCGACCTACACACCGGCGGACGGTGGCCCGGAGCTGCAATGCGACCGGGCCGAACCGACGTATCTGCGTTTCGTCCTCGGCAAGAGTGGACCGGCGACCGTGATTTCCGACGTGGGCGATGCCAGTTGCTGCGGTGGCAACGATGTCCTGCAATACGGCTCTACCTGGCAGGGCGGGCCCTTCACCTGCAAATCGGCGACAACCGGTATCACCTGCAAGCGCGGTGCCCATGGCTTCCTGATCAGCAAGGCCAAGGTCAAGACGTACTGACCGCGGTGTCGGAGCCGTCCACGACGGCGCGCCGAGGCCCGGCTGCGGGGTCAATGCTGCGTGAACGGCTTGCGGCGCTCTTGACACTCCTGGCGCCGCGCCGTTCAACTGCGGGGCGCGCGGGCGTAGTTCAGCGGTAGAACGTCAGCTTCCCAAGCTGGATGTCGAGGGTTCGACTCCCTCCGCCCGCTCCAACAATTCAGCCTAGTGGCAACGCTGCTGTTGGCGAGGGCCAGCCTCGCCAGGCAGCCGATCTCTTCGTCAAGCAGAAGGCTAGGCGACCAGCGAACTCGGCAGGATCGACGGGCGGCTGTTCAGCGCATCGCGATCGAAGCCCGCGATCCGCTTGTAGTCGGCGGCGATCGCATGCCTCTCTGCTTCCGGCACCACATCGTCCAGCCGATCGAAACCGCCGGGAGCGCGGTCCTCGACCACCTGCATCACCTGATCGGGCCCGTTCCGGCGATTGAGCTCGACGACCCTAGTCGTCGCCGGGCGCCTTTCGGCTTCATAGGCGAGCAGCGCCTCCGGTGTCTCGCCGTGGTCGAGAATGCTGCGCGCCAGGACGCGCGCGTCGAGGATCGCCTGCGACGCTCCGTTGGAGCCGATCGGATACATCGGGTGGGCGGCGTCGCCGAGAAGCGTCGCGCGTCCATGCGTCCACAGCGGCAGCGGATCCCGGTCGACCATCGGGTACTCGAAGATATAGAGCGCGTCACGGACGAACTGCGGTATGTCCAGCCAGTCGAAATGCCAGTTCTCGAACGCGGGCAGGAATTCCTCCACCCGGCCCTCGCGGTTATAAGTCTCCCGCCGCCAGGCGTAGTCGGCAGGCAGACGCAGCTCGGCGATCCAGTTGATCATCTGGCGTCCGCTCTCCGGATCGGCCGGCGAAATCGGATAGGCGACGAACTTCTGCGCCGAGTGGCCCGCCATGCTCATCGTGTGTCCGCCGAGATAGGGCTTGCCTATCTTCACGCCGCGCCAGAGGACGCTGCGGTTCCATTTCGGCGGTCCTTCCCCGCGATGAAACGCCGCTCGCATGGCGGAGTGAATACCGTCCGCGCCGACGAGCAGCGTACCCTCGAATTCGCCGACCGTTTTGCCGGACTGGCGGTCGGCAAAGGTCGCGCGCACGCCTGCGGGCGTCTCCTTCCAGGTATGGAGATGATATCCGGCAAGGAGCCGATCGTCGCCCAGCCGCTCCTTCGCCGTATCCCAGAGCAGTTGATGCAGACGGCCGCGATGCACCGAGAACTGCGGCCAGTTGTACCCGGCCAACAATCCGCGCGGCTCCTGCCAGATGAGCTGGCCGTGCTTGGAGAAATAGGCGAGCTGCTCCGTGCGAATGCCGATCGCATCGAGCGCATCGAGGAGGCCAAGCTCGATCAGTTCCCGGCTGGCATGCGGCAGGACGTTGATGCCGACGCCGAGCGGCTTCGGTTCCGTGACCGATTCAAACACCTGAACCGGCACGCCGATCTGATGGAGGCTCAAGGCAAGCGCCAGGCCGCCGATCCCTCCGCCTGCCACCAGCACGGCCATGGATACAGACTCCCGAAAGATCGCAATCAATCCTGCATGGGGCGAGGCGTTGCAACTCCGTCCGTTTCGCCGGCGATGGTCCTCCCGTCAGTACACGACCACGCTACGGATCGACTCGCCGCTGTGCATCAGCTGGAAGCCGCGATTGATGTCCTGCAGCGGCATGGTGTGAGTGATCATGGGATCGATCTCGATCTTCCCGTCCATGTACCAGTCGACGATCTTAGGCACGTCGGTGCGGCCCCGCGCGCCGCCGAACGCCGTGCCTTTCCAGGTCCGCCCCGTCACCAGCTGGAACGGGCGGGTCGAGATTTCCTGGCCCGAGCCGGCGACACCGATGACGACCGACACGCCCCAGCCCCGGTGACAGGCCTCCAGCGCCTGGCGCATGACCGTGACGTTGCCGGTGCAATCGAAGGTGTAGTCGGCGCCGCCGATCTGGTCGGCGCCCTTCTTCGTCATGTTGACCAGGTGCGGCACAAGGTCGGCACCCACCTCTTTCGGATTGACGAAGTGCGTCAGCCCGAAGCGCTCGCCCCATTCCTTCTTTGACGGGTTGAGGTCGACGCCGATGATCATGTCGGCGCCGGCGAGCCGAAGGCCCTGGATCACGTTCAGCCCGATGCCGCCGAGGCCGAAGACGATCGCCTTGGCGCCAGCCTCCACCTTCGCCGTGTTGAGCACGGCGCCGACGCCCGTGGTCACACCGCAACCGATGTAGCAGACCTTGTCGAAGGGCGCGTCCTCGCGGATCTTTGCCACTGCAATTTCGGGCAGCACGGTGAAGTTGGCGAAGGTCGAGCAGCCCATGTAGTGGTGCAACGACTTTCCGCCCATGGAGAAGCGCGACGTACCGTCGGGCATGAGGCCCTGGCCCTGGGTCGCGCGGATCGCCGTGCAGAGGTTCGTCTTCCGCGACAGGCACGAGGGACAATTGCGGCATTCCGGCGTGTAGAGCGGGATGACGTGGTCGCCCTTCCTGACCGAGGTTACCCCCGGTCCGGTTTCGACCACGATCCCCGCGCCCTCGTGGCCGAGGATCGCCGGGAAAAGTCCCTCGGGGTCGGCTCCCGACAGGGTGAAATCGTCGGTGTGGCAGATGCCTGTCGCCTTGACCTCGACCAGCACCTCGAAAGCCTTCGGTCCTTCCAGCTGAACCGTCTCGATGGAAAGCGGCTTGCCCGCCGCTACCGCTACCGCCGCGCGCACGTCCATGTTCGTTTTTCCTGCTTACCTGGCCACTCTGTCCCAAACCTGGCGGACGGCATCCCTGAGGATGAGCGCTTCCTGCCAGCGGTCGGTCGTGTCGTTTCCGTCCCGCCCGGTGATCGCGTAAGGCTGCGGCCCGAGTTCGCACGTGAAGGCGAGGCTGTCGTCGGGGCCTGCCCTGCGGCGCCAGCTCTTGAAGCCGTATTCCCACCACTTCAGGAAGATATCAAGCCACATCCGGTGGTGCGGGAAAGCGATTTCGATCTGCACCTGTTCGCGGCTGGCGACGCGACCGTGGAATGCCCAGCTGTTGTCGAGAACCTTGTGGATGAAGGCGTGATTCTCATCCGAGATCGGCGTCGCGAATTCGCGGCCGACGAGAAAATGCGACAGGTCCGCGAGGAGCTTGAGGTCAGGGAAGCAGTCGAGCAGGTCCAGCACGAAATAGAGGTCGGTGGTCATCCGGTCGCGGTGCGTTTCGATGTACACCGGAAAATCGACCTGCTCGGAAAGCCCGCGCCATCCTTCGATGAGCGGTATGCACTCCTGCAGGCGGCGCGGCCGGATATCCGGCTGGATATCGAGATGATGGATGCCGAACTCGGTGGCGATCTCGAGGACGGGTTTCAGCTCGTCGATCGTCTTCGGAAAGCATTGACCCTCGGTGGTCTTGCCATGCGGCTTGAGCAGGCCGGTCAGCCGACGCACGAAATCGCGGTTGCGGTAGTCCGAGCTGGTTCCGTCGTATCCTGCCTCGAGGATCATCTGAACGTTCTCTTCCAGGCTACGCTCATGGCCGTCGGTATGCCGACGCTCCATGGCCCATAGCGACTGGAAGAAGAGGATCTTCTGCACGGCACGCCTCCCTGACGATCGCCGGTTTGATCACCGGTCGTTGTTCATCATAGCGATAAAGCGTTGACCGCGCTCAGGCCTGGTCGATCTTGTCGTCGAAGATCGAGTACCGTCCGCGGCCGTCCGCCTTGCAGCGGTAAAGGGCGACGTCGGCCTTGCGCAACAGGTCTTCCGGATCGGTGCCATGCAAGGGAGCGATCGCGATTCCAATGCTGGCACCGACGACGACGACCTTGCCGCTGATCTCGTAGGGCGCCGATATCGAACGGATCAGACGCCGCGCCAAGGTGCCTGCGTCGGCCAGTTCGTTGCTGACCGCGGTCTGGATGAAGACGAATTCGTCGCCGCCGAGGCGCGCCACCGTGTCCGTCTCGCGCTGGTTCTTGCGCAGTCGGTCGGCGATTGCGCGGAGCAGGGCGTCCCCCGTGGCGTGGCCAAGCTGGTCGTTCACGGGCTTGAACCCGTCGAGGTCGACGTAGAGGAGTGCCATCTTCTCGCCGCGCTTGACCCGCGCGATCGCCTGCCCGAGGCGGTCGCGGAAGAGAACGCGGTTGGGCAGTTCCGTCAGGGCGTCATGGTGTGCCATCCGAGTCACCAGCGCCTGGGTGCGGCGCTGCTCCGTCACGTCGAGGTAGGCGGTAAGAAAGCCACCGCCCTTCAAGGGGACGCCACGGACTTCGAGCACCGTTCCGTTCGGCCGGGTCCGTTCAAATACGTGCGGGCGGGCCTCGCGCGCCAGCGCCATGCGCACGTTGACCTGTTCCTCCACGTCGCCGGGACCGTATTCACCGCGACGGGCGTTATGTCGGTACAGGTCTTCCAGGGTTGGGTATCCCGAGGCGAAAAGTTCGTCCGGGTAGTCCAGCAGTTTCTTTTGCTGCTCGTTGCACAGGACCATCCGCAGGTCCTTGTCGAAGACCGATATGCCACCCGGGAAATTGTCGACTACCGCCTCCAGCAGACGGATGGTCTCGTGGAGTTTCTCGACCGAATGACCGATCAGCGAACGAAATGAATCGCTCTGCGCGGGTTCTGAATTGGCCGGCCATCGACGGGGGACAGCATCTACTGACGCGGACAACGTACCTCCGGCGCTGGACGGGTATTTCATCTCATGATTCGCGGCATCCTTCAACGAAAGCAAGGCAAACGAGGGGTTTCAGGAGCATCTCGCCCGCACCCCCGCCGGTAACTTTTCCGTTATGCGGTTGCTATCTCCAGCGCCACCAACTGAGCCGCAGGAATTTGGACTCCGCCATTGCCATGCCGAGGGCGATCGCGAGCCCGTTGATCAGGAACTGGAACGCGGTCGAGATACCGAGCACCTTCAGCATCTGTCCGAGGTGGGTAAGGAACAATGCCGCTCCGGCGACGGCGATCATGCTGCCGATGCCGCCGGTGATCGCCGTCCCGCCAAGCACCGCCGCGGCAATGGGCGCGAGCAGATACGGGTCGCCAACATTGAGCGTCGGATTGCGCACGAAGCCCGAGACCAGGATGCCGGCCACGCCATAAAGGAACCCAGCGACCGTGAAGGCGGCAATCTGGTAGGCCGGCACGTTGATGCCGGCGATCCGCGCCGCTTGCGGATTGGCGCCTACCGCCGCAAAGCGTCGGCCGAACGTGGTCTTGCGCAACACCACGGTCAGGATCAGAACGAGGATCGCCGCCACCCAAACCGCCACGTTCAGGTTGACGATCCGGGTGCCGCCCCAGTCGGCGAGGAGCTGCGGCACGCTCGATTCCTGAGCCATGCCTTCGCGATACCAGAGGGTGGCACCCGCGGTGATGGCGCCGACGGCGAGGGTCACGATCAATGCATTCAGCCGGACCACGGCGACGAGCAGGCCGTTGATCAACCCGATCACGCACGCCGAGGTGAGCGCCGCAACAATGGCGCCTGCAAGCCCTCCGTTCTTGCCGCCCGAAACGCCGAGAAGGACCGTGCTGGCGAGAGTCACGATGGCGGGGATAGAGAGGTCGATGCCGCGTGACATGAGCACGATCGCCTCGCCCATGGCGGCGACCGAAAGGAACGCAGCGAACGGGACGATGGAGAGGAGGGACGAAAATAGGAGGCTGCGCGGCGCGATCACGGCGCTGACCACAAGAAGCACCAACAGCGCCAGCCAGATGGCGGCGAAGCGAATGTCAACGCCCCGCGAGAGGCCGGCGAGGATGCCGGGGGCCTTCGTCGCCCGCGCGGCCGCGTGGTCATCGGTTGCCATGGCGCTCAAGATTTTCCGGCCCTGGTCCGTGCCGAGCGGTCATGGGGACGCCGCAGCTCGCGCCGGCCGCGCGAAGGCGGAACGGATGCGCTCTGAAATCCATCCGACCGGCTCCCAGCCCGAATAGAGAAGCACCGCGAAAAGCGTCAAGGCACCGCTCGCAATGATGCCGACGGCCGTGTCGAGGCCGAGGAGGGTGATGATGTTGATCGTGAGCGTGAAGAAGAGAGCACCAAGAAGCGCCCCGACGAAGGAGCCGCGCCCGCCCGAAAGCGCTGCACCGCCAAGCACCGCGGCGGCAATGCTGGTAAGGGTGTAGCTGGAGCCGACCGTCGGGGCGCCGACGCCGACCTCCTCGGCGAGGAAGAAACCCGCCACCGTCGCCAGCACCGCGGAGAGCAAATAGGCGCGGAGATGCACCATTGTGGTGCGCACACCGTTCCGCTTGGCGGCTTCCTCGCGGAAGCCCACCGCGCGCAGGCTTAGCCCGCTCTTCGTCCGGTACAGCCAGAGGTCGCCACCAATCGCCAACGCCAGGATGACGAAAAAAGCGATTGGCGCAAAACCAACGCGGACGGCGAGCAGATCGGTGAAGTCCGTGCTGATCAGGCCCATCGGCGAAGGCCGAAGGTAGAGCGCAAACCCCTGCAGGATGCTCAGCGTGGCAATCGTGGTGATGACGGGGTTGATGCCGACCCGCCGCACCATCACCCCGTTGACCAGCCCGACGACAACCCCGGCTGCAACGCATACGAACGCGCCGAAAAGAAGCTGGCCTGGGCTTGCCCCCTCGCCCATGACGTAGGAGGCAATGACGATGGTAAGGCTCATCATCGACCCGACGGAAATGTCGAAGCCCCGCACCATGAGTACGTTGAACTGCGCCATGCTGACCAGCGCCAGCGGAGCGGTGGCGAGCAGGATGTGGCGGAGATTCAGGCCGGTCAGGAAGACGTCCGATTCCGAAGCGGCATAGCCGCAGACGAGAACGATGAGCACGAATAGGAAGGCCAGCGGCACCCACCATTGATTGCTGCCGCGGATACGCCTCCACAGCGATGTCCGGCCTTCGCTCGTCGCCCTGGTTTCGTCGCGGTGCTCCCTGGCGGTGAGGAATGAGGAGAGGATGCCCTCTTCGTTCACCTCCGCGCCACGCAGCTCGCGCACGACCCTTCCCCGCGAGAAGACCAGCAAGCGGTCGCAAAGCCCCGCCAGCTCGAGCGCGTCCGAGGAGTTGATAATGCAGGCGACGCCGGCGTCGGCACGAGCGCGGATCGCACGATAGATGTCGAAGCGCGCCTTCGCGTCCACACCCTGGGTCGGTTCGTCGATCAGAACTGCCTTGGCGTCGTAGAGGAAGCTGCGCGCCAGCACCGCTTTCTGCTGATTGCCGCCGGAGAGCCCGCCTATCGGTTTGTCGAGGGTCGGCGTTGCAATGTCGAGCTGGTTGACCAGCTCGCTCGAACGCGCACGCTCCTTGCCCGCCGAGAGGATACCGCCGGCGGCGAAGCTGTCCAGCACCTGAACGGTCATGTTCTCGCGCACGCCGAGGGCCGGGAAGATCGATTCCTGGCCACGGTCGCCGCTGAGCGAAAGGATGCCGGCGTCGAGGGCATCGCGCGGCGTTCCGGTGCGGACCGGCTTGCCGTCACAAAAGATGTGGCCGCCCGTCGGCTGGATACCGCCAAGCGCGCGGATGGTATCGCGCTGGCCATTACCTTCCGCGCCGGCGAACCCAAGAATCTCGCCGCGATGAACCTGCAAGGATATGTCGCGGAAACCGGCGCCGGTAAGCCCGTGCGCCCATAGCGCCACCTCGGCCGCCGCCTTGCCCTTCGCGGGGTATTCCGACTCTATCGGACGCCCGACCATGAGCTGGACGAGGTCGTGCTCCGAGAGCTTGCCGTCGATCTCGTAGGTGCCCTGGCCCTCGCCGTCGCGCAGGATCGTGACGCGTTTGGCGAGGGCAAGAATTTCCGGCAGACGATGGCTGACATAGACCACCGCGGTTCCCGCGGCGGTGATGCGGCGGAGGATCGCGCTCAGCTTCTCGACGCCGGGGAGATCCAGGCTCGACGTTGGCTCGTCGAGCAGCAGGACCTTGGGGTCGGTCGCCAGTGCCTTGACGATTTCGAGGAACTGCCGCTCGGCCGGGGAGAGCTGGCCGACCGGTGTGTCGGGCCGAATGCCGAGGTCGTAAGGCGTGAGCTGCCTTTCCGCCCATTCCCGCCGCGCCGTCGCCGAGACTGGCCCACCGCCCACCGCGCTGAGCAGCAGGTTCTCGGCTACGGTCAGTTCGCGAACCAGCGAGTCGTCCTGATAGACGGTGGCGAGCCCCAGGCTGCGCGCCAGCAGCGGATCGGCAGTCGAGAGCCGCCGCCCCATGATCTCGATAGTGCCCTCGTCCGGCACCACAGCGCCGCTCGCGATGCCGAGGAGCGTGCTCTTGCCGGAGCCGTTCTCGCCAAGGGCGGCATGGATCTCGCCGGCCCGACACTCGAAGCTGACCCGATTGAGCGCCTGAACGCCGGGGTAGCGCTTCGAGACATTGGTGATCTGGAGCGAGGCCGCAGCCATCTACCCTCCGGTGCCTGGTATCGGAACGGGCGCGGACCGAAAAGCCCGCGCCCGTTTTTTCATGCCTTTGGATTGCCCGGCTACTTCGGGAACATCGCCTTCAGCATGTCATTGTCGAGGCGCGTCGATACCGAGGCGTCCTCGGGCAGGTCATGGTTGCACATGCCCTTCGTGACCTGACGCATGCGGAACGGCACGTCCACGACGGCAGGCACGTCCTTGCCGGCGAGCTTCATCATACCGGCGGTAAGCGCGATGCCCGACTGGAAATTCATGCCGGCGGCGAAGAATATCTTGAAGTCCGGATCGTTGAGCTTCTCCCAGTCGCAGAACACGCCTTGCTCGTCGGTGCGCAAAGCCAGGACAAGCTTTGGCGTCTTGCCGGCCTCCTGGTAGGCGCGCAGGCCACCCCGGAACCCGTCGGCGTATTCGTAAGCGACACCGTCGACGTTGTCGTTCTGGGCAAGGAAACCGGACATCGCCTGGAAGGTGCCTTCCTGTGTCCAGTTGGTATCGGCCTTGCCGATCAGCTTCATGTTGGCGTGCTTGGCAAGCTCGGCGTCCGAGCACTTCTGCCATGTGGAGCTGAGACCATTGCCCGGGGTGCCGCCGAGCTCGACCACCGCCGGGTTCTTGCTCCCCGAGTTGTCGGCAATGGCCTGGACGAAGCCGGTGCCGAGATTGCAGAGGTTTTCGGCAACGGTGGTCAGGTAGTCCTTGCCGGCTTCGCCGCCGACATAGGTGCCGTTGTGGAGCACGACGGTGATCCCGGCGGCGCTGGCCTCCTTGATCGTCGGCAGAAGCGCGGTGCCGGCGTCGGCGAAGACCACGATCACGTTGACCTTCTGCGCGATCAGGCTGCGCAGGTCCGAGATCGACTTCGTCGGGTCGTTGCGGCCGGAGGTGTAGATGATCTTCTTGACGTTGGGGTAGGTCAGCGCCTCGACGATGAACTCCATCTTCGTCACCTGGCGCCATACGTTCTCGCCGAAGCCGTCGGCCAGCGCGACGGTGACGTCGCCGTGCCCGGTCTCGCAGACGGAGTCCTTCCAGCATTTCATAGCGAGGTCGCGCTGTTCCGGCGTCAGGCCGGTCGCGAAGTGCTTGAACGATTCGGCCACTACCGGATTGATGTTGTCCGTTGTCCCGAGCGCCTTCATCTCAAGTTCGGCTTCGGTGGCTGCCTGGACGGCGGTGCCCGCCAATGCGAGCAGGGCACCGGCGATGGCCGGCAGGGCTAATGACTTCAGGCTTCTCTTCATGACTTCCTCCCTTTTGTCGTTTTTTCTCTCTGGCGACGGCGAGTGTCGAAAGCCTACTTCTTGTCCTTCAGCCACGGGTAACGGGCTGTGTCTTTTCCGGCGTAGTCCGGGTCGAGGTAGATGAAGCAGCGCTGGATCTTCCAGTCGCGGATCTCGAAGACGTCGCACCAGTTGCCGGCGGCCCATTCGGGCACGCCCGCCCGCCAGGGTCCGTCCTTGTGCTCGCCGTGGCTCGTCCCCTCGCAGACGACGACGTCGCCGCCGGAGAAGATCCAGTTGAAGTGCGAATAGTGATGGACGATCGACCGCAGCGTCGCGCCGACGTCGCCGAAGCACTTGCCGATCTCGGCCTTGCCGCGGGCCACGCCCCACTTCGGAAAGAAGACCTGGGCGTGATCGTCGAAGAGGTCGAGGATCGAGCCGCCGGTCGAGGTCACGCCGCCGTTGTCGAAGGCCTTCAGGTATTCGATTGCGACGGACTTTCGCTGCTCGTCGGTCATTGTCTGTGTCGTCAGTGCCATGCTTCTCCTCCCAGTTCCGGCGGCAGCCGGGGCGCCGCCGTCAATGCGATTCTCTTGTGCGTTTCGGGTCCCGCCAATTGGCCCGGGATGTGCCTATTTCACCGGCTCCCGGTTGGCGGCGTTCGCCGCGAGATACGCGAAGGCGAGGAACGGTCCGAGGGTGGCGCCGCCTGCCCAGTAGGCGCGCGCCGATGCCGAGGCGACGCAGTTGCCGGCGCCGTAGAGGCCGGGGATCGGTTTGCCCACCGCGTCGAGCACCTGCCCGTTGACGTTGGTGGCAGGGCCGCCCTTGGTGTCGAGGTTGCCGCCCGTCATCAGGGCCGCATAGTACGGACCCTCGCCACTGATCGGATACATGGTCGGGTTCTTCCCGGTCTTCGTTCCGGTCGGCCCGTTGAACAGAAGCTCGACCTGACGTTCGCCGCGGCGGAAGTCGAGGTCCTTCCCCTTCCTCGCAAATCCGTTGAAGCGCTTGATAGTCGCGTCAAGGTTCTCAGCGAAGTCCCGGGCAAGACTCAGGTTTCCGGTCTCGGCGGAATACTGCTTCAGGCGTTTTTTGATGTTGGCGGCGAGCGCCTCGAGGGTTCGGCCCTTGATGACGTGTGCGGCGTCGGCGCCCTTCGGCACGATGAATCGGCCGTATTCGTCGCTGGCGCAATTGTCCTGGGCGTGCTGGTCCCATACGGCAACGAGAACGAGGTTGGGGTATTCCGAGTTGACCGGATCCCACTCGAAGAATTTCTGCGCCGACTCGTTGTAGGCGAGCTTCTCGTTGGTGACGCGCTTGCCGTTCTTGTCGACGTAGATCATCGAGTCGCCGGCCGGCGAAAACGTACCAATCAGCGTTGGGTCCTTCTTGATCGCCTTCTCGAAAAGGATCGGGCACATCCAGGCGTAGTTCATGTTGCGCAGGTTTGCGCCCACCGCCGAGCCGATATGGACGAAGTCGCCCTCGTTGGTGGCTGCGGCACAGCCTCCGAAGACGGGCTGGCTGAGGTGGTTCTTGCGCAGATCCGCGTCGTGGGTGAACCCGCCGCTGGCGAAGATCACGGCCTTTCGCGCCTTGAAGCGGAGCGTCTTGCCCTCGCCGGTGTCGGCCTCGACGCCGATTACCCGTCCGCTCTCGTCGAGTATCACCCGCTGCACGCGGTGGCTTGTGCGGATGTCGACGCCCGCCTTCTTGGCGGCCTCCGACATGGTGCGCACCGCATGGACGCCGCCGTCGGACATGCTGTCGCGGGCCTGCTTGGTGACGAGCACGCGGCCAAGCGGCGCCTTGTCCTCCGGTACCTCGGCCCAGTAATCGGGAACCCCGGCGCAGTGCCGGTATTCGAGTGCACCGTGCTTCGCGAGCAGCTCGGTCGCCGGCGAGGCGTTGTCGTAGATCGCGGCGCACGCCTCGTATTCCCATTCCGACATGCCGAAGCGCGGATGCTTGGCGTCGTAGACCTCCGGGCGCGACAGCCGCGCCATGTAGCGGATGCAGTCGTCCCTGGCATCGGTCATGCCGAGCGCCCGCATCGGCTCGTTGTTGGGCACCCAATACCAGAACGCCGCTTTCAGCGTCGTGCCGCCGATCTGTCCGGCTTTCTCCAGCACCAGGACGGTGTTGCCGTGCCATGCCGAAAAACAGGCGGAGGCGAGCCCGATTCCGCCGGCGCCGACCACCACGATGTCGAACGTGGCGTCGAAACTTCCTGCCTTCGCCGGATGCGGCGATTGGCGAGCGACTGATGCCATGACGCGTTTCCCCGCTTGAATTGGTGCGGGAACCGCGCACTTGACGTGCGTCTATAGATGTCCCCGCCCTTTGACCCTAAGCGTCGGCGGCTCGATGTCTTTCAAACTTATGCTTTTTTGCAGAATGATGTGTTCGCAATCCGAACATCCGTGCGATTTGCGGACAACGTTGTTCGTACCCGCCAAACGTGTTTAGCTTTGCTGCCGTCGGGAAGAAGAAGCGCAACCGCGTTCGCTCACTATCGCGGATGTCAGGGGATGCTCAGCCGGACGGTAGAAAGAGGCTCTCGCGATACGGCCAAAGCCGTGGGAGGCGCGAAGTGCCATCGGCGATTGATCGCCAGCCGGAGCTCGCCGGCTATCGCGGGCTTGAGCAATTCGCGGCGCGTGGCGCCGTGGAGGACATCGGCTATTGCCACGCGGGCGGCACGCCGTATTCCCTTGAATTCAGCAACGACGCCGACGTGATTTGTCTTTTGCTCGGCGACATCCAGACCGAGACCGAGTTCGAGGATGACGGCGAGCGCCCGCTGGTATTCGCCGGTGAGAGTTCGGCGTTTCATCCGCGTGGCGGCAATGTGCGCGTGCGGGCTCATCAGGTCCGTCACGGGTTCCTCGCGTTCAGCTATGCGCCGAGGTTCCAGAGCATCGTCGATGATGTCGACATTGGCCGGATCCGCCAGCGAGGCAGCTGCAATAACATCCGTCAGGACTCCATCGGCTCTCTCGCGCGCTACGCCCGTAGCCGCATCGCCTCGCGCGACCCGCTACGCCCCTTCGAATTGCAGTCGCTCGCCGCGCTGGTTTATCTGGAGACGGTCCGCCGTCTTGGCTCGGGCACCGAGCGGCCGCGGCAGGGTCTCTCCGACCGAGAGTTCGCCGAGATATCCGCCTTCATCGACGCCGAACTCGCCAGCGAAATCACCTGCGCCGGACTGGCAAAAGCGGCAGGAGTTCCGCTCCGCGTGGTGTTCGACGGCATGAAGCTGCGCACCGGCCTGTCGCCTTACCGGTTTGTCACCGAGCGGCGGCTTGAGCGTGCCCGGCAGTTGCTCAGCACGTCGCGGCTGCCGATTTCCGAGATCGCGCTTGCCTGCGGCTTCTCTTCACAACAACACCTCACTTCGGCACTGTCCGCCAAGCTCGGGACCACGCCGCTGAAGATCCGCAAGCGCGGGTGAGTTCGGCGCCTGACGCCGTGGCGTACGCCACGCGTCAGTTTGCTTCATTGGATTGCCGGGATCGACGAGGGGACGCGTAGACTCCCCGAACGAGCTAAGGCCCTCTCAGAGACCGATTTTCCGCAGCCGGAGGGCATTGCCGATAACCGAAACGGACGAGAAGCTCATCGCCGCGGCGGCCACGATCGGCGAGAGCAGGAGGCCCAGGAAAGGATAGAGGACACCGGCTGCGATCGGCACGCCGAGAGCATTGTAAACGAAGGCAAAGAAGAGATTCTGCCTGATGTTTGCGAGCGTCGCGGTGGCCAGCGCGCGGGCGCGCACCAGCGCATTGAGATCGCCGCTCATGAGTGTGATGCCGGCGCTTTCGATAGCGACGTCGGCACCGCCACCCATCGCGATCCCGACATCAGCCGCGGCGAGCGCCGGCGCATCGTTGATGCCGTCGCCGGCCATGGCGACCACCCGGCCCTCGGCGCGTAGCCGGGAGATGAGCTTCGCCTTGTCCTCAGGCAGGACTTCCGCCTCAAGCCGCTCGATGCCGAGGCGTTTGCCGACTGCCGCAGCGGTGATCCGGCTGTCTCCGGTGGCCATGATGACGGTGAGCCCTAGCCCGCGCAGTGCGGCGAGGGCGGCCGGTGTTGTGATCCTGACTGGATCGGCCACTGCGACCAGGCCCGCCGCCTTGCCGTCGACGGCAAGGAACATCACGGTTTCGCCGTTTGCGCGCCGCTCCTCGGCGGTGCCGGTCAGCGACCCGAGGGCGACCCTGTCGTCCTCCATCAGGCTTTCGTTTCCAAGTGATATCCGGCGGCCACCGATCGTCCCGCGAACTCCTTTGCCAGCCACCGCGGCAAAATCGGCCGCCTTGCCGAGCGCGAGATTCCCTTCGCGCGCCGCCGCGACGATGGCTTCCGCAAGCGGATGCTCGCTCCCTGCTTCAATCGAGGCTGCGAGGCGAAGCACCTCGTCGGCATCGAAGCCGGCGCCAGCCTCGACGCCCGCAAGTACGGGGCGCCCTTCGGTTAGGGTGCCGGTCTTGTCGAGCACGACCGTGTCGACCGCGGCCAGCCGCTCGAGCGCCGCGGCATTGCGGACGAGGACACCCATCTGCGCGCCGCGCCCGATCGCCACCATGATGGAGATCGGAGTGGCGAGGCCAAGCGCGCATGGGCAGGCGATGATGAGGACACTGACCGCGGCGATGAGACCATGCGCAAAGGCAGGCGCCGGGCCAAACGCAAACCAGGCGACGAAAGCGACGACCGCGACGGCGATGACCGCGGGCACGAACCACCCGGCGACGCGGTCGGCAAGGCTCTGGATCGGCGCGCGCGAACGCTGCGCGTCCGCGACCATCGCGACGATGCGGGCGAGCGTCGTCTCAGCGCCGGTGCGGGCCACCCGCATGTCGAAGCTCCCGGAACCGTTGGCGGTGCCGCCGGTCACGGCGTCGCCCCGATTCTTCTCCACCGGCAGGGACTCGCCGCTGATCAGCGACTCGTCCACGGCGCTGTGGCCATCGACCACCTCGCCGTCGATCGGGACGTGGTCGCCCGGCCTGACGCGCAGGACGTCGCCCACCGCTACTGCCTCCAGCGGCACATCCTCCGTCGCGCCGTCCGGCCGGATGCGAATCGCCCGCTTCGGCGACAGGTCGAGGAGAGCGCGGATGGCGCCTCCGGTGCGCTCGCGGGCGCGAAGTTCCAGAACCTGGCCAAGCAGGACCAGCGCCGTGATCACCGCGGCCGCCTCGAAGTAGACCGGGATGGTGCCCATGTCGCCGGCCATCTGCGCTGGGAAAAGACCGGGGAAGAACGCCGCAACCACGCTGTAGAGGAACGCCGCGCTGGTACCGAGCGCAATCAGCGTGAACATGTTGAGGCGGCCGCTTGTCAGCGACCGCCAACCGCGCTCGAAGAATGGCCAGCCGCACCAGAGCACCGCGGGAATGGCGAGCGCGAACTGAAGGTACTGGTGCGAGCGTGGCGCCATGAACGGCAGGAGATCGATCCCGAATAGATGTTCGGTCATGTCGAGCACGAGGAAGATCACCGCCAGCGGTGCCGCCACCCACAGCCGCCGTGTCATATCGGCGAGCTCGGGGTTCGGCCCGATGTCGCTGGTCAATACCAGTGGCTCCAGCGCCATACCGCAGATCGGGCAGGCACCCGGCTTGTCGCGGACGACCTCCGGATGCATCGGGCAGGTATAGGTGGTGCCGGTGGCGGTCGCCGCGGCGATCTGGGGGGCCGCCAATGCCCCGCCATGGCCCTGATAGGCGTGACCCTCCTTTGGCTTCGCCGCCACGTACTTTTCAGGGTCGGCGGAGAATTTCATCCGGCAGCCCGCCGAACAGAAGTGATAGGTCGTGCCGCGATAGTCGAAGCTCGGCTTGCCGGCGCCGAGCTTCACGGTCATGCCGCAGACCGGATCGATGGCTGTCGCGACCAGAGGGTCAGAAGCTTGTTGCGGATGATGATGCGTTTCGGTCATGACCAGGCAGCCAGGGGAGGGCGTTCAGGTGCCGCTATACCACGCCGCGCCATGCGCAATTGCGCCAGATCAAAGCCGGCTTGCCTCGCGCCTCACGGTGGCCTTGCCGTTTTCTGCGCCTATCGTCCCCCCCTGGCGCCGCCGACGGCCACGGTGGGCGTCTTTTCCCAATGATGCGGCCGCACAACCAGTTGACCGAATGCCCGTAAGCAGGCGAGCGACATCATCAGCCAGTAGATCGGCAGACCGAACAGCGCCCAGGCGTCCGCGCCGCGTTTCCGCAGCACCAGGGTCCGCCGGGACAGGAGAGCCACCGCGAAATAGCCAGCGACCAGGTTGAAAAGGTTGAGGCCGACGATAGCGCTGGCGATCACGCTGCCGTCGCCCCACAACACCAACGGATTGGTGGCGGCGATGAACAGCGTCGCGAGATACACCGGGTGCAGCAGCGCCGACACGATCAGGCCTACGCCGACAAGGTTGAAGCCGATGAACTGGCGGAAACCGATTTCACGGATCAGCCTCATGGGATTGCGCATGTGGACCAGCCAGGTCTGCACCCAGCCCTTGAACCAGCGGGTGCGCTGCCTCAGCCATTGTCCCATGGCGACCGGCGCCTCTTCGTAAGTTGGCAGGGTCAGGGTCTGCGAGCGGAAGCCGAACCGCGGCAGCCGGATGCCGATGTCGGCATCCTCGGTGACGTTGTACGGGTCCCACCCGCCGATTGCTTCCAGGGCATCGCGCCGGAAATGGTTCGACGTGCCGCCGAGGGGCAGCGGCAGTCGCAGGGAAGCGAGCGCCGGCAACAGGCCGTCGAAGAGCGCCGAATATTCGACGGCGAAGGCGCGGGCGATCGCGCTGGCGCGGCGGTTGTTGACGACGATTGGCGCCTGTAGGCAGACGACGGCCGGCTCCGCGCGCTGGAACGCGGCGAGGGCTTCGCGCAACTGCTGCGGATGCGGACGATCCTCCGCGTCGTACACCGTGAGCAGGCCGCCGCGCGCGAAAGTGAGGGCATAAGCCAGCGCCTTCGGCTTGGTGCGCGGCCCGCCCGGCGGAACGACCACGACCTCGTAAGGCGCTCCGGAGATCGTGCGTGCCACGGCGCGGCGAGTGGGCAGATCGTCGGCTTCGACGATGAGCTTGATGTCGAGACGGTCCTTTGGCCAGTCGAGCAGGTCAAGAGCGGCGACCAGGTCGCCGACCATCCGCTCCTCGCGGAGGAGCGGGACCAGAACAGTGTATATCGGCAGGTCAGGGTCATCGGTGCGCGCCAGCCGCGGGCGTGCGGGTCGGCGATGCAAAAGCCGATGGGCGGCGATAAAGCGGAGCGCCGTGACGCCAAAGAACAAGGTTGCCGCGACGGCATTCAGCGCGAGCAGGGTCGTTGAGGGCGCCGCGCTGATGAGTCCCGCCAGGACGACCAGGATTGCGCCGCCGGAGACACTCTGAGACAGCGTCGCAACGCGCCGGGCGGACAAGGACGGGTCGAGAGCCGGCAGGCGACTCAGGGCGGCGGCAGCAAAATCGGCTGCGCCGGCGGTCATCAGCGCGGCGCGGATCGCCGTTGGCGTAGCGACGCGGAGCCGGCGATGGGCAACCCGGTAGAGGCCAAGCCATTGACGAACCGAGGGAAGTGCGTCCTCGCCGGGTGCGATATAAACCAGGCCGTCGCCCCCGGCCTGCATGGCTACCTCCGCCCGCCTTATCGCCTCGGGGGCGATTTGGGACGGCTTTGAGACAACGACGGACACCGCGAAAGCCAGCCCGAGACGGCGCGCACGGTCCCGAAACACCACCGTCTCATCACCGCCCGCGGCAGTGGCCGCCTCCAGCCGATCGGTCGAACCGAGCGCTGCCACGTCCCCCCGTTCCGGCGCGCCGATGCGGTCCGCACCCCCGGTTGCGCGCCTGCCCCCGCGCTACTCCAGCCCAAAACACCAAAAAGTTGAAGCGAAAAATGAAATCGCGTCTACGCCGTGTCGCGTTCGGGGAGGCGTGAACTTACGAGACGGGAATGGAGAGATAGGCGAGGCGCCGCTGCTCCCGCCGCCCGCGAACCACCGAGTCGAGGATGAACCCGCAGACCAGCGACAGAAAGCTCAAGAGGACCAGGCCCAAGGCGAGAACCGCGGTCGGGAGGCGAGGCACCAGCCCGGTATGAACGAATTCCACGACAACCGGGATCCCGAGGCCGAGGCCGCAGAGCAGGAACAAAAGTCCGATCAGCCCGAAGAAATACAGCGGCATCTCTTCTTTGACCAAACCGACTACGAAGCGGAATATTCGGAAACCGTCGCTGAACGTCCTAAGCTTTGAGGTCGAGCCCGTCCGACGTTCTCGATAGGCGGTGGCCATTTCTCCCACCGGCAGACGCAGGGTGAGGGCATGGACCGTAAACTCCGTCTCGATTTCGAACCCCGATGAGAGCCCCGGAAAAGACTTCACGAAGCGCCGGCTGAAGACGCGGTAGCCCGAGAAGATATCGCTGACGCGGTCCCCGAACAGCCGCCGCACCATCGCCGACAGGGCCCAGTTGCCGAAGCGATGGCCGGATCGCCAGGCGCCTGCTTCCTGGCTGAAGCGGGTCCCCGTAACCATGTCGAGCTGGCGTTCGTGCAGTAGCTGCACCATCGCCGGAGCGGAAGCGGCATCGTAGGTGTCATCACCGTCGACGAGAATGTAGGTGTCGGCCTCCACGTCGGCGAACATGCGCCGAACGACGTGGCCTTTCCCCTGCTGCGTCTCGAAGCGCACGACAGCGCCGCTGGCGAGCGCCGCGGCGGCCGTCCCGTCGCTGGAATTGTTGTCGTAGACGTAGATGTCGGCGTCGACGAGACAGTCGCGAAACGCTTTGACGACGTGCCCGATTGCCACGGCTTCGTTGTGACAGGGAATGAGGACGGCGAGACGCTTTGGGGTCACAGGCTGCTCCACCAGGGCGGCAGCCTAGCCCGATGCGCGAGCGGTGTGCGAGTCCGGCGCGGATGGTTGTCGGTCAGCGACGCAATTGCAGTCCCTAAAAGCGGCGTCACTTCACCGGGGGCGACCCTATTTCAGGGGGCAGCATCGATGCGGAGGGTTCGCGCCGCAAGACCAAGCAGGCGACTATCCCCGCCGCGTGAGGTGGCTGGCCGGTGTGCGTCAGGCATGTCAAATCGGACCACCACGATTCCCATTGGTCCAATCGCCGACGAGGGGATTTGGAAGTAGCGGCCGTCGTTCACGTCACTATGGACAAACTTCCAGGCAGCGGTTGGAACCCCACCCACCGACACGCGAATGCGTTGCGAATCTTCAGGACTCGGCACGAAAGAGCTCACCTGCATGGTTGCAGTGACTGGGCCGGTGACACCCGCTGGCAGGCGAAATACAAGTTCGGCATCGAGGGCATCCGTCCATTTTCCCCATTGCTCATTGGGCCACCATCCGGCGGGAAAAAGCAGAGACCTTGATGGTTCGGGGCCGAAAGCCATTGTCGCGCCCAACTCAACAGGCGGCAGGACACGATCAATCAACCCCGCCTCGTAGCCGCTCAACACTCCGTCCCTTGCACAAAGAATGAACCCGTCTACTTCTTGGCAGTAATGCTTTGTCGGCGCCGGCAGACTCCCTGCGAATTGGGCCAAGAACGCAGGTGACAAGACGTACGCCGTGTCCTCCATCAGGCCGTCCGCCAAAATATTCGACGGCTGGTCGCCACAAGCAAACGCGATCGACTTTTCGCCATAGCGACCGGAATAATAGCTATTGACCGTGATCCTCTGCCGCAGGGCGAGGAAGTCGAAGATCGCAAAGCCATCCTTGCCGCCGGGGGTATCGGACCAGCTACATTGAAACGCCGGAACGACCACAAGATGCCGATGTTTCTGGCCGATGTGTTTCCACACTTCCCCTTTCAAGGGGGTGGGCATGGCACTGGTCTGCCACTTTGCGCGCACCAGAGTTCGTAACGATTGGATGTCCGCTATTTGAACGAAGATCAGAATCGACACAAGGACCACTGCGGCGCGACTTGAGAAGGCGTTGTAAGTCAGAACCATTGCCGCGATGATCAGAAGATAGTGCGCCGGCCAAAAGAGGTGACCGGACGAGCGGAACATCGATAGGGCGTTGAACAAGAAATCCGGTAGCTGGGGATTTGCTACAGTGAGGGACCCCAACTGAACAAATGTCGAAGCAGCCAAACCGGTAGCGACAATAAACACACCTATGAGCGGCCAAATGGACAGCCGAAGAAAGATTCGCGGCCACGAAGTTCGGAATATTGAGACGATCAGAAGCAGTATCACCCCGAGGCCAAGGTAATTGTATCCCTCATATTGGCCGGCGCCGATCGATTGTCTTTTTAGAGCAATTGACGGATATGCCTCGGGGTCAATTGGTGACAAAAGATTCATTGAGAAGTAACCATACTGGTCCGCCGACAATGACGCTCCTCCGCTTAAAAAACCAAAAAATATCAATGAAATAAACATAACTATAAAAATAATCGTAACATACCAAAAAACTTGAATCCAACTATAGTCACGATCAAGCAATAATCGAGCGCTAGCTGCAAGAGTAATCAACAGTACCATCAGCGTGAGGTATGGATTAATGCTTGCCGAAACACAAAGTAGTATCCCGAATGGGAAGAGGTATCGCCGAACTCCATCCAAAAACCGCTGATCGTCAAAATAGAAGGAAAGCGAGGCGACGATCAGCCACTGCGCCGTCAGCGCAAAATGACCTAGTGCCCTAAAAGTAAAGATTGGAGCGATCAAAAGAAAGATCGTTCCCAGCGCTGCCAGCCACGGATTTCCCCTCAGTAGCTTGGTGAAGAGCGAGTAGCCAAAGTAAGCCTGAAGAACGCTGCTCAAGAGCAAGAACAGGCCAAGGTACTGGAAGGCTTCCGGCAGGATCGGCGCCAGCAATCGGAAGGCGAGAGCAAAGAGCGGGATGGAATCGAAATAGGCGACATTGACGCCGATCGGATATCCCAGAGACCCGGCCCAGGTCAGCGGAAAGCCCCAATGCGGCTCCCGGCGAAGGAATTCCCAGCTCAGTTGATAGGTGGCCGAATCGCCTTCCATCCACATAACGTTGGTGGGGTCGATGACTCTCCATCCGACCAGCAGGAACGCGTTTACGCACGCCGCTATCACTAGGGCCGGCAGGATGAAAGAACTGGGGCGGAGTTGTAAAAGCTTCATGGCTGGCTTGAGCAGGGGTCTATCGCCGAATCGATCGACCGTCGAGGCGCACCTAACAATTGAAGAAGTACCGGTCGCAATTCTACCACTTGCCAGCTAAGACTTGATCGCTTGGTCGGGCAGTTTGGTCGAACTCTGAATTCGGGGAAGCGATTGTCCGCTGAAACGGTGAAAGCGACACGCCGCGCCGATCGAAGAATCCTGATCTTCGTGGCTTGCTATAACGAGGTCGGAAACATCTCGGCGCTCCTCGATGCGATCGTCGCAGTTGCGCCCACGGCCGATATTCTTGTCGTGGATGACAGCTCCCCGGACGGTACCTGGGAGGTTCTTCAGGATAAACGCAGGCAATACATCCAGCTCACCACAGTCCGGCGGCCTCGCAAACTCGGCGTAGGCAGCGCACACAAATACGGTGTCCGCTATGCCATCCGCGAAGGGTACGACCTCCTGCTGACGATGGATGCCGACTTTTCCCACGATCCCAAATACATTCCAGCGATACTCGCCGAGGCGGGCCCGAACATTTTCGTTACCGGCTCGCGCTACTGCGAAGGTGGCAGTTGCGACTATACAGGCTACCGCAACTTCGTCAGCCGCGCCGGGAATGTCGCTGCCCGCTTGGCGCTTGGTCTGAATCTCAAGGAATACACCACGTTCTTTAGGGCCCTGGATGTTCAGAGCCTTCGGGCTCTGCCGCTTCGCGAACTCAAATCATCAGGATACGCCTACGGCGTCCAACTCATCTTCCTGCTCTGGCGCAATGGCGTGGCCTTGAAGGAGGTGCCGATCCACTTCGCCGACCGCGTTCATGGCCGGTCTAAGATACCCAAGGTGCAGATCATTCGCAGCGCGGTTGATCTCGGTCGCCTCGCCTTTCAGCGTTTGTTCAGAAGGAAACCGGGTACTCCGGAGAGGTTAGTGCCGGATGCTTGCGCCATTTGCGGCGACCGTGTTCTCGTTGGCAAATACGCCGCTTCGCGACGAGCCGAAACGACTTCCGACGCCCGGGCCTTCCGCTGCACGAGTGTCGGCACGTCCAGATCAATTCCCGCAGTCTATGTGTGCCTGGCTTGCGGGCATCAGCAGGTGCCACCCTCGCAGATACCGGAGTGCCTCGAAACCCTCTATGCGGATGTGGTCGACGAGACCTATCTCCGGAATCTGGCGGCGCGTGAAAAGACCTTCCGACGAAGCCTTCGCCGCATCGACGAATGGTTTCCCGACAAAGGCAGCATGCTGGACGTGGGCGCTTTTTGCGGATTGTTCGTGCGCGAGGCGATAGATCATGGCTGGACCGCGGAAGGGGTCGAACCCTCCCGATGGGCCGCGGACTACGCGCGCCGGCAGATGGGCGTGCGGGTATTTGACGGCTACCTCGCGGCCAATCGAGCCCGACTGCAGCCGACCTACGACGCGGTGGTTTCGTGGGACGTCCTCGAGCATGTCCGTGATCCGCTTGCCTTCGTCAAGGAGTGCGGTGGCTTTCTTCAGCCGGGTGGAATGTTCTGTTTCTCCAGCCTCGATGTCGACACCTGGTTTCCGCGCCTCCTTGGCAGGCGGTGGCCCTGGCTGATGGAGATGCACCTCCACTATTTTGACCGCCATGGGATCCGCCATCTGCTTGACCTCGCCGGTTTCGATCTCGTTGCGGCGGAGACCTATCCGCATTACGCATCGCTTCCGTATATCTTCGAACGTGGTATCGGCGCGATTGCACCCGCGCTCGCGCCTGCGGCGCGCTCAATCGCGAAATTGGTTCCACGGTGGACGCTAGCCGTCTCATTCGGCGATGTTAAATTGTACGCTGCCCGGAAGCGGGCCTAACCCCGCAGCCCCCGGCGTGCGTGACGCTAAGACGGCGGCTTTCGCGCGATGATCTCTTCAAGCCGGACGCTTCGCCTTGGGCTCGCCCTCGCCTTTGCGCTCCTCCTCGGCGACAGCCTGGCTGCAGCCGCGGCCCCCGCCCATGGCGTGACCATCCCCAATTTCTGGGACCCGAAGCGCCGCGTGGAGCGGCCGGCGGCGGGAGCGGTAACGGCGATCCGCTTCATCACCACCGACGATTTCCCGCCGTTCAACTTTCTTGACGCCGGCGGACGCCTTACCGGCTTCAACGTCGACCTCGCCCGCGCCATTTGCGCCGAACTCGCCGTGCCCTGCACCATCCAGGCGCGGCCGTGGAACGATCTGGTCAGCGCACTGAAGAACAAGACCGCCGATGCGGCCATTGCCGGCATTGCGATCAGCGAGGCGGCGCGCGTCGACCTCGACTTTTCCGATCCGTATCTCCGCTCCCCGGCGCGCTTCATCGAGCGGCGGGAGGCCGCGACCTTCGATCCGACCGATGGAGGATTGAAGGGCAGGGCGGTCGCCGTCGTCGCGGGCACCGCGCACGAGGCCTACCTCGCGACGCTCTTCCCCGACGTCGACCGCAAGTCCTTTCCGAACGCCGACGCGGCCCGCCAGGCATTGAAGACCGGCCAGGTCGTGGCGGCCTTCGGCGACGGCATCCAGCTCAGCGTCTGGCTCGAAAGCGAGGCGGCGGAAAAATGTTGCGTCTTCGTCGGCGGGCCCTACCTCGACTCGCGCTACTTCGGCGAGGGCATGGCGGTCGCGGTGCCGAACGGGTCGGGCGACCTCAAGCGCGCCATCAACACGGCGCTTGAATCGCTCCACGCCAAGGGCGTCTACGACGAATTGTACCTGCGCTATTTCCCGGTCAGCTTCTACTAGCGGTCAAGCCCGCCAGCGCCGGCCGTCGAGCGCGACGCCGAAGCGCGACGGCGCGCGGGCAAAACCGGCGATGCCGCCCAGCGCCGCGTCCTCCTTGACGATGATCGCCGTCGCCATCCGCTCGAGCAGGCCGTCGTAGGGGGCCTTCGCGGTGAACGCCCGGCGAAAGGGACCGGCCTTGAGGATCGGCGCGATCTTCGCCGCGATGCCGCCGCCGAGAAACACACCGCCATAGGCCATGAAGATCAGGGCCAGGTCGCCGGCGACGCGCCCGAGATAGGTGGTGAAGAGCGTGAGGGTCTCGACGGCCTGCCTGTCGCTACCGGCAAGGCCGGAGGCGGTGACGACTTCCTGCGTCGAGAGCCGCGGCTCGATTCCGTCGGTGCGGCAGATCGCCTTGTAGAGGCGCAGCATTCCCGGGCCCGAGATGACCGCCTCGGCCGTAATCCGCCCGAGGACGCGCTCGATGTTCGGCCAGATCGCCATGTCGCGGTCGGTAATCGGGCCAAGGTCGATATGCGGGCCTTCGCCGGGAACCGGCACCCAGGTGTCGCGGGCGCGAACCAGCGCGCCGACCCCCAGTCCGGTGCCGGGACCGAGCACGACCCGCAC
>JBBQGL010000047.1:0-24201 GCA_038323025.1 Hyphomicrobiales bacterium
ATGTCCACGCTGATCATCCCCCAGAACCCTTCCCGGCCGACTCAGGCCAAAGGAAGGGACGCTGACACGCAGCGTCAGAGGGGGTCACGATTGGACGCGAAAACCGCCCCTCAGGGGGTCACTATTGCAAGCGAATTTACATTCGTGACCTTGCGCAAGTCGGGGATTACGCGCCTGATGACCTCGCCGCCGCGCTCGACTGTGCCAAGCACGATGGACTTGTCGTCTTCGCCGATCTAGTCCCGCCGCCGATGAAAGCGTGGTCCGCGTTGACCGAACCGCCGCCATGCCCGCCCTGCGGGGCATCGCCATCGACCCTGCCGATGTACTCGCGGATCAGACGCGCCATGCGCCATGCGGTCTTGTAGGTGACGCCCATCTGGCGCTGGATTTCCTTCGCCGCCACGCCGTTGCGCGTGGTCGTGAAAAGGAACATCGCGAAGAACCACTTCTGGAGCGGTGTCCGCGAACGATTGAACGGCGTGCCGACCATCGGGTGAATGTGGTTGCCGCAATTGCAGGTGTAGGCCGGAAGCTTCGCCAGCTTGTGAAACGTGTTGACCTGACCGCACTTTAGGCACACCGGGTCTTTGCCGTAGCGAACCGCAAACAGGTGAGCCAAGCAGGCGTCATCGTCCGGGTAGGCCTGCAAGAACTCGGTGACTGTCATCGGCTTGGTCATGATCGCCATTCCCCGCGGGATGAAAAATATGAAATCGGCCGACATACCTCAAGGGGATATATTCGCCCATACCGATCCTGGTGAAGAGTTCGGAACGGCGGGCCAGGTCTCGTCTCGCCCAATTCCGACGCGTTTCAATCTAAGGTGGTCTTATTGAACGCTAGGCCTCCTGCTCCGCGTGCAGTAGCGCTAACGCGTCCAAGTATTTGGAGCATCAATATTATAAATACAATCATATAATGTGTTATGGTCATATAACATCCTTAAGTAGATGGACTTTCACTTTTTGAGCATTTCATTCTCTGATATTTCAATCAGAGATAGATTCGGACCGTCTTTTTGAAGAAAATCTACTGGGGGGTTTGGTGGGGGATTTCGGGAAAAAGGTGGTCAAAACGAGCACATCTGGTGCCTGTCGTGACCTGTTCCAGATACGAAGAAAGGCAGGGATTCCCTGCCTTTCAACGTGGTAGCCCGATTCACGCCAAATGCCTGGGGGTCAGGGGGTCGCAGGTTCAAATCCTGCTACTCCGACCAAACATATCAATGAGTTCTCAGACGCTTGCTGGCTGGGACGGGGGCCTGCCAACGCTGGGGGCTTTATTCCGGCGATGTCGACGGCTTAGAGTCGGGCGCCCAGCGCTGTCGGTCAAAACTTCCACCGGAAAGGCGCGCAACCTAAGGCTTATGTCCATGAACAGCAGCGAGAGCCCTGGCCTTCCCCAAGCGCAAAGCATGGCAAGGTGGATGGGTGTCCTTTATCTCATCACGTTCGCCACCTCGATACCGGCGGCATTCGTCTTCTACGCGCCTGCATTGAAAGACCCGGCATACGTCCTCGGCGCCGGCGCCGACCCCGGTCTCGCCTTTGGCGCGCTCCTCGAGATGCTGCTCATCGTGGCCAACATCGGCACCGCGGTCGCCCCGTACCCCGTCCTCAAGCGGCAGAACGCGGTCCTTGCGCTCGGCTATGTCACCGCCCGGATCGTTGAGAGCGGATTCATAGCGGTGGGTCTCCTCAGCCTGCTTGCGCTGGGGACGCTTCGGTTGAAGGGCGCGGGCGCGGACCAGGGAACGCTCCTCCTCGTCGGTAAATCGCTGGTCGGGCTTCACGACTGGACGTTTCTGCTCGGGCCGGGCTTCGTAGTTGGAATCGGGAACGGCCTGATCCTGGGCTACCTGATGTACACGTCTAGGCTCGTCCCCCGGGCCATGGCCGTTCTCGGCCTTGTCGGCGGTCCGTTGATCATCGTCTCCGGAGCGGCCGTTCTGCTTGGCGTTATCGAGCCGGCTTCTACCTGGCAGTTGGTGGCGACCATACCGGAGTTCCTCTGGGAGCTGTCGCTTGGCATCTGGCTGACCGTGAAGGGGTTCAATCCTTCCGCCGCGGCCGCACTGACCTCCGTCAGGTCGCCTTCAGCCAACGTGAACGAACCCGTGGACAGAACGAGCCGCTGATCAAGCATTTTCACTCGCGAACCGCCACAAGCGCTCCGGCCCGGTTGCCCGGGTTACCAGTCCCCGAGATTTGGGCCCCGCCAACAGCCAAAGCTTTCACCAATTTCCGGTAGACCGCCTGTAACGCTCAACCGGACAGGCAAGGATGGCCCTCGGAATCCGCTCTTTTCGACCGTTAACGCACCCGAGCATTGCCAACGGGAAGCAGCTGGCGACCTATGTGATTGCCACGACCCTCGTCTGTTTCATCGTCGCTTTCAGCGCCGACGTGATCAATCAGCTCGTGTTCTTTGAGAGTTGGTCAACCACGATCCGGAGTTGGACGATCACCGGGCTGATAACCCTGGCGATCGCGGTCCCCGTAAGCTGGGCCATCGGCCGCGCCCACCTCGAACTCTACCGCGCCAAGCTGGCCGCGGAGCAGTTGAGCCGCACCGATCCGCTCACCGGCCTCCTCAACCGCCGGGCAATCTTCGAAATCGCCGAGCGGATCAACCTGGAGACGATGGTCCTGGTGATCTTCGACATCGACCGCTTCAAGCGGGTCAACGACACCTACGGCCATCTTGCCGGGGACGAGGTTATCCGCCGCGTCGCCGGCCTGATGGAGGAGGAACTCGGCTCCCTCGGCTATGTCGGCAGGGTCGGTGGCGAAGAATTCGCCCTGCTCGGCTCCGGCATCGACACCAATCGCCTGGTGGCGAGCCTCGCCGCGTTTCAGGCGCGCATGGGGGCCGCACCGATCATCTTCGACGGCGGGGCGGTCACGGTCACCACTTCGGCGGGAGCGGCCTATCGCGGGCCGTCGGGCAGTCTCAACGATCTCTATGCGGATGCCGATCGCGCCCTCTACTCGGCGAAGGCGCTCGGCCGCGATCGGATCACTTATTCGCGTTCCTTCGAGGCGCTGCTCGATCGCACGACCGAGCGCGATCAGCGGATGTGGCGCGACGATGGGACCGCTGAACTGCACCGCCGCGCAGCCGACAGGCACGAGGGCTCGTCTTCCGCCGCCTGAGCGGCCCTACCAGGCGGTGAAGCCGCCGTCGGCCTGCACGATCGCGCCGGTCATCAGGCTCGCCGCGTCCGAGGCGAGGAAGTGGACCACCGAGGCGATCTCGTCGGTGCGCCCGAGGCGGCCCATGGGCGTGTCGCGCAGCCAGTCCTTCATCATCTCCTCGACCCCCTCGACCGTCCACACCATCGGGGTGTCGATGTAGGTCGGAGCGACCGCGTTGACGCGCACGCCGTGCGCCGCCCACTCCGCGGCGAGCGAGCGCGTCAGGTGATGCACGGCGGCCTTGGAGGCGTTGTAGTAGGACTGCTTCTGCGGGCGGTTGACGATGAAGCCCGACATCGATCCGATATTGACGATCGAGCCGCGGCGCCGGGCGATCATGTGGCGGCCAAAGGCTCGGTAGCACCAGAAGACGCCGTTGTAGTTGACGTCATTGACGTTCAGCCAGTGCTCGTCGCTGAGTTCCTCCGCCGGCGTTCCCGACCGGGCGATGCCGGCGTTGCAGACCAGTATGTCGACCCCGCCATGGCTCGCCTGCAGCTCGTCGGCGACGCGCGTGACCTGATCCGGCCTGGTGACATCCATCATCACCACGTCGGCATCGATGCCGAGTTTCTTTAAGGCAGCCTGCCCGCTGGCGCCGTTGTCGGCGTCGACCTCCGCGATCACCACCCGCGCGCCGGCTTCGGCAAGCGCCTCGGTGCAGGCAAGCCCGATCGCCCGCCCGCCGCCGGTGACGACGGCGACGCGCCCGTCGAGTTTCAGCTTTTCCAGATACATGGCCGCCTCGGCTCCCTCTTTGCGGGCTCCTTTCGACAATCGGCCCGGAGGGCTAGTGTATCGACGATCCTTGCGGTCGTCCGGCAGTCGTGAACATCGCCCAGGCGGGCAGGGGTCTTTCGCGCCGCGAATGGAAAAATTGAAGGCGAAATGAGCGGAGGTGAGAAATGCGCCGGCTGGCCACATCGCTCCTGGCGACAGGACTCGTCATCTTGGCTCAGACGGCGTCGTCGACGCCGGCCGCGGCGAATGACAGCTACCGCAAGACCTGCTGGAACATTGTCCAGAATGGCAACATCCTCAGCGCCAGCTGCCGCGGCACCGAAGGGTTCTCGTACCATTCCAGCGTCGACGTGAACCTGTGCGCCCGGCTCGGCGAGGACGTGGCCAACATCAATGGGCGGCTGCACTGCGTCGGGCATGTCGGCGGAACCTATCAGCAGAGCTGCAGCGTGACCGCCGGGCATTGGATCGTGCTGGAGGGAATTCTCTACGCCAGCTGCAAGTCGCGGAGCGGCGCCTGGGTCGACTCGCAGATCCTGGTGAGCTCATGCGCGGGCGGCAACATCGCCAACATCGACGGGCACCTCGCCTGCACCTCGCGTTAGGCCGCGCGCGGCAGGGTCACTCACCGGGCCCGCCGGCCCCACCGGTTGCGGCCCGACGAGGATCGAACGGTCAGCCTCGCCCGGCCCTTGCCAGAGGCACGGGACCGAACGTCATCACCGCTTCAGGCGCCGCCCGGTCGGTCGCTGCGGGGACGGGGCCACGCGGCAGGGACAGAACATAAGCGGCCGCCGGAACGGTCGGGGATGGCGGCGACAACCGGAGACCCGCAGCTCTCGCCGCGCGAACCTGCGGCATACCGAAGCGGTCCGGGTTGAAGCCCCAGACCAGGCCATAGAATAGCCAGAGATGCCGCCAGTGCTCGCCCTGGTGGAGGGAGGCGCACATGACGATGGCGAGGAGGCAGAACATGAGGAGGATGGCTATCGGGCTGCGGGTGCGGCGGTAGTTCTGGACCGAGATCACCATCGACGAGGTGAACAGGACGATCCAGGTGATGCCGCCGGTCCAGCCGTAGTTGACGAAGGAGCTCAGCCAGATGTTGTGAATTGGCTCGGGGAAGATCTTGTCGAGCTGGAGGAGGCCGAGACCGGTGGGGTTGTCGAGGATCATCGGCAGGACGAGCAGATAGCGGCCGTAGCGTCCCTCCTGCCCGAGGTCGTATGGCTCGGCGACCGTAAATCGTTGCAGGAATTTCTCGGCGTAGTCGGCCGACGTGAAATAGATCGCCGCGAAGAGGAGGAGACTCACCCCGACGACGGCGAGGAGCACCGGCGCCAGCTTCTCGATGCGCAGGCGGTTGAGAAAGACGAGATAGCCGATAAGGCAGATGAGCAGCGCAACCTGGGCCGCACGGGAGAAGGACAGCATCTCGCCGATCGTGATGATGAGCAGTGCCGTACTGATCCAGAACCGGCTGCCGATCCGGGAATAGAGCATGTACACGCAGAACAGCATGGCCGGGATGAGGAACACCCCGTACATGTTCGGGTCGTCGAACAGCCCCTTCGACCGGCTGTCCCAGGTAAGGAGTTCGGTCTGGACGGCGAACCCGATGATCCCGAGGATCGAAGCGATGACCGCGGCAATCACGTAGATCGTGATGAAGCGCTGATAGTGGCGCGGACCGAAACTCATCCCGACGAAGGCCGCCATCAGCGCGACGATCAGACCGAAGGCTTGCGCCAGCAGCTCGAAGGGAACGCCGGTTTCATGCAGGAAGGGGATGGTCGGATAGAAGAACGAGAACCCCCACGCGGCCAGCAGCAGGGCGAAAACGACGAACTTCCGCGTCATCGGCTGCTTGACGAAAAACGAGACGAACAGGGTTGCAGTGAAGATGACGTCCACCGGCGACGGGCGCGTGAGCGTGAAATTCATCGCCAGAATGCCGACGAAGAACATGAAATTCCGCGTCTTCAGCAGGCCCAGCTCAGCGTCGGCGATCGCTACACTCATGGACGGATCTTCGCTTCGGTACGCGGCTCCACGAACATTATTCCCGCGTTCCTTAAGAATGCCCGACCTTCCGCGAGGGGCCCGCGAGCCGGGTCAGCCGTGCAAGGCATAGCCAAGGGACAGCTCCATGGTGCCGCGGCCTTCGCAGTCGGCGGCGTTCGAGGCGAAATGCACGCCGCGCGCGGAGGCGAAGCAGCGGTAAAGGGGAAGGGTGTCCGGTAGGGGCTCTGAATAGGTCCAGCCAGCGGTTCTGAGCCGCGTGTATCCGGCCGGCTCGCAGCCTCCGTCGACGGTCAGGAGGTGGTCAGTGTGACCCGCCCCGCCGCGAAGACATTCCTCCAGCTTCACCGCCGCAACCCCGACGGGCTGGCGGGTGAGCAGGTAGCCGAGAAACGCATCCGGCGTGTAGCCGCCGTCGGTGACCGGGCCGGTGGACGTCATGAACTCGCCCGGTTTCTCCCAGCGGGTCAGCGCTATCCCCACTTGCGCGGCAGGCGGCGTCTTCTCCAAGGTGAGATGGACGCCCTGGAAGACCAGATACCGTTCGGCGAAGGTCTTGCCCTGCGGGACATAGACATAGGCGAGTAGGAAATCGTCGTCGACCGCGTTGGTGCCATCCGCCGGATTGATCAGGCTCACATAAGCGATGAGATCGGTGGAGGCGGGTCTCTGCCAATCGACCGCGTCGACCGGCAGAAGCGGATCGGCGACATTGTCGAAGTGCACCTTGTCGTCGGAAAGGGCGAGGCGCAGCCCCCCGGCCCAGCGGTCGTTCGCGATAGTCGCGACGCTTTCGATGCCTTTCAGGTACCCGGCCGTGGTGCCGAAGAAGCCGATGGCGGTCGCGTCGCCGCCGAGCGCGTTCTCGGTCCACGCTCCGTCGCGGAATTTCCGCCATGTCCCCGGGCCGAACCCGGACAGCGGCGCCCGCGCGACGATCGTCTGCCAATCCGAATTGCGCAGGCAATAGGCGTAGAGGTAGCCGTCGCGGCCATCGACCATTCCGCAGTCACCCTCGCCGGTGACCTTTCCCGGCGCGAAAGTGTCGTGCCCCGAAATGACCTGCCCGAGGTTGGTCCAGGTCAGGCCCTCGTCCGCGGAGGCGGCGAGAGCAACCGATTTGCCGGTCTGGTCGATCGCGTAGCTGCAGGCGTGCTCCTCGTGGACGAGCGCGAATACCTTGCTGCCTGCGGGTTGAAGGGCCGTGATCCAGCGGCCGCAGTCGTCGACTGCTCCCTCGGGTCCCGGCCGCATGACCGCGCGCCGCGTTCCGGCCATTGACCATGCGCTCGGCCCGTCAATCGCGTAGGTAATCCCGTTGGCGCTGAAGCCGCGGAAGGACCCGTCCGCGAGCTTCAGCGTCACAAACGGCGCATCGAGCTCGTCGGGAAAGGGACCGCGGACGACGAGGGGCCGGCCGACGCGGATGCGGAGGCAGGCGATGCAGAGCGGATTCTCCGCCCTGTGCCGGGGCGCCGTCCCGGCCACAGGGGTTACCTGGTTCGGCGGCCACGGAAACGTCGCCGGGCCCGGGTCGGATGCGGCGAGGGGGTCGGCGCCGAATGCGGCTGTTGCCAGGATCGCGCCGGCGACTACGAGAGCGGCAAGGAAACGCCTCGGCGTCAATGCACCACTCTCCGCAGCCGAGCTCAGTACGCGTTTTCGGTCTTCAGCATCCGGATCGGCGTCATCAGGACGATGTAGAGATCGAGGAGCACCGACCAGTTCTCGATGTAGTAGAGGTCGTGCTCGACGCGGTGCTGGATCTTTTCCGGCGTATCCGTCTCGCCGCGCCAGCCGTTGATCTGCGCCCAGCCGGTGATACCGGGCTTGACCCGATGGCGGGCGAAATATCCGTCGACGACCTCGTCGTAGAGCCGGTTGGCGGCCTTGGCCTGGACCGCGTGCGGCCGCGGGCCGACCAGAGAGAGGTTGCCCTTGAATACGACGTTGAAGAGCTGGGGCAGTTCGTCGAGGCTGGTCTTGCGGATGATGCGCCCGACGCGCGTGACGCGCGGGTCGCCCTTGGTCACCAGCCTGGCCGCGGACGCGTCGGTCTGGTCGACGTACATCGAGCGGAACTTGTAGACCTCGATCAGCTCGTTGTTGAAGCCATAGCGCTTCTGCTTGAACAGGGCCGGCCCCTTGCTGTCGAGGCGGACGGCGAGCGCGACCATGGCCATCACCGGCAGGGCGAGCAGGAGGAGCAGCCCGCCGACCAGCTTGTCCACAAGCCACTTGGCGACCACGTCCCAATCGGCGATCGGCTTGTCGACCACATCGAGGAACGGGACCTTGCCGACGAAGGAATAGGTGCGCGGACGGAAGCGGAGCTTGTTGGTGTGGGCCGAAAGGCGGATGTCGACCGGCAGAACCCAGAGCTGCTTCAGAAGCTGCAGCAGGCGGGTCTCGGCGGTGATCGGGAGGGAGACGATGAGCAGGTCCACCCGCGCCACGCGCCCGAATTCCACCAGCTCGGACACGGTGCCGAGCTTCGGATAGCCGGCTACGCTTGCCGGCGAGCGGTCGTCCTTGCGGTCGTCGAAAATTCCGCAAATGCGCACATCGCTGTCGGGTTCCGCCTCGAGCGCATGGATCAGGTGTTCGGCCGCTGCGCCGCCGCCGACAATGACCGCGCGGCGCTCGAGCAGGCCTTCGCGGGTCCACGCCCGGATGCGCGAGGCCATCGCCAGACGCAGGAGCACGAAGGCGGTGAGGCCCGACACGAACCACGTGGCGAACCACACCCGCGAGAAAGTGTCGCCGAGCTTGGCGAGAAAGAGGGTGACTGCCATCATCGCGAAGACGAGGGTCCAGGCGACGAAGATGCGGCCGACCTGCGGGCCGGTGCCGCGCAGCGCCGCGATGGAGTAACCACCGGCCATCTGGATAAGGAGAACCGCCATCAGCGAGCCGCCGACGAGCGGCGCGGCGTACCAGGCATCGAAGCCGGACTGCGGCGCGACGTAGAGCAGGTACACAGCGAGGCCGGTGACCGCCGCCGCCGTGAATTCGAGCAGCCGGGCGAAGCCGCTCACCAGGATGGGCGAAACCGGGACGCGCTTGAGGCTTTCGGCAACGGCAACCGCCTCGGCGTTCAGCGGCGCGCGCTTAGCCGGCGCAGGGATCGGGGTTGCCGGTGCCGGAACCGCGATCGCTCCCATGGAGAAGTCGGAATGTGGGTCGAGCTTTGTCATTCAGACGCAACGCTCTGTTACGCAAAACTGAGAGACGCCTACAGCATCTCAGCTAACAAAGCCTTCAGCCGATTGCGACAATTCAAGCGAGTTAACGTTACTCGCGCGGCGCCCTTTGCACGGTTACCTGGCGGTACACGGAGGTGATCGACGCGGACATTGCAGCGATGGAGAAGAGTGGCCGGGTCCGGTCGCGGAGGCGTCCGGCCTCCGCGCGTGCCTCGGCCGGCGAGGCGAGGACGCGGGCGAGGGCCGTCGCCAGCGCCTCGACCTCGCCCGGGGGGAGCAGGCGATCGGCGTCCGGTCCGAAGATCTCGGGAATGCCGCCGACGCGCGTGGTGATGATCGGAACGCCGGCCGCGATCGTCTCGAGCACGATGTAGGGCATCGATTCGGCGCGCGACGGAATCACCACGGCACGGGCAAGGGCAAAGGCCTCCCGCGCCGGCATGCGGTCGCGGAACGACACGAAGTCGGACAGCCCGAGGTCGCGGACCATCGCCTGGTAGCGCTCCTTGCCTTCGCCGGCGCCGACGATGACCGCAGTCGGCGCGCCGCCGGGCCGGTCGCGCAGGAGGGCGAGCGCCCGGATGAGCACGTCCGGACCCTTCAGGTCGCGCAGTTCGCCGATGAACAGGAAATCGCGAGCGTCGGCCGCCGGCAGAACCGGGAGGAATTCTTCCGGTCGCAGGCCGTTCAATACGACCACGGCCGGCTTGCGCGGCTTGCCGACCTTCGCCGCGTAGGCGTCGGCCTCGAAGCGGCTGACGAAGATGAAAGCATCCGTCATCCGCGCCAGGATACGCTCGGCGGCGAAATAGACTCTCCCGGCGAGCGAGCCCGCGTCGTGATGGAGGCTGCCGCCGTGCGGGGAATAGATGCGGGCTACACGAGAACCAGATGCCCGCAAGAGCGTGCCGATCACCCGCGCGTAAGCGCCGCCTTTGGCGCCGTGGGCATGCAGGATGTCGGGGTCGAGGGACCGGACCTGCCGCATGAGGCGGAAGGTCGCAGCGATATCGGAAGGCGCAATCTGGCGCCGCATGGGAGTTCGCTTGATGCCGAGGGAGAGTTTCGGCGCGAGGCGCGCCAGAATCGCTTCCTCGAAGGCAGTGGCGGTGTTCGAATCGCAAACGATGCCGATGGCGTGACCGGCGGCGAATTGCGCCTCGACCAGATCGGCGACGTGGCGGAAGATCCCGCCGACCGGCGAACGGAAGCAATGCACGATGCGCAGCGGAGGTTCGCTCATGGCGACCGCACCGGCCGCTGCCGCGAACTTCCGGGGCAGTTCCACCCGCATCGGCTAGAAGAGCCGCTCGCGCACATAAAGCGTGTCGCCCGGCCGGATCGGATCGGTCATGCGCAGCTGAAGCGTCTCGATCTGGCCGTCGTGGCTACGCGTGACGGTGACGCTGTGCTTGTCGGCGCGGGCCGTGAAGCCGCCGGCGATGGCAATCGCCGACTGCACGGTCATGCCGGCGACGTAGTTGTACTGGCCGCCGGCGATGACCTCGCCCATGGCGAAGAACGGGCGGTAGCGATCGACCTCGACCGAGACGTCGGGATTGCGGACATAGCCGGCGCGCAGCTTGGTCACGATGGTCTGCTCGACATCCAGCGTCGTACGACCGCGTGCCGGGACGTACCCGATCAGTGGCATGGAGATCATTCCCGCCTTGTCGACGGCGTAGGTGTTCGACAGGTCCGTCTGGCCGAAAACGATCACGCGGACCTGGTCGCCGCTGTCGAGCCGGTAGGGTGCCACAAGCTCGCTATGAACGGCTTCCGGCGCGGGGTGATAGGTAGAGCAGCCGGCGAGGAGCACCAGACCGGACAACGCATTGAACCATTTGATGATTTGCATTGCGAACGGCCTTCCCGCGCCCTGTGGCCGGAACGACTATTCGGCTGTCATGGTTAATTGCCGGTAAAGACCGAAGCGAGCCGCAAAACAGCGGCGGAGAAGGTAATCAGGCGTTAAGGCATCTTAACGGAAGGTGGCTCGCCAAGCCGTTGCCGTTAACCATGTGATTACCATAACCACCCAAGATCGCGGCGACATTAGCTGAGTCTGAACCATGTCGAACCGCCCGATTGCTGCTACCGGTGACGTCGAGGTAGACGTGCGCGCGCTCTTCAAGTCTTTGTGGAGGGCTGCGCCATACATTATTGTTCTGGCGTTGATTATTGGCGCCGGAACTTTCTTCCTTCTGTCGCGTGTTGCGCCGGTTTACAAATCGGAAGCGACCATTCTGATCGAGACCGGTGAGTCGGACCTGACGCGCACGCAGGGAAGTGTGCCCAGCGACGCGGCAACGATTCTCGACCAGGAGGCCATCGCCAGCCAGGCTCAGTTGATCCGGTCGCGAGACCTTGCCAGGCGCGTGGCCGAGAAGCTCAACCTCGAGGCCCGGCCGGAATACGACCCCGCACGCAGCGTTTCCTTCTTCACCAGCCTTCTGGCGCGGGTTGGCCTCGCCAGGAACCCGTCCGATGCCTCGGTCGAGGAGCGGGTTCTCGCAAAGTATTTCGCGAACCTTTCGGTGAACGCGATCGACAAGTCGCGCGTCATCACGATCGACTTCTCATCCACCGACCCGGTCTTTGCCGCCGACGCCGCCAATACTATCGCTTCGGAATACCTGGCTCTCCAGCGCGAGGCAAAGCGGGACACCACGGCCGACGCGACCAAGTGGCTGGAGTCGGAGATCGCCGACCTGCAGACCAAAGTGAAGGACGCCGAGGCCAAGGTCGAGGCCTTCCGCTCCAGCAACGACCTTCTCGATAGCGGCGGGGCAACGCCGACGACGTTGCGCGACCAGCAGCTCGCCGATCTCAATGCCGAGCTCGGCCGCGTCCACGCGGCCCGCACCGAAGCCGAGTCGAAGGCCGCCCAGATCCGTGCCCGCGTGGATTCCGGTGCCAGCCCGACCAGCATCACCGACGTTCTCAACTCGCCGCTGATCCAGAACCTCGTCGGGCAGCAGGTCGCGTTGCGGGCGCAGCAGGCCCAGCTTTCGGCAACCCTTCTGCCGGGGCACCCCAAGATGCGCGAGATCGACGCGCAGGTCGCCAATCTCGACCGGCAGATTCTCGCCGAGGCGAAGAAGGTTCTCGACTCGCTCGAAGCCGATGCCAAGCTCGCCGCGGCGCGCGAGGCCGACATCCAGCGGAGCCTCGACCAGCTGAAGGCGAAGGCGACGACCGCCGGCGACGCGGGCGTCCAGCTGCGTGCCCTGGAGCGCGACGCCAACGCCCAGCGCCAGCTGCTCGACACCTACCTGCTGCGCTACCGCGAGGCGCTGTCGCGGCAGAACGGCGACTATCAGCCGGCCGACGCCCGCATCATCTCCCGCGCGGCCGTTGCGCTCGATCCGGACTTTCCGAAAAAGGTCCCGCTGACCGCCGGCGCCATGGTTGCCTTCCTCGTTCTTGCGATTGCCTTCGTGCTTATCCGCGAACTCGCCAGCGGCCGGCCGATGCGCAGGATTCCCTTCGGCGAAACGGTACCGGTTGTGCCCGACGCGGTACCTGTCGGCGGGCATCTCCGCTGGGCGGACGACCATGGCGTTCGCCGCATGATGCCCGCCGAGCCGACCATTGCGCCGCCGGTGGCGAGCGAGGTGGAGCGGTCGCTGACGGCGATCGCCACCCAGATCGTCAGCGATCGCCGGCGCTGCGTCATCGTCACCCTCGCGGAAGGCTCGGACGCCGCCGGGCGGCCGCTTGCCGCGGTGGCGCTCGCCCGGGCGCTGGCGCGGGCCGAGCAGCGGGTGGTGCTGGTCGATCTGCGCGGCGACGGCGCCGACAGCGTGACCATGGGCGAGGGTGCCGATTTGCCCGGCTTCACCGACCTGTTCGCCGGCGAGGCCTCGTTCGCGCAAGTAATCTTCCGCGATCGTCAGTCGCGCGCCCATTTCATACCCGCGGGAAAGAAGCCGGTGTCGGCGGAGACGCTGACCGGCGAGCGCCTGCAGACAATCCTCTCGGCGCTCGATCACACGTACGACCATCTCGTCATCGACGCCGGCGACGATATGATCCCGGCGATCGGCGGCTCGGCCAATGCCGCAGTCGTAGTGACGGAGGTCGGCCCGTCCGATCCCCGGACCATGCACGCCTTCGACCGCATCACGAGCACGTCCGCGGCCTCGATCCTCCTCCTGGTGGTCGATCCGGCCGCCGGCGCCAGCGAAGGCAATCCGCTCCCAGGCCGCGACGGCGACCCGGCCGCACCGCCGACGCCTCCCGCCGATCAGCCGGCCGCGGCCAGCGAGGCTGCCGCCTAGGCTCCGCCGGTCGTCCGGTCGGGCCGCTGCATCCAGGTGATGACGGCACCGGCCGGCAGCACCCAGAGCAGGCCGGCAATCGCGAAGAAGATCGTTTGCGTCAAACTGGACGTGCCCGGCAGGCGCGCGCCGGCGATCGACATGGCGGTCAGCGCGTAGAACGGCACGAAAACGGCAAGGATCGCCGTCCCGATGAGTTTTCTCGTGCGCTGGCGCAATCTGTGGCTCCGGTTGCGGCGGCGTGGCGGTTGCCGGGCGCGCCAGAGGCCTATATCGAATGGCCGAGGAGCTCAAGCATGGCGGTCGCCGACCGGGCAATCATCAGTGTGGAAGGGGATAGGGCGCGCGCCAGACGTGGGCCCGTGCAGGTTTGGCTGTACTGCGTGGCGTTCCTGATCGTTTGCATGGTCATCGTCGGAGGGGCGACGCGGCTGACCAATTCCGGTCTCTCGATCACCGAATGGCAGCCGGTCCACGGCGTGATCCCGCCGCTGAATGCCGCCGAGTGGCAGGACGAGTTCGCGAAGTACCAGCAGATTCCGGAATTTCGTGTCCTGAACCCGACCATGACCCTTGATGAGTTCAAGGGGATCTTCTGGTGGGAATGGGCGCACCGGCTGCTCGGCCGCGTCATCGGCGTCGTCTTCCTGCTGCCATTGATCTTCTTCGCCGCGACGCGGCGGATCGAGCGGTCGCTGGTGCCGCGGCTAGCCGTCCTCTTCGTGCTCGGCGGACTGCAGGGCGCGATCGGGTGGTGGATGGTGGCGAGCGGACTTTCCGTGCGCACGGACGTCAGCCAGTACCGGCTGGCGATCCACCTGACATTCGCCTGCGTTCTCCTCGCCGCGATCCTGTGGGTAGCGCGCGGCCTCGGCGCAACCGGCGCGGCGGCTCCCGCCGCCCTGCGGCGAACGGCCGTCACGATTGTCGGGCTGGTGTTCGTGCAGATATTCCTCGGCGGTATCGTTGCCGGGCTGAATGCTGGACTGGTCTCGAACACCTGGCCGCTGATGGACGGGGCCATCGTGCCGAGCGGCCTGTTCGCGCAAACGCCGGTCTGGGCGAACTTCTTCGAGAACCCGCTGACGGCCCAGTTCGACCATCGCCTCGTCGCCTATCTCGTGCTGCTCGCGGCGCTCGTCCATGCCTTCACGTCGCGGCGGACACCCCACGCGACGGGCGCGCTGGCGCTGCTCCTGCTCGTAGGCGGGCAGGCGTCGCTCGGCATCGCGACCATCGTCGCCGGCGTGCCGCTTCACCTCGCGCTCCTGCATCAGCTCGGCGCCATCCTCGTTCTCTCCTTCGCGGTTATCCATCTCCGCGGCCTCGCGCGGCCGGCGGCAAACGAATGGGGGGCGATGGCGTGGACCGCATCGAGGCCGCGGCCGACCTGATCGCCTCGGCAAGGCGGAAGGGAACGCGGCTCGACCTCCTGCCCGAGACGCTGCGCCCGCGCGACGAGGCCGAGGCATACCTGGTCCAGAAAGCGGTACACACGCGGCTGCCGGGCAAGCGCATCGGCTACAAGATCGGCTGCACCACGCCGGTGATGCAGAAGTTCCTGAGGATCGCCAATCCCTGCGCCGGGCCGATGTTCGACACGGCCACGTTCCGCACGCGTGCCACGATCCCGTTTGCGACGTTCCTGCATGTCGGCATCGAATGCGAGATCGCCGTGCGCCTCGGCACCGACGTTTCGTCTGGCCCTTTCACGATGGAAAGGATGGGTCGGGCGGTGGCGGCGTGCATGGCGGCGATCGAGATCGTCGACGACCGCTTTGTCGACTACCGCCGGATGGATACGCCGACGCTGATAGCCGACGACTTCTTCAACTGGGGCTGCGTGCTCGGCCCGGAGATGCCGGCCGATCCGGCGGCGATGGCCAACGCCGTCGGCACGACCACCATCAACGGCGCGGAGGTCGGGCGGGGCAGGGGAGCCGACGTACTCGGCCACCCGCTGAACGCGCTCGCCTGGCTCGCCGAAAATCTCGCCGCCCGCGGCGAGCACCTGCGCGCCGGCGACATCGTTTCCACCGGCAGCCTGGTCGAGACCAAGTGGCTGGCGAAAGGCGACCATGCGCTGGTCGCCGTTTCCGGCCTCGGCAGCGTGACGCTAGACCTGACCTAGGCTGGCTGTTTTAACGAGGGCGCGGCGGCTGCATCAGCCCGGTGGTCTCGCCGAGACCGAGCATCAGGTTGAGGTTCTGCACCGCCTGACCCGACGCGCCCTTGCCGAGGTTGTCGAGCTGGGCAAGTAGCACTGCCTGGCCGTGCTCGGGACTGCCGAAGACGAAGAGGCGCATGCGATTGGTGTCGTTCAGCCCCTCCGGTTCGGGATTGCCGAGGTCGAGCGACGAGGCGAGGCCGATAGCCAGCGTCTCCTCGATCGGCGCGACGGTGACAAATTCCTCGCCCTCATAGTGCTCGGCGAGCGCCGCGTGCAGCGCCCTGAGGCTGGGCTGGCCTTCGATCGCCCACAGTTGCAGCGGCACCGATACCAGCATGCCTTGCGCGAAACGCCCGACGCTGGGGATGAACAGCGGCCTGCCTGCCAAAGCCGAATAGACCTGGATTTCGTTGATGTGTTTCTGCACCACGCCCATGGCGTAGAGGCGGAAATTGTCATGGGTGGCGTTCGGCGACTTCGGGTCCTCGAAAGCAGCGATCAGCGACTTGCCGCCGCCGGTATATCCGGAGACGGCGTTGATGGTGACCGGCCAGCCGGCCGGAACGAGCCCGCGCTCGACCAGCGGCCGCAGCAGGGCGATTGCGGCGGTGGCGTAGCAGCCCGGATTGGACACCCGGCCGGCGCCCGCGATGGCCGCGCGCTGGCCGCGGTCCATCTCCGGGAAGCCATAGGTCCAGCCCTCCGCGGTCCGATAGGCCGTGGAGGCATCGATCACCCGCGTCCGGTTGTTGCGGATCATGCCGACCGCTTCGCGCGCCGCGTCATCGGGGAGGCAAAGGATCACTGCGTCGGCATCGTTCAGCATCTCGCCGCGGGCAGCCGGGTCCTTCCGCCGCGCCGGGTCGATCGAGGCCAGAACAATATCGTCGCGGACAGCCAGCCGCTGCCGGATCTGGAGCCCGGTCGTGCCGGACTCGCCGTCGATGAAGACGGATGCGGCCAAGGTCACCTCCGTTGGGGCGTCTGTTTCGTGGGCAGTGCCGGTCTAGCGTTTCCCGCGTTCGGCCAGCAGGCCGAGGTAATACATCGCCACCGTCGATGCCGCGATGGCCGTGATATCGGCATGGTCGTAGGGCGGCGCAACCTCGACGACGTCGCCACCGACGAAATCGATATCGCCGAGGCCGCGGAGGATGCGCAAGGCCTCGCGGCTCGAGAGGCCGCCGGCGACCGGCGTGCCGGTGCCGGGCGCGAAAGCCGGATCGAGGCAGTCGATGTCGAAGGTCATGTACGCCTGCGCCTCGCCGACCCGCTCGCGCACGCGCTCGATCACGCCGGCAACGCCAAGATCGTCAACCTGCTCCGCGCCGATGATGGCGATGCCGCAATCTTCGGGGGCAACGGTGCGGATGCCGATCTGTATGGAGCGCGCCGGGTCGATCAGCCCTTCCGCCACGGCGCGCTTGACGAAGGTTCCGTGGGAAATGCGGTCGGCCTCGTCCGGCCATGTGTCCTGGTGGGCGTCGAACTGGACGAGCGCGAGGGCGCCGTGCCGGGCCGCGTGTGCCTTAAGCAGCGGGTAGGTGACGAAATGGTCGCCGCCCAGCGAGAAGAGGTGGGCGCCGGTCCCGATGATCGCGGCCGCCTGCGCCTCAATGGTACGGGCGAAGTCCATCGGCCTGCCGGCATCGAAGGCGGCGTCGCCGTAGTCGACGACGGCGAGCGTCTCGAAAGGGTCGACGCCGAACGGGTATTGCGGGTCGCCGTCGAAGATCGCCGAGGCACGCCGGATCGCCTGCGGCCCGAAGCGCGCACCCGGCCGGTTGGTCGTGGCCTGGTCGAACGGAATCCCCCAGACGACGGCGTCGGCGCCGGCGAGAGCCCGCGTGTAGCGCCGCCGCATGAAAGAGAGGGCGCCGCCATAGGTCGGCTCGGCGCTGCCGCCCTTCAGCGGGCCGAGGAAGGCATTGTCGGTGACGAGGTGCTTGTCGCTATTGGCCATGACAGCCTCATTATATCAGTCGACGTGGCGGTCGCGTGACCGCTGGGCGCGGCACAAACGAAAAAGGGCGGGCCGACCGGCCCGCCCTTCGTACCTGGAAAGGGATGCGCGATCAGCGCTTGGAGAACTGGAACGAACGACGGGCCTTGGCCTTGCCGTACTTCTTGCGCTCGACGACGCGCGAGTCGCGGGTAAGGAACCCGCCCTTCTTGAGGACGCCGCGCAGGTCCGGCTCGTAGAAGGTGAGGGCCTTCGAGATGCCGTGGCGCAGCGCGCCGGCCTGGCCCGAGAGCCCGCCGCCGGAAACCGTGGCGCGCACGTCGTATTGGCCGTTGCGGTTGGCCGCGATGACCGGCTGTTGGACGACCATCTGCAGAACCGGCCGGGCGAAATACTCGGTGAATTCCTTGTCGTTGACCAGGATGCGCCCGGCGCCGCGGGTCAGCCAGACCCGGGCAACGGCGTTCTTGCGCTTGCCGGTGGCGTAGGCGCGACCACGCGAGTCGAGCTTCTGGACATAGGCCGGGGCGGCTGCCGCCTGTGCGACCGGGGCGAGATCCTGGAGAGACTGCAATTCGGCCATGTCAGGCAACTCTCATGTTCTTGCGGTTGAGCGCGGCGATGTCGATTTTCTCGGGCTTCTGGGCTTCATGCGGATGCTCGGTCCCGCCGTAGACGCGAAGGTTGCGGAGCTGGCGGCGGGCAAGCGGCCCGTCGGGCATCATGCGCTCGATCGCCTTCTCGACGACCCGCTCGGGGAACTTGCCTTCGAGGATCTGGCGAGCGGTGCGCTCCTTGATCCCGCCGATGTAGCCCGTGTGCCAGTAGTAGACCTTGCGCTCGCGCTTGCGGCCGGTCAGTACCGCCTTTGCGGCGTTGACGATGATGACGTTGTCGCCGTCATCGACGTGGGGAGTGAAACCCGGCCGGTGCTTGCCGCGGAGCCGCATCGCCACCAGCGATGCCAGGCGCCCGACCACCAGGCCCTCGGCGTCGATAATCACCCACTTCTTTTCGATCTCGCCCGCCTTGGCGTTATAAGTCTTCATGGCCTTACTCACTATTCGATCGCGTGCGGCGCTAAAGCGAGGGCGGCACGTAAGCGCCGCCCGGTCGGCGAGTGTCTAGCGGACACCCTTCTCGCGGTCAAGCTGAACGGTGTTAAATAAGCGAAGCAATTTCATGGGTATACATATGTGGTACTGGGTTACCATGTAGGTGTGGCGACCGTCACGTGCCGCGAGGGGCTACCGTGCTTGAATGGGCTTGGATTGGGGCGCGATCGCGCCTGGCAAAGGGGAGGTAGGGATGCTGAGCTCGAAGAAGCTGATTGCTGCATGTATAGTGGCGGCCATTGCCGCTGCAACTTCTGTTGCGGCCTTGGCGCCCGCGGCGCTGGCCGCGCAATCGGCGCCGTCCGCGGCCTCGATGATGGCTGCGGTGCCGCTTACCGCCGCTTCGGTAAAGTCGTTCATCGCCAGCTATCCCGCCGTCAAGGCCGCAACGGACAAGCTGTCGGCGAAATATGACGTGCAGAGCGACGACTCTTCGCCCGCCAATGCGTGGGGCGCATGGATGGCGGCAAGCGGCGCCTGGGCGGAGCTGAACGGCATCGTCTCCTCGTACGGCTACAGCGATTTCCAGACGTGGCTGCAGACGACCATCAGCGTGGCCACCGCGTACAGCTTCGCCAAGGAAGGCGGCGCCATGGACGCGGGCATGTCGGAGGCGGTCGCCCAGATCAAGAACAATCCAAGCCTCTCGGACGCGCAGAAGAAGATGATGCTGGACCAGATGGGGGCTGCCGCGACCGCAGTCGCGGCGATGCGCCCGCCGCAGGGAAACCTCGACGCCGTGACCCCTTACCTCGACCAGCTCGCCGCGCTGTTCCATTGATGGAGAGCGCACGGCAAGCCTATGATGCGCCTAGCGCCGACGTTGATTCCCGCTAAAGGCGGCCTGGCCGCCTCCATCAAGGAGGGGAGTTCATGGTTAGCTGGTTTGCCGTATTCAAGTATCTGCACGTCGCCTTCGCCATCGTCTGGGTCGGAGGCGGCCTCGGCCTTGTGATCCTCGGCGCCCGCGCGTACCGCGCCAACAACAATGCCGACTTCACCCAGGTACTCCTGAACGTCGTCTACATGTCGACGCACGTGTTCATTCCGTCGGCTCTCATTTCACTTGTCTTCGGCATCCTGTCCGCGTGGTCGGGCTGGTCGTTCGACTGGCTGTGGATCTGGTTGGGCCTGATCGGGTTTGCCGCGACATTTGCGCTTGGCGGGCTGGTCCTCGGACCGCGCTCGGGCAAGGTCTCGGCCCTGATCGCGCAGGGTGGGGTAACCCCGGAGGTCATGAAACAGGGCAGCGAGATCCTGAAGATCGCCCAGTTCGACATGGTGCTGCTTTTTGTCGTCGTGGCCGACATGGTCCTCAAGCCGGGCTGGGCCAACTGGATCACGCTGATCGTCATGGTGCTGGTACTGGCGGGGGCGGGGTACTATTTCCTCAGCGACATTCTGCGTCCGGTCATCGACGCGCAGATGAAGGCGATAAGGAAGATCTGATCCGACCATGGCTTTGCCGGCGGTCAGGAGGGCGAAGGACCGCCGGTGGATCACGAGGCGTATAGCGACGAATACATCCGTTCGATTCTTGCGAACGTCAAATCGGTTGCGATCGTCGGCGTGACCGATACGCCCGTGCGGGCAAGCAACATCGTCGCCCGCTATCTCGTCGCCAAGGGCTACCGCGTCTATCCCGTCAATCCGGCCCATGCCGGCAAGCTGATCGCAGGCCAGACGGTGCTCTCGCGCCTCGCCGAGGTTCCGGAGCCGATCGACATGGTCGATATCTTCCGCCGCCAGGACGCTCTCCCCGAGGTGGTCGACGAGGCGCTTGCCCTGCCGGTCAAGCCGAAGGTGATCTGGATGCAACTGGGCCTCCGGGACGACGCGCTCGCCGCGCGGATCGAGGCGGAGGGGATCAGGGTGGTGATGAACCGCTGCCCGAAGATCGAATACGGACGGCTTGCCGGCGAGAACGCCTGGGCCGGGATCAACTCGCGCACTGTCTCCTCGAAGGCTCCGCTGATGGACCCGGGCCACCAGCACTTCCGGCTTGACCGGAACGATTGACCCCAACCTCGCCGGTTGGGGCGGAACTTCATTCCACGGCGTTGCCCAATATGGGCAGGGATTGGTTTGGAATTCCGGCCGGAAGACGGCTATCGATGTTCCTGCTGCGGAGGGCGTAAAGCCCCCGACCAAGAGGGAGAACATCCATGAGTGACGCACCGGGCTTTGCCACCCGTTCCATCCATGCCGGCGCCAAGCCGGACCCGGCGACCGGCGCGCGGGCGACGCCGATCTACCAGACCACGTCCTACGTGTTCGACAGCGTCGAGCATGCCTCCAATCTCTTTGGCCTGCAGGCGTTCGGCAATATCTACACGCGCATCATGAACCCGACCCAATCGGTGCTCGAGGAACGCATTGCCTCGCTGGAGGGCGGCACGGCGGCGCTGGCCGTCGCTTCGGGTCACGCGGCCCAGGTAATCGTATTCCATACGCTGATGCAGCCCGGCGACGAGTTCGTCGCGGCGGGGCAGCTCTACGGCGGCTCGATCAACCAGTTCAACTACTCGTTCAAGAGCTTCGGCTGGAACGTGAAGTGGGCGAACATCGACGACATCAACTCCTTCGAGAAGGCCATCACGCCGAAGACCAAGGCGATCTTCATCGAGTCGATCGCCAATCCCGGCGGCGTTGTCACCGACATCGCGGCCGTCGCTGCGGTCGCCAGGAAGGCCGGCATCCCGCTCATCGTCGACAACACGCTGGCGACGCCGTATCTCTGCCGGCCCTTCGAGCATGGCGCCGACATCGTCGTCCATTCGCTGACCAAATTCATCGGCGGCCACGGCAACTCGATCGGCGGCATCATCGTCGACGGCGGCAAGTTCAACTGGCTGGCCTCCAAGCGCTATCCGTTCCTTTCGGAGCCGCGCCCGGAATATCACGGCATGGTGCTCGGCGAGACCTTTGGCAATTTCGCCTTCGCCATCGCCTGCCGCGTCCTCGGCCTCCGCGACCTCGGCCCCGCGATCGCACCGCTGAACGCCTTCCTGTTCCTGATCGGAACCGAGACGCTGCCGCTTCGCATGCAGCGCCACTCGGACAATGCGAAGGCCGTGGCGGAGTACCTCAAGGGCCACAAGAAGGTAAAGTGGGTGAGCTACGCCGGCCTGCCCGGCGACAAGTACAATGCCAACGCCAGGAAATACACGCCGAAGGGCGCCAGCGCGGTGCTCACCTTCGGGATCGAGGGTGGCAACGCCGCCGGCGTCAAGCTGGTCGAAAGCGTCAAGCTGTTCTCGCATCTCGCCAATATCGGCGATGCCAAGAGCCTGATCATCCACCCGTCCTCGACCACCCATAGCCAGCTTTCCGACGAGCAGAAGATCGCCGCCGGCGCCGGCCCGGACGTGGTCCGGCTCTCGGTCGGCATCGAGGACGTCGCCGACATCATTGCCGACCTCGATCAGGCGCTGGCCAAGGCCTGATTGACCGAGAACCGGCCTGGAGTTGGCCGCCGGACCCTCGGGCGGCTAACCGCGGACGGTCTGAACGCGTATGCTCTCGCCACGATTCTCGCGGCGAGGGCCCCCATGTATCCGCTCCCTGGCATAGGCGTCATCCGGCGGTCGTACGGCTTCGTGTCGGCGGAGTTCGGGACGATCGTCCGGCTGTCCTGGTTTCCCCTCCTCATCGTCGCGGTCGGCCAGTACCTCGTCGACCGCGCCGAGGTGGACAGCGTGATTTCCGCGCTTCAGACGATGAACCCTGCGGTGCTCGGCCAGACACAATGGCTGCCGCTCTTCAGCGGGCTGCTGAGCGTGGTCGCCGTCTCCATCGTTGCGGTGGCGATCCACCGGGTGATCCTGTTCGGCGACCGCAAGCCGGGTACGTACATCTATTTCGCCTTCGGCAAGGTCGAGGCGCTCTTCATCGTCCTGCCCCTGCTCATCTTCGTCGCGGCCATCATCCTGTCGATCCCGGCGGGCCTGGCGGCTGCCGCCATCGATTCCCGCAGCCCGGTCATCTATATCGCGGCAATCGCAATTCCGGTCCTGATCGTCGGCTTCTTCTCCATCCGTCTGTCGCCGTTGCTCCCGATTGCGGTCGTCGAGGAGCGTTACGATTTTCGCCAGGCGTGGGACCTGACCGAGAGCAATTTCTGGCGGCTGCTCGGAACCTTCATTCTCGGCTGGCTGCCGTTCATCGTCGTCCTTCTCGGCATCGGATTCGTGGTGGGCGCGATCGCCGGGACTTCGTCCCTGACCGTCACTGCGAAACCCGAGGAGGTGATCGCGGCGCTCAGGCGCTGGGCCGACTTCCTTCCCCTTGTCGCCGTGATCAACTATGTCGTGCTGATCGTTGCGGGTGCCGTCGGCGTGGCTCTTCTCAGCTTCTCGTACAAGGCGCTGAAGGGGCTTGGCCCGGAAGATATGCTGCCGCAATAGCGGGCCGGCCCCGCGTCCGGGCGTGGACTTTTCGCAAGGACGGCGCGCGCCGTATAGTCGGCGGCGATAACAGCGGAGATCTTTGACCTCATGCGAATCTCGAAACTGCTGCCCGCGCTCGCCGCGATGACGGTCGCGACCCTCCTGACCGGCGGCGACGCGCTCGCCGCGAGCTGCCAGAAGGAAGGCAGCTTCGACGCCTGGGTCGCCGGCGTGAAGAAGGAGGCGCTTGCCGCCGGCGTTTCGCAGAAGACGATCGCCGCCGCAGCGCCCGACATACGTTTCGATCAGGGCATCGTCGCCAAGGATCGCGGGCAGAAGGTCTTCGCCCAGACGTTCATAGAGTTCTCGGACCGCATGGTGGCCGGATACCGGCTGAGCAGCGGTGCGGCGAAGATCGCCAAGTACAAGCCGCTCTTCCAGAAGATCGAGAAGCAGTACGGCGTCCCCGCGCCGGTGCTGGTCGCCTTCTGGGGACTGGAGACCGATTTCGGCGCCAACGTCGGCAACCTGCCGACGCTCGTTTCCGTGGCGACGCTCGCCTACGACTGCCGGCGGCCGGACGTGTTCCGCCCCGAGCTCATCGCCGCGCTGAAGGTCATCGACCGCGGCGACCTGACGCCGGACCAGATGCGCGGCCCGTGGGCGGGAGAGCTCGGGCAGCTCCAGTTCCTTCCCAAGCATTACTACGACTACGGGGTCGATTACGACGGTGACGGCAGGGTCAATCTGCTCACCAGCGTGCCCGATGTGCTCGCCTCCGGCGCCAACCTTCTCGCCGGTTACGGCTGGCGGCGTGGGGAACCCTGGCTGCAGGAGGTGCGGGTTCCGGCCAACCTGCCCTGGCAGGAAGCCGACCTGGCGATCCAGCATCCGCGCTCCCAATGGGCGGCATGGGGCGTGACACTGGCGGGAGGGAAGGCGCTGCCGGCCGACAAGATGCCCGCCTCGCTCCTGTTGCCGATGGGGCGCACGGGACCGGCTTTCCTCGCCTACCAGAATTTCCAGGTCTACCTGCAGTGGAACTCGTCGCTGGTCTATTCGACGACGGCGGCCTACTTCGCGACGCGTCTTGCCGGCGCCCCGGCCGTGACC
>JBBQGL010000048.1:0-24200 GCA_038323025.1 Hyphomicrobiales bacterium
GTACTGGACCGGAAAGGCCGAAACCGCCGACACCAGTTTCGACGCGCGCACCAGCATCGTCGCGTCGATATTGGTGTAGTACGGCAGCACATCGCCGCGCGTCTTGATCGCCATCACGATCTCTTCCAGCGCCGCGTTCCCAGCCCGCTCGCCGAGCCCATTGATCGTGCACTCAATCTGGCGGGCCCCGCCGGCCACCCCGGACAGGGAATTCGCGACGGCAAGGCCGAGGTCGTCGTGGCAATGGGTGGAGAACACAACCGTGTCCGCCTTCGGCACGCGCTCGATCAGCATCCGGATCAGGTCGCGGAATTCCTCTGGCGTGGCATAGCCTACGGTATCCGGCACGTTGATCGTGGTGGCGCCGGAGCGGATGGCCGCCTCCACTACCCGGCAGAGGAAATCGTGTTCCGTGCGTGTGGCATCCATCGCCGACCATTCCACGTCATCTGTGTGGTTGCGGGCCCGCGTCACCGAGGAGACGACCCGGTCGTAGACCTGGTCCTTGTCGAGCTGGAGCTGGTATTGGCGATGCAGCGGCGATGTGCCGATGAAGGTATGTATGCGTCGCCGCTCGGCGTGGACCAACGCCTCGGCGGCACGGTCGATGTCGGCATTGCCGGCCCGCGCCAGGCCGCAAACGACGGCGCGCTTGATCGTCTTGGCGATCTCGGAGACGGCTTCGAAATCGCCGTTGGAGGCGATCGGGAAGCCGGCCTCGATGATGTCGACGCCCATCTCGTCGAGAACCTCGGCGACCTGAATCTTCTCCTCGAGCGTCATCGACGCCCCGGGGGACTGTTCTCCATCGCGCAGCGTCGTGTCGAATATGACGACGCGTTCCTTGCCCGGGTTGACTGGCTGCCTGGCGTTCATTGGATCGATCTTTCCTCGGACTGCCCGCGGCCGGCTGCGGCTTTGATGCGGGCGTTTCTCTAGGGTCTGGCGGAAGTCCCGTTCACCCCTGAGTGCCCCGCCCCAAAGGGCAGCCGACGCTCAGGGGCGTCTAAGGAGGAGGGTGAGCGCGGGCAGCCGGCGGCAGCCGGAGACCGCAGTCTCAGCCGCTTTCGAGAGCCTTTGATCGCGAGCGATCATGCCGGTTCCGCCAGATTGGTCCGCCGGGAAAGATCGGCCTGGACCGGTTAATGTCCGGTTCTAGCCAAAGGAGGCCGGTTCCCGCAAGCTGAAACCGCAAAAGCTCAACTGAACGTCAGCACGGCGAAAGTGACGGTCAGCATCAGGAAAGTCGTCGCGATCCGCCGGAACAGCGGCAGCCGCCCCGCCGCGACCATATCGCGGTCCCGGATCGCCTTCTTCCCGTTGATCCCGAGCAGAACAACCATCGCAATCAGGGCAAGGACGAAGATCATCTTCAGGATGAACATGGTCGGATTAGGGGTCGATCCGCTCCACTTCAGCCACAACAGCAGCACACCGGTCAAAAGCAGCAGCCCGAGGCCGATCTGGCCCGTACGCGCGAAGCGCGGGAAAGCCTGCACGAGGGCGGGGGCGTCTCCGGGCGGGCGCGCGTCGATGGCAAGTTGCACGACGAAGCCGCCGAGAAGCCCGGCCGTACCGATGCCCAGTCCGAAGAAATGGAGGATCAGCAGGAACTGGTTCATGGGATCTCCTGGAGGCCGTGACAAAGCCGAGGCGCGCGTCTTGCGTTAAACGGCGAGCGTGCCTTCCGCAACCACCAGCGCATCGCCGGCTATCCGCGTCCCCGACAGGACCCCGCCCTCGATGTCGATCTCGAGGGTCAGCAGGCTCGGCCGGCCCATCTCCATCCCCTGTTCGACAAGGAACCGGTGGCGGCCGTCATGCGGCTCGTCGAAACGACGCACAACCCCGGCAAACGCCGCAACCGCACTTCCGCTTGCCGGGTCCTCGCCGATGCCCAGTCCTGGCAGGAACGAGCGCGCGTGGAACTGGCGGCCTGCCACCTGGGTCTGCCGGCAATAGACATAAGCCGGCATGTCGCCGAACGCCGAACGCCAGTTGGGCGTGGGGCGGGCGCGATCGATCACGGCGAGGTCGCGGACCGGCACGAACTGGAACGCGAGACCCGCTGAGAACACGGTCGGGCGGTGGTTTTCGAAGCCGACTTCGGACGGTTCCAGCCCAAGGGCGCCGGCGATCGCCTCGACGCTTGCCGCGGTCCCTGCCTCGGCTGCGGGCCGCGGCAGATCAAAGACCGCACGACCTCCCGCCCTTCCCTCGAGCGTGACGCCACAGCGAACGGGCCCGATGCCGGCCTCAAGCACCAGCATCAGTTCGCGCTTCTCGTGGTTGGACTCGGCCGCCCGCATACCGAGGAGAACCGCCGTCCCGACAATCGGATGACCGGCGAAGGGCAGTTCGTGGGACGGTGTGAAGATGCGGACGCGTGCGGCATGAACCGGATTGGCCGCCGGCAGCACAAACACCGTCTCCGACAGGTTGAATTCCCGGGCAATTGCCTGCAGGTCGCGGTCGTCCAGGCCTTCCGCGTCGAGAACTACGGTAAGGGGATTCCCGGCAAGCGGCCGGTTTGTGAACACATCGAGGACGACGTAACGACGCGGCATGCGCTTCGGTCTTTCGCGATTGGGAGGGGCACTTGCCCCCGCCGGATCGACTGGCGCGCTGGGAACCGATCCCGCCCGGCCTGGTGATCAGACCGGGCGAGAGAGTTCAATACCTGCGAGCGGCTAGTTCTTCGCCCGGTCGACCAGCTTGTTGGCGCCGATCCACGGCATCATCGCGCGGAGCTTCTGACCGACTTCCTCGATCGGCAGCGCGTCGTTGTTGCGCCGGATGGCCTTGAACTTCGGCAATCCCGCCTTGAACTCGCGAATCCACTCCGAGGTGAAGGCGCCGGTCTGGATATCCTTCAGGACGCGCTTCATCTCGGCCCGGGTCTCGTCCGTGATAATGCGCGGTCCGGACATGTACTCCCCGAACTCCGCCGTGTTGGAGATCGAATAGTTCATGTTGGCGATGCCGCCCTCGTAGATCAGGTCGACGATCAGCTTCACCTCGTGCAGGCACTCGAAATAGGCCATTTCGGGCGCATAGCCCGCCTCGACGAGTGTCTGGAAACCGCCGCGGATCAGTTCGACCAGCCCGCCGCAGAGAACCACCTGCTCGCCGAAAAGATCGGTCTCGCATTCCTCGCGGAAGGTCGTCTCGATGACGCCGGAGCGCCCGCCGCCGATCCCGGACGCATAGGACAGGGCCAGGTCCTGGGCATTGCCCGAGGCATCCTGATGAATCGCGATCAGGCACGGCACGCCGCCGCCCTTCTGGTATTCGCCGCGCACCGTATGACCCGGGCCTTTCGGCGCAATCATCACGACGTCGACGGTCTTCTTCGGCTCGATCAGGTTGAAGTGAACGTTCAGGCCGTGAGCGAAGGCGATCGCGGCACCGTCGCGGATATTGCCGGCGATATGATCCTTCCAGATGTCGGCCTGCAGCTCGTCCGGCGCGCACATCATGATGAGGTCGGCCCACTTGGCGGCGTCGGCGACGGATTTCACCTGCAGCCCGTCGGCCTCCACCTTCTTGGCGGTAGCCGATCCGGTCTTCAGGGCAATCACGACGTCCTTGACGCCCGAATCCCGCAGGTTGAGTGCATGGGCCCTGCCCTGGCTGCCGTAGCCGACAATCGCGACCTTCTTGGCCTTGATGAGGTTCAGATCGGCATCCCGATCATAGTAAACGCGCACGAGTGGTTTTCCTTCTTTTCGCCCATGCCGGGTGGCCGCAAGAACGGCCCGCGGTGGTTCGCCCACGGAATTTGGGGCGGTTCTAGCGGGCGGTGGACACGGACGCAATGTCAGCCGGCAGACGCGCGGCCCGACCGCAAGCCTTGAACGGTGAAGCCGGCCGCGGGTGTCAGCGCGCGGCCGGCCAATTGGACGGGCTATTGCGGTCCGCTGCTGCCGCCCGGCTTGATGCTCGGGCCCGACCCGTCGCCGCCCTGGTTGGCTCCGCCACCGCCGCCCTGGCTGGCCGGGCCCTTGTCCTGCCCGCCGCCGCTATTGTCGGCATTGGCCGCCGGCGTCCGCACCTCCGCATTGTCGATCGCGAAGGTGACCTTGCCCTTTTCCGGGGCCTCGACCGTGAAGCCCAGGTGCTGGCCTTCATTCGGCATGACGCCGGTGATCGAGTTGAAGCGCTCGCCGTTGATGTAGAGCGTGGCGGTATCGCCCTTGGTGACGACGCGCAATTCGTTCTCGGCGCCGACGCCCTGCTTGATGCTGCTCACCGCCGTGTCGTCGATGATCGATTTCCACTCGCCGGTGTACTGGTAGACCGTGGCGTAGCCGTCGACCGTCATCTGGAAGGTGTAGAAATGGTCGACATCCTGTCCCCAGAATGTCACGCCCGCATAGGAACTCGCCGGATCGGAACTGTCGGTCGGCTTGAACGTCGCGCAGAAGTCGACGTCGCGATAGGTCGGACCGGAAGTGGCAACGTAGAAATTGCCGTCCTTCTCGTTGATCACGAGCTGGCCGCTCTCCACCTTCATGAACTCGTCGGGCTGACCCCACGTCTTGGTCATCGTCTCGAAGGTGTCCGAGAACAGGAGTTCTCCCGTGCCGCAAGCCTCGGCGGCGCTGCCGCCGGCGACGATCGATGCGGTGACGGCGGCCGCGCGCACTAGTCTTTTCATGTATCCTCCAGGGTCTTTGCTGCGAGGCAATCTCGACTGCCTCAATTTCAATCCAACGTATCCCAGCCAAACTCGAGCAGCGGCTCGGCGCGGCCTGCAAAATCGATCAACGCGTCGGCAAGCTTCGGGGAAGCGATCAGCTTGTCAAGGAGCGGCTCCTCGACGATGAACGATTTCAGCCGGAAGATTTCCGAGAGCGGTCCCTCGCTGAACTCCTCGAACCCGCGCGGAAGACGGGTCAGCTTGTCGTAGTCGCTGAATTTCAGCCCGGCTTTCGCCAGCCGGGAAACCAGGCTCTTCAGCCGCTTCGGATCGTCCTTTGCGACCTTCCGCAGCCTCGCGAGGCTGGCGGGTTCGGGCGAATGAAAGCCGGCCGCGGCGAAGCATCCCTCGGGGGAGATATGGATGTAGAGGACGCCCGGATCGTTCTTGCCGCCGGACCGGGTCATGACCGCGCCAGCGTGGGTCTTGTACGGACTCTTGTCCTTCGAGAACCGGATGTCGCGATGCAGTCGGAAGATCGAGCGCTTCCCGTTGGCCTTGAGCGGCGGCCCCTTCTTCGCGAATGCCGCGGTAAGGTCGTCGAGCAGGGCGGCCATCGGGGCGACCACGTCGTTTTCGTAGAGCGCGCGGTTCGCCTCGAACCATTCCTTGCTCTGATGGAATTTCAGCGCCTTGAAGAAGGGAAGCGCGTCCTTGCCGAAGCCCTTGAAGTCGCCCATGACGCCTCGCTATTCGAATATGTCGACGCCCTTGATCAGGTCGCGGTAGCGCCGCTTCGAGATGCGCGCGACGATGCAAAGGGACAGGTTCTCCGCGAGGTTGGGCATCATCTTGTCGAGGTCGGCCACCGCGCGCTCGACCCGCGCAATCTCGTTTCCCGCGGCGCTGCGCAAAAGAAGATCGTAGAAGTAGATGTCGACCAGCGAACTGCGCGTGTACTCGATCTCCTGGTCGTAGCCGCCCACCCAGATCAGCCGGTTGTTGACCGACTCGCCGCGTATCTTCGAAGGACGCAGCACTTCGATGAGGTTCTGCGCATCTCCGAACTTGCACGATCCGAACAGCACGCCCTTCAGGCGCCGGGACCGCCGGTTGACCTCGCAAAAGGTGTTGCGGATGAACGTGCGCGAGAGGCCTGAGCCATCCCGAACGAGGATCTTGCCGAAATCGCCGTGGGCCGCGACGTAGAGGTACTCGACGTCCCCCCGGCCGGTCATGAAACGAACGGTCTCGCGGAACGAGGAGGCGCCAACGAAGCGCTCGTAGGTGAACGCGTCGGGGCGGTCCTTCAGCGCATAGGAAAGGAATTCGAAAAGCGGTCGCACCGTGTGATGCCGCTCGTCGAACCAGCGCGTCTCGATGACGCCCAGACCAAGATGCCGCGTGTGCGCCAACCCGTAAGTCCTCCGTGGCCCGGAACATAGAGCCATCCCTTGGGGCTGCGCCACAACTTTGCCGCCGGCGATATAATTTGTTGTGCACCAAATACTTAGCGATGATAGTTAATTCAAATAATCGCGTAAAATTGTGTCGCCGGGCGGACGCTCGTCGCTAAAGGTCGCCAAGCACCGGGATCAGCGAAGCGACCAGCAGGATCGCCATGAACACATTGAAGAAGCGCATTGTTTTCGCATCCGTCACAACCCGGCGAAGGGTCGTGCCGAACCAGACCCAGATCAGACTGCTGACGACTCCACAGGCCCCGAAGACAAACGCCATCGCCAGCATGTTGAAGGGAAAGGCGGCGAACGCGGCATAGGTGCTCGCAGCGCCGACCGCCATCGCCCAGCCCTTCGGGTTGACCCACTGGAAGGCCACGGCTTCGAGAAACGAAAACGGCCGCCCTGACGCATCACCGTCTTTCATCGGACCGGCATTCGCAATCATCCAGGCGAGGTAGACGAGATAGACCGCCGCAGCGTACTTCACGACCGTGTAGGCGGCCGGGTAAGCGGTAAAGAAGGCGCCTAGCCCCAGGCCGACGATAGCCACCATCAACGCAAAGCCGACGGGCACGCCGAACAGGATCGGCCGCGTCCGCGCGAAGCCGAAATTCAGGCCCGACTTCATCAGCATGATGTTGTTCGGGCCGGGCGTGATCGAGGCCACGAACGCAAAGACGACGAAGGCCCCGAAAAGGTGGTCGAACATCTTGCCGGAGCCTCGACAGCGGTACTAGGGCGTCGCCTTCGTCCGCGACAGCGCCGCGATTCCGGTGCGGCAGATCTCGATCAGCCCGAGCGGCGCCATGATGGCGATGAACTGCTCTATCTTGTCGGTCGCCCCGGTAAGGCCGAAGATAAAATGATCGACGGTGGCGTCGACGACCTCTGCGTGGAAGGCGTCGGCGAGACGAAGCGCCTCGACACGCTGGCCGCCGGTGCTGGCGATCTTGACCAGGGCCAGCTCACGCTCGATGGCGCTCCCCTCGGCGGTCAGGTCGTTCACGCTGTGCACGGGAACCATCCGGCCAAGCTGCGCCTTGATCTGCTCGATGACCGCCGGCGTGCCGGTAGTGACGATGGTCACGCGCGACAGATGCTGGGAGTGCTCGGTCTCGGAGACCGTCAGGCTGTCGATGTTGTAGCCGCGCCCGGAAAACAGGCCGATCACGCGCGCGAGCACGCCCGGTTCGTTGTCGACGATCACCGACAGGGTATGCCGCTCGGTGCGGTCATGCGTCTCCTCGATGAAATAGGCAGAGGCCGGCGGCAGCACGGGCGATTGCGCCCGGGCCGTACGCACCATCGTTTTTTGCGCCATCAGACCAGCACCTTTCCTTGCGCCGAGATCACGTTGCCGATGTTCTCCGGCGTGACGTCTTCGCCGAGCAGCATTTCGTTATGCGCCTTGCCCGACGGGATCATCGGGAAACAGTTGGCGAGCGCCGCGACGCGGCAATCGAAGAGCACCGGCCGCTTGACCTTGATCATCTCGGCGATCGCGCCGTCGAGATCGCCGGGCTTCTCCGCCCGGAGGCCCACGCAGCCGTAGGCTTCGGCGAGCTTCACGAAATCCGGCAGGGAATCCATGTACGAGTGCGACAGCCGGTTGCCGTGTAGCAGCTCCTGCCACTGTCGAACCATGCCCATGTACTGGTTGTTGAGGATGAAGATCTTGATCGGCAGATCGTGCTGCACCGCCGTCGACATCTCCTGCATGGTCATGAGGACCGACGCATCGCCGGCAATATCGATGACCAGGCTGTCGCGGTGCGCCACCTGGACGCCAACCGCCGCCGGCAGGCCGTAGCCCATGGTGCCGAGGCCGCCGGAGGTCATCCACCGGTTGGGCTCCTCAAAACGGTAGAATTGCGCGGCCCACATCTGATGCTGGCCGACCTCGGTCGTGATGTAAACGTCGCGATCCTTGGTCGCCGCGTACAGCCGCTCGATGGCGTACTGCGGCATGATGACGTCCTTGTTGGCGCGGTAGGCAAGCGAATTGCGCGCCCGCCAGCGGTCGATCTCGCCCCACCAGGATTTCAGCGCGGCCTTGTCGATCTTCGGCTTTTCGGCCTTCCACACGATCAACAGGTCCTCGAGCACCTCGCCGACGTCGCCGACAATGCCGAGGTCGACGCGCACGTTCTTGTTGATGGACGAGGGGTCGATGTCGATGTGGATCTTCCGCGAGCCCGGCGAGAAGGCGTTGACGCGGCCGGTGATGCGGTCGTCGAAACGCGAACCGATGGCGACCATGAGGTCGCAATCGTGCATCGCGTTGTTGGCTTCGAAGGTGCCGTGCATGCCCAGCATACCCAGCCACTGCGGGTCGGAGGCCGGAAACGCGCCGAGGCCGAGCAGGGTCGACGTGATCGGGTAGCCGGTTAGGCGGACGAGTTCACGCAGGAGCGCGGAAGCATGCGGTCCCGAATTGATGACCCCGCCGCCGGTGTAGAAGATAGGCCGCTTGGCCTTTGCGATCATGTCCACCGCGGCACGAATGGCGGTCGGGTCGCCCTTTGTCCGCGGATGGTAGGTTCGATGACCTTGCGGGGTCGGGCCGACATAGGTTCCCGTAGCGAACTGGACATCCTTCGGGATATCCACGACCACCGGCCCGGGACGGCCGTGGGTAGCAACATGGAAGGCTTCGTGCAGGATGCGGGCGAGGTCGTTCACGTCGCGGACCAGCCAGTTGTGCTTGGTGCAGGGGCGCGTGATCCCGACCGTGTCGCATTCCTGAAACGCATCGTTGCCGATGAGGTGGGTCGGCACCTGCCCCGTGATTCCGACCATCGGGATCGAATCCATCAGCGCATCGGTGAGCGCGGTGACCAGGTTGGTGGCGCCCGGCCCCGAGGTGACGAGGGCGACTCCCGGCTTGCCGGTCGAGCGGGCATAGCCTTCCGCGGCGTGGCCGGCACCCTGTTCGTGGCGGACAAGGATGTGCTCGACCTGATCCTGCTGGATTATCTCGTCGTATATCGGCAGGACCGCGCCGCCCGGGTATCCGAAGATGTGCTCGACGCCCTGGTCGATCAAAGCCTGAACGACCATCTGCGCGCCCGTCATCTGCTTTTCCATGAGTCTCACCTCGCCATGCCCGAGTCCGGGCAGATCAGGAATTCCGGCAACAAAAAAGGGCCTCCGAGGGCCCCTTGCGCACCACCAATCGCGACGGCTGTCAGGCCATCGTGGCGGTGCGCTCCGATACTACGAGAATATTTCCAGCCGACATCTGCATTTTCCTTTGTACATTCAAAATAGGCGCGGTCAGGCGCCCGGTCAATCGACTTTTTCAGCACCGGGGAGGATGGTGTAGAGAGCCTGGAATATCCCAACGAAGAAGCTTACGTGCCGGCAACGAGTCCACGGAGTCTCGCCTCTTGAAGTCAAGCAAGCTGAAGACGCCCGGAGTGCTGGGCGGCAAGGAACTGCTCGCCAAGCAATCGGCCGTAAACGAGCGCGGCAGCCTGCGATCCACTTTGATCCACGATCTCAAGTTCCGGCCGACCCGACCCGTACCGCACGAGGACGGGCATGTCAGCGAGGTGGCCCGCGCTACGTGGGACGAAATCGGGGGCCCCGTAGTTCAGGTCCACATCACAACCACTTTGCCGGGCCGCATCCGCGCGTGGGGGCTCCATCAAAGAAGCACGGACCGGCTTTTTGTGGTGAGCGGGCTGGTCAAGATCGCCGTATTCGACGGACGGCTTGACTCGCCAAGCCACGGCAGGGTGAACGAATTCACGTTGAGTGAAAAGAACCCGGGGCTGCTGGTTATCCCGCCCAACCTCTATCACGGCTGGAAGAACATCGGCACGAGCGAAGCGGTCATCATCAACATGCCGACCGTCATGTACGACTATGAGGCCCCGGATGCGCTGGATCTGCCATGGGACTCCAAGGCCGCGGCGCGAATAGTCCCGTATCGTTTCTGATCGCCGGTCCTTCTCCGATCCGGCCTACCCCTTTCCGTCGCCGACCGGGCCCCAGGCTCTAATGCGTTTCCAGTCCGCCATCTGGTTGCGGAACCAGGTTTCCTGCCGCCGGGCAAAGCGACGGGTTGCGGTCGCCATTGCCTCCATCGCCTGATCGAGTGACTGGCGTCCTGCCCGATGGTCGAGGAGCTCGCGCACGCCGATCGCCTTCATCACCGACATGTCCGCCGGTAGCCCGAGCGCAGCGAGCGCCCTCGCCTCCTCCAGCGCGCCCGCGTCCAGCATCTTCCGGACACGCTCCGCGATCCGCCGATGGAGAACCGCGCGATCGATGTCGAGAACAATTCGCTCCGCGCCCTCGACAGCAATGATCGGCGCTCCGCCACTGCGCTGCCATACGGCAATCGGTCGCCCGGTCGCCTCGAAGACCTCCAGTGCGCGAACGATGCGCGCCCTGTCCGACGGGCGGATAGCCGCCGCGTCTTCCGCGTCGGTCGCCGCCAGGCGCGCGTGAAGATCGGCGCTTGCGACACCCGCCGCCTGGGCCAGCACGCGCTCCCTGACCTCGGCCGGGATCGCCGGGATCGCCGACAGCCCCTCGGTCAGTGCCTTGAAGTAGAGACCGGTTCCACCGACGATGATGGCTGTCCGACCGGCCGCTCGCGCTTCCATCAAGACTGCCTCGACATCGCGAAGCCAGGTGCCGACCGAATAGCGCGTCCCCGCGGCCACGTGGCCGTACAGACGATGGGGAACTTCCGCTTCTTCGGCCGGTGTCGGGCGCGCCGTCAGCACCCTTAGCTCATGGTACACCTGCATCGAATCGGCGTTGATGACGACGCCGTTCCTTTGCCGGGCCAGTTCCAGGGCAAGCCGTGACTTGCCGCTTGCCGTTGGCCCGGCTATCAGGACCGCGCCTGCGCCCGCGCGCACTTTCAGCCGCCTTTCCGGAGAAGCTTCGTGGCCCTCATACGACCTTTCCGCGCCTTACGCCCCGCGCCGGGACGCGCCGCGGAGGTTCTTGCGCCACCCTACGACGTCTTGTCGAGCGCGGAAGCGAGGGTGCGCGCCGCGGGCAAGCCGTGGAGCTTCCTCCATATCTCGAAGCCGGAGATCGACCTCGATCCAACGGTCGATCCCTATGACGCCAGGGTCTACGCCAAGGCCGCCGAGAACCTGCAACGGATGATCGGAGCGGGAGTCCTGATCCGCGACGAACGACCCTGTTACTACGTTTATCGGCTGACCTGGCGCGACCGGCGGCAGACCGGGCTTGCCGCCACTGCCTCCCTCGCCGACTATCGCACCAATCGCATTCGGCGGCATGAGCTGACGACTCCGGTCAAGGAGGACGATCGCGTCCGCCAGATCGAGGCGCTGAATGCCCAGACCGGTCCGGTGATGATTGCCTATCCGAAGGCGCCGGCGCTGGACGCCCTTCTTGCCGCAGCGACCGGAGCCGAGCCGGATATCGACGTAACCTCGGCTGCCGAAGGCGTTCGCCACGAGATGTGGCCGGTCAGCGACGACACCGCCATCGAGCGCCTCAGCCACGCCGTCGATGACCTCCCCGCACTCTACATCGCCGACGGCCATCACCGTTCGGCGGCGGCGGCCCGCGTCGACGACGCCCGCGGCAACAAGGGGCCGAGCAGCTGGTTTCTGTCGGTTCTGTTCCCCCAGGATCAGATGACCATCCTCGACTACAACCGCGTCCTCCGCGACCTCAACGGCCACAGCCCGGAGGCCATCCTCACCGACATCGGCAAGCGCTTTTCGGTTAAGGCGGAGGGCTCGCCCGTTCGACCCGCTACGCCCGGCGAGTTCGGCATGTTTCTCGCGGGCCGCTGGTATCGCCTGTCGATCCGCCCGGAACTCATTCCGGCCAATGATCCGATCGGACGCCTGCCGGTCACGCTGCTGGCACGCAATGTCATCGAGCCGGTGTTTGGCGTTACCGATCCGCGGACCGACAAGCGCATCGATTTCGTCGGGGGTGGCCGGGGTCTCGCCGAACTCGAGCGCCGCATCGCTTCCGGCGAGATGGCGGTTGCGCTGTCGCTCTATCCGACGACCATGGCCGACCTCATGGCGGTGGCCGACGCCGGCGGCATCATGCCGCCGAAGTCCACCTGGTTCGAGCCGAAGCTGGCCGACGGCGTCGTGAGCTACGTCCTCGACTGAACCGACCGACGGGACGACTCCGGCCTACTCGTCGATCTTCACCGTCACAAAGCGCAGGTCGCCATCCTTGTTGGCGAGCAGAAGGAGAACCGACTTGTGGCCGGCCTTCTTCAGGACATCGAGGCGAGCGGCGACGTCGTCCGGCGACTTCACCGGCTCCTGGGAGACCTCGACGATGACGTCGCCGGCCTGGAGCCGCTTCTCCGCCGCGGCGCTGCCGGCGGCAACATCCGTAACGATTACCCCGGTGACACCGTCCTTGATCCCGTATTGGGTGCGGAGCGAGGGCGAAAGATCGGCGAGACCGAGGCCGAGCGGACCGGTGATCACCGGCGGCGGCTTGGGGGTCGATTTGTCCGGGGTGGAGGCATCGGCGGTTGTCGTCGCCTTGTCGGCATCCTCCAGCCGGCCGAGCTTGACCGTGAGGGTCTCCTGGGCGCCGCCCTTGTGGAGCACCAGAACCTTCACCTCCTTGCCGATCGGCTCGTCGGCAACCATGCGCGGCAGCTCGTGCATGGCGCTGATCTTCTCGCCATTGAACTCGAGGATCACGTCACCGGCCTTGATGCCGGCGTCGGCGGCGGGGCTCTTGTCGGTAACGCCCGCAACCAGCGCACCGTTTGTGCCCTTCATCGAAAGGCTCTGGGCGATCTCGTCGGTCACTTCCTGGATGCGGACGCCGAGCCAGCCGCGGCGGGTCTCGCCGAACTGGCGCAACTGATCGACGACATTGGCGGCGGTCTTCGACGGAATGGCGAAGCCGATACCGATGGAGCCGCCCGAAGGCGAGATAATCGCCGTGTTGATGCCGATGACCTCGCCGTTCATGTTGAACAGCGGACCACCCGAATTGCCGCGATTGATGGCCGCATCGGTCTGGATGAAGTTGTCGTAGGGTCCGGAGTTGATGTCGCGGTTGCGCGCCGACACGATGCCGACCGACACCGATCCCCCCAGGCCGAACGGGTTGCCGATCGCCATCACCCAGTCGCCGACCCGCATGACATCGGAATCGCCGAACTTCACCGAGACCAGCGGGTGCGACACTTCAATCTTCAGGACGGCCAGATCGGTTTTCTCGTCGCGCCCGATCAGCTTGGCTTTTACCTTGCTGCCGTCGTCGAAATTGACGGTTATCTCGTCGGCGCCGTCGATGACGTGATTGTTCGTGACCACGATCCCCGACGGGTCGATGACGAAACCCGAGCCGAGCGACTGGACCCGGTGCGGAGTGTTGTCGGTCTGGCCCTTCTGGTTAAAGAAGTCGTCGAAGAAGTTCTGGAACGGAGAGCCGTCGGGGAGTTTCGGCGCCGGCGCGTCCTTCGACCCCGCGATGGTCTGGCTGCTCGATATGTTGACGACGGCGTCGAGAAGCGGCGCCGCGATGTCGGCGACCGAGTCGGGACCCTTGGCGAAGGCCGGTGGGACGAAGAGGACCGCCGCCGCGAAGCCGGCGGCAATCGCGCCACTCAGCCGCGCCACGCGGAAACGCGACAACGCGAGGACTATCGTCGCCATGTCATGACCTCCTGATTCACGGTGGCGGAGCCTCGTCTGCCCGCGCCGGGTGGCAAACGTGACTCGATCCGAACCACTCGACAATCATGCTGCAAATCAGGCGGAAAAGCGACCTCCGCCAAGTCTGACCGCCTACTGCGCCGGTGCCGGGGCCGCGGGGCCTGAAAGCGTCGGCGACGGTCCCGGGATTGTCGGGGTGGGCGTGTCAGGCGCCGGGCTCACGGGCGGAGGTGGCGGCACCACGTCCGCGCTCGGCGGGATGGACGCGCGCGGCGTGCTCGTCAGGGGCTCGCCGGAAGACCCGGCCAATTTCCCAGTGTAGTCGTTGAAATAACGGAAGAATTCGGAGTCGGGCGCGATCACCAGGCGGCTGTTGGTGCCCTTCAGCCCGGTCTGGTAGGCGAGCATCGATCGATAGAACGCGAAGAAATCGGGATCGGCGCCGTAGGCCTTGGCGAAGATCTCGTTGCGCTTGGCCTCACCATCGCCCCGCAGGCGCTCGGAATCGCCGTTCGCCTTGGCGACGATGACTGTCACGTCACGATCGGCCTCGGCGCGGATCGTGCGCGACGCCTGCTCGCCTTGCGCCCTGATCTCGGTCGCCTGGCGTTGCCGCTCGGTCTGCATGCGCTGGTAGATCGCCTGACTGTTGGCGGCGGGCAAATCGGCGCGGCGAATCTTCACGTCGACGACCTTGATCCCGAGGCCCGCGGCCTCCTGGTCGACCTGCACATTGATCTTGGTCATGAGCTCGGCGCGCTTGTCGCGCACCACGTCGATAAAGGCCGCATCGCCGAGAACCCGGCGCACCGCTGAGTTGAGCACCACCGCCAGCCGCGATTCGGCAACCTGCACCGTGCCCACCGACTGGAAGAAACGCAGCGGATCGACGATTTCGTATCGGCCGAAGGCATCCACAACCAGGCGCTTCTGGTCGGACGCGATGATTTCCAGCGAAGGCGAGTCGAGATTGAGTATCCGCTTGTCGAGATAGACGACGTTGTCGATGAGCGGGAGCTTGTAGTTCAGCCCGGGCTGCGTGATCACGCGCACCGGGTTGCCGAAGCGCAATACGAGGGCCTGTTCCGTCGGGTCGACGGTGAACACGCTGAGGTAGAGCACAAAGCCGATAAGGGCGATGACGACCAGGCCAACGCCGCCGAAGATGCCGCGACGCATTAGCCGCCTCCCGAAGAAAGCGACTGACCGGTCACCGCACCGGAGGCCGGCGGGTTCACAAAGGAGCCCACGCCCCCGCGCCGCAATTGATCGAGGGGCAGGTACGGGACCACACCCTTCCCGGCCACCGCCGGATCAAGGATCACCTTGTCCATGTCGCCGAGCACTTGCTCCATCGTCTCAAGGTACATGCGGCGGCGGGTCAGGTCGGGCGCGAGCTTGTATGTCTCGTAGACCTTGGAGAAGCGGTCCGCCTGTCCCTGGGCTTCTGCAATCAGCCGGTCGCGATAGGCGCTCGCCGCATTGGTGATCTGGGAGGCCTGGCCGCGCGCCTCCGGGATGACCTTGTTGGCGTAGCTTTGCGCCTCGTTCTGGACGCGTACCTGGTCGGCCTGGGCCGCCTGCACGTCGCGGAACGAAGCCACGACCTCATCCGGCGGGTCCACGCGCAGCAGCTGGACCTGGGTCACCTGAATGCCCGCCTTGTAGGTGTCGAGCGTCTTCTGGATGAGATCCTGCACCGCGCGCTCGGTGAGCGCCTTGCCCTGCGTCAGCAGCGGCTGGATGTCGGAGCGGCCGACAACCTCGCGCATGGCGCTCTCGGCCACGGCCTTCACCGTGCCGTCGGGGTCTTCCATGTTGAAGAGGTATTTGGACGCGTCATTGATCAGCCAGAATACCGAGAAGTCGATATTGACGATGTTCTCGTCGCCGGTGAGCATCAGGCTCTCTTCCGGGATATTGCGGCCGCTATTGTTGCTCGAGGACTCATCGCCGGCCGTGCCGACGTTGACGCGATTAACGCGGGTCACCTTCGGCGTGTAGACGACCTCGATCGGGTAAGGCAGCCGGAAGTTGAGCCCCGGCTTGGCTTGGTGATCGAACTTGCCGAAGCGGAGGACCACCCCGACTTCGTCCGGCTGAACCCGGAACGTGAAGAAATTGTAGACGATCAGGGCCACCGCAACGACGAGGATCGCGATCAGGGTGACCGGGCTGATGTTGCGCCCGCCGCCCGGAAGAACGCGTTTCAGCCGTTCCTGGCTGCGCCGGAGGAGCTCCTCGAGGTCCATGGGTCCTCCGGAGCCGGGGTTGCGCGGAGGCTGGCCCCAAGGACCGCCGTTGCCACCTTTTCCGCCACCCGGTGGATTATTCCAGGGCATCGTGCTCCCTTCTTGCGGCGCCGCTCGGGTCGCCACGACAGGCGCGGGTTATAGGCGACTTGCTCTTGCCTTTCAACGCGGCCCGGCGCGGCCCGGCGGGCTGAAGTGGTGGCCAGGCCTCGCGATGTCAACCGCCCGCCGGCCCGATGCGCTCGTAGACGACAAAGATCGTCGCCTGACTGTCGCGCGGTCCGGCGGGCGTCCGCACCGCGGATGTCGCGCGCCAGACAGCCGCGTCGATGGCCGGAAAGGTCGCATCGCCTTCCGGCCGCCCTTCGACATGGGTGATGTAGAGGCGATCGGCCATGGGCAGGGCGGCGGCGTATATTTCGCCCCCGCCGATGACCATGATCTCCTCGTCTCCGCTGGCCTTCGCGATATCCTCTGCCGCCGCAATTGCGGCCGCCAGGCTCGGCGCCACCACAACCCCTTCGGGCGAGAACTCCGCACGCCGCGATATCACGAAATTCGCCCTGCCGGCGAGCGGCTTGCCTATCGCCTCGAAGGTCTTCCGGCCCATGACGACCGGCTTACCCATGGTCAGGGCCTTGAAGCGTTTCATGTCGCTCGACAGCCGCCACGGCATGCCACCGTCCTGGCCGATCACCCCGTTCTCGGCGACGGCGGCAATGAGCGACAGAGTGACCGGGGCCAATGCTTCAGGCCGGCTGGAGCGCGCGCCGCTCCAGGGCTTGCGCCACCAGGAAGCAGCCGAGAACGAGGAGGACGAGCACCGGCAGCATCAGGTGAGCGGCACGCAGCCCGACCTCGTCGGCGAGCGTGCCGAGCAGCGCCGGCATGGTCAGCACCGCGATGCCGACCGCCAGCATGGTTCGCGCGCTGGCCAGGTCACCCAGTTCGCCGGCGGCTCCCACGGCCAGACCCAGCAGCAGCGGATAGAAGAGAGCCACGCCGAGGCCCAGAACGAACAGGCCCGGCACTACCAGAAAGGTCGAGCCGAGGGTCCAGTAGAGAACAAAGCCGGCAAGCGCCACGATGATCGCGGCGACGAAGAGCTGATGCGTGGAATAGTGCCTCACCAGCGCGCTGCCTGCGGTCCTGCCGACCAGCATCGCCAGCGCAAAGGCGGCCGCGAACGTTGCAGCCCAGGGCTTCGAAAGCCCGCCCACCTGTTCGAGGAAGGATGGCGCCCAAAGCAAAACGCAGAACTCGACCGCGCAGCCAAGCCCGAGCGCGGCCCAATAGGCCCAATAGGCGGGAGGCAAGACGCCGCCTTTCCGCCCCGCGACGCGCCGCGCTTCCGGAACGGGAGTGCGGGAATAGTAGAGGGCGATTGCGCCTCCGAGCACCATGCCGAAGATCACGGCACTCCGCCAGCCGAGGCCCAGCGAAAGGAAGAGACCCATGGAGAGCGGGGCGAGAATGGCGAAGGCGTAGCAAACCGCGTTGGCCTCGGCATAGGCCGCATCCCGGTTCTTCCCATGGATGTCGGCAAGCAGGGCGAACACCGTCGCCGGCACGAGTGCTCCGACCGCGCCGATCAGCCCGCAACTGGCGATCGTCACCCAGGCGACGCTGCCTTGCGAAAGAACGATCCCGCCGAGCACGACGGCAGCCGAGCCGACGCTGAGCGCCGCCCTTCTGCCGATCCGGCGGATGGCCAGATCACCGAAGAGGCCGACGATGATCATTCCGGCTGCCACTGCGCTGGAATGAAGGCTGACCACCCGATAACTCAGGTCGAGGTCCGCCCTGAGGAACGGCAGGATGTTTCCCTGGATGTTCAGGGCGAAGGTAAAGAAGCCGAGAACGAGGTACGCGTACCAGGTCACCGGCCCGCGGACGATCTTTCCCGGCACCGGGACGACTGCGATCATCGATTCAGCCTTCCCAGCCGATGCTCCGGCGGCGCCTTACTGCGGCAGGGGCGATAAAATCAGGATGGCCAGGTCCTGGTCAGGTTCGAAGTCGACCTTGGTCATTTCAAAGGTGGTCGGCCCGGTCTTTTTGACATCCTCCCCGCAGAACGACACGACGTTCTTGGGCGATCCCTTGTCGATGGTGACGTGGAAATTGTGGATCGAGGCCTCCCAGTTGCTTCCCGTCTTCAGCACAAAATCGATGCGGTTCTCGGTCAGCGTGTCGCCGCCATCGGGCGTGTGGCTCTTGTCGACCGCGGCGAGGAAATTCGAGTCGATACAGTACTTGTTGACGTAGTCCTTGAACCACTGCTCCTTGCGCGATTCCGGCGAGCCGAAGGAGATGCCCGCAGTCGACCCGACGCTCGGCGAATAGTCATGCTCGATGGTGACCGTCTTTCCGGCCGGGAACGACTGCTCCCAGTAAAAGTCGGTGGAGAGCGTCCACAGGGGCGTCAAGTGGTCTTCCATCCCCTTGCCGATATCGTACTGGTCGATGCTGGCGAGCCCGAGCTTGACGAGGTTATCCCACTTGTCGCGGGGCAGCGCGTCGAGCGCCTGCCCGGTGGCCTGGAGCTGCGGCGCCAGAGGAACGTTCAGCGACTTCAGAAGTGCCGTCTGATCGACCCCGAGCGCCGAGGCGCGCTGCTGGACTTGAGTCGTCACCGGCTTGCCATCGACCAGGGTCTTGAAGCCGACGAAATTGACCGGATCGTCGGTCGGCACAGCGACATTGAGGTCCGGATCGCCCTTGATATCCGGCAGCGGGAAGGCGACCAGCGTCGTTACATCGTGGTCGGAAGTGTTGACGAATTCGTACTTCGCCTTGATCGCGGTCATCGAGACATAAAGATCTTCCGACTGCATCGTGATGTCGTTGGTCTGCACGAAGGCGAGCCCGCCGGTGGCGAGTTCCGCCGTGGAGTCGTCGGCGAGGGCAGGAACGGCGGCAAATGCAGCGACGACGCAAGCTAGGGGCAGCATCCGCATGGTCTGACCTTCTGGTTCGATGTTGCCGGCCGGCCGGCGACGACCTTCTGTAGCAAATCCCGACGACGGCTTCGAGACGCCTCGACCGAACCGGAGAAGAGCTGGCAGGCGCATCAGCATCAGGTCTCATTACCGAGCGCGAGCAGCGCAGGACCATCGACGCGGCACCGCACCCATTCGGTGAGCAGGCGGGCGCCTTGCGCGCGGTAAAACGCGATCGAGGGCTCGTTCCAGTCGAGAACCGACCACTCAAGGCGGCCGAGGCCCTCCTTCGTGCACCGGCGCGCGAGGCGGCGGAGCAATTCCTTGCCGGCCCCCTGCCCGCGGAACTCGGGTTTGACGAAAAGATCCTCGAGATAGATGCCGTGGCGGCCCTGAAAGGTCGAGAAGGTGTAATACCAGAGGGCAAATCCGGCCACCTCGCCGTTGCTTTCGGCGATGTCGCAGAAAACCCGCGCCGGCGAGGCAAACAGCGAGGCGGCAAGTCCTTCCGGCGTCGCCTCCGCCTCATGCTCGAGGCGCTCGTACACGGCGAGATCGCGAACCAGCCCGGCGATCAGTTCCTGATCGCCCGGCCGCGCAGGCCGAATACGTATCGTCACACCGCGACCTTGGCCTTGATTGCGGGGTGCGGGTCGTAGCCTTCCAGCGCGAAGTCCTCGTAAACGAAATCGAACAGCGAATGGACGTCCGGATTGATGCGCATGGTCGGCAGCGCGCGCGGCTCCCGCGATAGCTGCAAGCGGGCCTGATCGAGGTGGTTCAGGTAGAGATGGGCGTCGCCGATCGAGTGAATGAACTCGCCCGGCTTCAGTCCGGTGACTTGCGCCACCATCATGGTGAGGAGCGCGTAGGACGCGATGTTGAAGGGCAGTCCGAGGAAAATGTCGGCCGAGCGCTGGTAGAGCTGACAGCTCAGCCTGCCCTCGGCCACGTAGAACTGAAACAGGCAATGGCAGGGCGGCAACGCCTGCTGTTCGATTTCCGCCGGGTTCCAAGCCGAAACGATGAGGCGGCGCGAGTCGGGGTTCACCCGAATCTGCTCGACCACCTGGCGGATCTGGTCGATCGACCCGCCGTCCCCCGTCGGCCAAGAGCGCCACTGCGCGCCATAAACCGGCCCGAGATCGCCCTTCTCGTCGGCCCACGCGTCCCAGATCGTGACGTCGTGCGCCTTGAGGTAGCCGATATTGGTGTCGCCGGAGAGGAACCAGATCAGCTCATGGATGATCGACTTCAGGTGGACCTTCTTGGTGGTCACCAGCGGGAAGCCTTCGGCGAGATCGAAGCGCAACTGATGGCCAAACAAGGAAACCGTCCCCGTCCCTGTCCGGTCGCGCTTTTGCACGCCACGCTCCAGCACGCGGCTCATCAGGTCAAGGTATTGGCGCATTCCCGAATCTCTTGGCTGTCCCACTCAATCTAGGCGGGGACAGGCGCAAGGGAAATCCCGCCCGCCCTATTCGGCCGGCATGGCTACTGCATCGTCCCGGCGGGACAATGTCAGGCGTGCGACCGAGAAGGCGCCGACGGCGCAGGCCGCAATTGCGATCACCATCGGCAGGGGCGTGCCGTTGAAGAAGATGCTGACCAGCACGATCACGATTGCGCCGGTTACCAGCTGAAGCGTCCCGCCGAGGGCCGCGGCGGTCCCGGCTATGCGGCCATGCTCCTCCATCGCCAACACCATGCTGGACGGGATGACCAGCCCGAGCGCTCCGAAGCCGACGAAGAGCATCGCCATCAGGACCGGCAGGCTGTCGACCCCGGCAATGGTGATGGCGAGGAGCGTCAGGGCTATGACGGCGTAGAAGGAGATCGCCGTCCGGATAAGCCGGGCGACACCGAACCGGCGGCCGAGATAGCTCGTCGCCTGCGCCATGCCGATAAAGGCGACCGCGTTCACCGAGAAGGCGAAACCGTAGACGAACGGCGAAAGGCCGAAGTGGTCGATATAGACGAAGGAGGACGAGGCGAGGAAAGCGAAGAAGCTCGCCATGCCGAGGCCGCCGATCAGGGTCACGCCGGCGAAATGGCGATCGCCGAGCAACTGCCCGTATCCGGCCATCACTTCGCGGAAGCTGCTCCTGATGCGCTGCTCGACAGGGCGCGTCTCCGGGAGGAAGAAGGCAACCAGGAGTATCGCGAGGAGGCCGATCACCGCCACCGTGTCGAAGATCGCCCGCCAGCCGAGGAACGAGATCAGGGTGCTTCCGGCCAGCGGCGCCAGAATCGGCGACACGCTGAAAACCAGCATGATCGTCGACATCAGCCGTGTTGCCTCATGGCCCGTGTGCAGGTCGCGCACGATAGCGCGTGGAATCGTCATGCCCGCGCACGCGCCAACCCCCTGAAGGAAGCGGAAGGCGATCAGCCAGCCGACCGTAGGCGCCAGACTGCAGCCGATGGCGCCCAGAACATAGAGAGCCAGGCCAAAATATAGCGGGTTCTTGCGGCCAAAGATGTCCGACGCCGGGCCGTAGACGATCTGGAACACGGCGACCGCGGCGAAGAATGACATGAGGCTCATCTGCGTCGCCCCGGTCGAGGCGTTCAGATCGGCCGAAATCGCAGGCAGAGCCGGCAAATACATGTCGATCGCAAACGGCCCTACCGCGGAAAGCAGGCCTAGAATGACCGCGTTGCGCGCGAAGCTGTTGGTGTTCATCGCCGGAATCCGTCAAAGCCTGATGAGGTTGAGGCGGGCTGCTCCTGGCGCCTGCGCCGCCTAGCCAATCGATATAGACCCGCCTGTGTGCACCGCACCAACAAACAGCGGGACACGGCCTTGCGCCGAACGCATATGTCTTTCCGCGCAGGTGTTGCCTTACGACAACACCGGACCGGGCGACTTCGTGAGGACGGCTAATTCCCTCCGCACCACCGGGGCGACTTTCGTCCCGAACAGCTCGATCGAGTGCATGAGTCCGGCATGCGGCAGTGCGCCGACGCTGAACTGGATCAGGAAGCGCTGGTGGCCAAAGATCTCGTGCTGGAAGAGAATCTTCTCGATCACCTGCTCCGGGCTTCCGACGAAGGTGGCGCCGCGCAAGGTCCGTGACGCTTCGAACTGGGCACGCGTCGTCGGCGGCCAGCCGCGCTCGCGCCCTATCCGGGTCATCGCTTCGGCGAACGGCGGAAAGGCCTCATCGGCCGCCTGTTGCGAGGTGTCGGCGATGTAGCCGTGCGAATTGATGCCGACGGGGAGCTTGGCGGGATCGTGTCCGCCCCGCGTCGCCGCCTGACGGTAAAGGTCGACCAGCGGGCCGAAGCGCTCCGGCTCGCCGCCGATGATGGCGACGGCGAGGGGCAGCCCCAGCATGCCGGCGCGAACGACCGACTGCGGCGTGCCGCCGACCGCAATCCACACCGGAATCTCGCCTTCCGGCCGCGGGTAGACGCCGACATTCCTGATCGGCGCGCGATGCTTGCCAGACCAGGTTACCTTCTCGCCGGCGCGGATCTTCAGGAGCAGGTCGAGCTTCTCCGCAAAGAGCTCGTCGTAGTCGTTGAGGTCATAGCCAAAGAGCGGGAACGACTCGATGAACGAGCCCCGCCCCGCCATGATCTCCGCCCTTCCCCCGGAGAGGAGATCGACCGTCGCAAACTCCTGGAAAACGCGCACCGGATCGTCCGACGAGAGCACATTGACGGCGCTGGTCAGCCGGATGGTCCTGGTCCGCGCCGCCGCGGCAGCCAGGACCACCGCCGGCGCTGAAATGGCGAAGTCGGGCCGGTGGTGTTCGCCGACGCCGAACACGTCGAGTCCGAGCTGGTCGGCGAGTTCGATCTCCTCCATGAGGTTGCGGAGACGCGGACCGGGGCCGAGCGCCCTCCCCGTCTTCGGGTCGGGCGACATTTCGGCAAAGGTGTAGATCCCCAGTTCCAAGCTCCAGCTCCCTCTGGCGCCCCGGGAAACACCGCAGGCGGAAAACGTCGTGCCTAGGTGGCCCCGAGCGCGGCCGGACGCAAGCAGCCGAATGGCGTTTAGCTCGCTCGCCCGTCCTCGCCACAGGGTAGTGCAGTCGCGTCGCCTCGATGTAAAAGGCGAGCATGGGGAACGGTTTCTTCCAACGTCTGCGCGACGTTTTTCGGCCGGTTTCGGGATTGAGCAAGGCTTCGCCGGAAAACCAGCTGTTCATCGACGATCACGTGGTCGGTGGCCTGGAGGTTCTGCCCGCCAGCACGCTTGAATGGTGCCGGCATCAAATCGAACAGATCAGGGTGTTCTCGGCGCAGCATCAGGCGCGGGAAAGCTCGGGCTGGAGCGATATGTATGTCCGCCCACCCGCACCCGCCGATATTGCCAGCCTCCTCATCCCGTTCGGCAAGTCGGTAACGGCGCTGGCCGGACTCGTGAGGCCAATCCCGGAAATTGTGACGGGCTGCACTTCCGCCCCAACCCCGATCGGCCGCGCCCGCGCCTTTGGGCCTTCGCCGCTGACAGCCGTCGTCATTTATGGCGACGCGCGGATGGAGCGGGTCGCCTCGATCGAGCTCAGCCTTCGCGGCAGCAGCACCGACCAGCTGGCGGTGCTTTCCGCCATGACATCGCTCCCCTCGCCTGAACCGCTTTTGGTCGTCGACTGGGAGCACGGGACCTGGGCGCGAATCGGCAATGGCGAGGAGATGCAGCGCTTCACTGCATCTCCCGGAGTCGCCTGAACGCGCGTCACTTCTTCTCGACGATATCCTTCTCGAGCGGCGCCAGCGCCATTCCGAGGTCCTTCTGCTCGGCCGGCGCAACCTTCAGGGCGTTCATGCTCTCGCCGATATAGACCACCGACTTTTTCCACTCATCCTCGGTGATCCCGAGGCCGGTGTGAACGGTCTTCATGTCCCGGCCGGTGTAGACGCACGGCCCGCCGGTTGCCTGGCAGAAGAACTCCACGATGTGCTGGCGAATGCGTCCCTTGGTGTCGTTGGACATGCCGACGAAGAATTTGCGGAAATCGTCGTCGCCGGTCAGCCGGCCGAGGAAATCGTCGGTGAGCGCGGCGATGGCGTCATAGCCGCCGAGCCGCTGGTAAAGCGTGTTTTCCTTGGAATAGGCCGCGCCCGAAACCAACCCGGACGCCACGGCCAAGACGAGCAGGCACTTGCGCATGCGGTTCATGACTGATCCTCCCTCCTTGAATTCGGTATCCCGATCCGAGCATACGGACGCCCCGTTTCCCGGGTTTCACGCCGGAGCGAAAAGATAGAACAAGCGGCGGTCCATCGCATCCGGCGAACCG
>JBBQGL010000049.1:0-23691 GCA_038323025.1 Hyphomicrobiales bacterium
AAAGGCCGCCCGTTTCATTTCTTGACCGGGAACACCTGGCCCAATATTTCGGCGCGTCGACCTGGACACTGGCCAAGCCGTCAAGAACGGAGGCCGCCTGTACTTCTCATTGAACGAGGCGATCGTCTTCCTGCTGGCGAGCGTGCCGTCCCGATAAACGGGTTCGTGCTCCAATGAGCGAGCCGGGCGAGCCTTCCCTACCCGCCCGGCTCTGACCCAGGCCATAGGGTGACATGGGCTACCTTTAGAGTAGCACGGTATCGAAGAGCGAGCCGGGCTAGCCCCCGGGGGGGGGAACCTGCCCGGCTCTGACCCGAACCCTTAGGGCGGGCCTTCAGGCTCGGGCTGTCCCCACGAGCAGCACAACGCTCGCTGAAACGGGCAAGCCGGGCAGTGCGACCAATGGTGCTGTGCTAGGGACAGCAATCTGCCTACAGGTCCCGTCCGCTGCACCCATCGCCGAGATTGCAGCTATCGCGGCTTGGATGCAGGCACTGGAGCGATGGCGACGGTCATCCCGGGCAAAATGTGTTATCGTTGCTGGATGCGCGCCGTCGCTCTTTTGGCAATGGTTCTGCTGGCGGGATGCCACCATCACTTTCGACTGCCGCGCGTCCACATGCCGCCCGTCAATGCACAGACCGCCGCCGCCGATGATGCCGCTTGCCGTTTGACCGGCGGTGGTCCCGGTACGGCAGAGTACACTCGCTGCCAATTGGACAGAAACAAGCAGCGCCAACGATAGGCGCCGCCAGTAACCGCCTCTCGGCTTCGGCCGGGCGGGCTTTTTATGTTTCAGGGGCCGCGATACTCTGCGGCATGACCGCCACCCGCCGCTTCCCCGCACCCTGGAAAGTCGAACCAACGTCCTCGGGCTTCATGGTCCAGGACGCATCCGGCCAGGCGCTTGCGTATTTCTACGGCGACGACGATCCCGGTCGAGCTATTGCCGGCGACAAGCTCTCCATGGATGAAGCGAGGCGGCTGGCGAAGGGGTTTGCAAGACTGCCGGAGTTGATGCGGGAAGAGGGGTAGTGGCAGGCGCGGGCGAACGAATCTAAACTGATATTGACTGTCATCTGATTCAGCAAAGCCCCACAATTGATTCAGGACTCGCTAAAATGGGTCGGAGGGTAGTTGGGTAGCCGAAAGCGCGAAAAAGGCGCCAGCGGGGCTCCTACGCGGTTTCAGCGACTTTGCCTTCTGACGGCTGGTGTTCTCGCGGTGTAACATCACCGTTCGACGGGATGACCGGTGCCCTGGTTCAAGCCCATCGCCGACACCCGAGGACTACAAACGGACTTGTCGTTGGGTGGTCCTATTTATTCCGCAACAGGCGATCGGCGGCCCATCGCGAGTTGGCAGCCTCGGCGCAATGCCGAATACCGTCCCTGTCGGCAATTGGATCATGGCGTCGCCGCCCTATTGCAGCTTCGGGCTGTACCGGGCGACCCATTCCTCGGTGGTCTCTGATGGCTCGGGAAGGCGGGCGACAAACCGCTGGGTGAATTCCGCAGTGATTTCCTTCGGAAGGATGCTGGCGATCACCCGGATATAGGTCTCTGGCGAGGCCTCTCTGCAGGCGACAATGGCCGCTACACCGTTATCGTGGAAGTCGGCCACTAAGGCGTCGAGGAACGCTTCACTGAGCTTGTTGCGGGCTCCCGTGGGCCTGCCAGACGGATTGCCGCTCTGGCCGGGCTTCCATGATTCCTTGAGGCCGCGGAAACGGCCGGTGGCCTTTCTGCGATCGTCGTCTCCAGAATCATTCCTCATGTAGACGGTCCGTCAGTTTTGGAGTTCACGCGCCGGTCGGTGTAAAACGACGCGATGCGTATACGCAGATTTGTCATCAACATGCTTCTGACGGTGCTGCTGTTCGGCATTTCCACGGTCTGCATCTGGTTTGCGGATACCATCGTTCGCCTACTGTCGAAGGACGTCGTCAACATCATTTTCCTTCTCGGGGCGGGCTTCATTGGTGGCTTCGAACTAGCCGAGTACCTAGAACGGAGGCGCCGCCGTCATCCCATTGAAACGACGCCGATGACCAACCGCGGCGATCGCGCCTTGACGAGCGGCAACCGAACCAACGTTTTCGATTGAGTTTGCAATCACGCTGCGCCGTGCGGCGCTGATGGCCTTGGCATTGCGGGTGTTGACCAGAGCGTTGATCAGCTCGTCCTGATCCGGACCCTGAGCGGTCAGCATGCGCGCCATCGCTGCTTGCCGGCGACCAAGATAGCCGCCGGAGAAAGCATTGGCGGTTTTTCTGAGCACGCCGACGCCAGCCGCGCGCAGCGGCCCTGTCCAGCCGCCGTAGATGAAGGCGTTTGCGCCGTGCTCAAGCACCTTGTGGGCCCCGCCTTGAACATCGTCATCGGCCAGAATGCGCGCAGCGGTCTCACTGTTCCCCGTTGCCCGCGCGGTGCTCGCCGCCTGGTTACGGGCATTGTCGAGAACCGTCAGCATGCGATCGGCACGGTCGGCGCCGAACACGGTTCTGAGCTTGTCCCGGTTCCAGTCGCCCTCACCATTGATGAGACGGTGGAGGGCGGCAACGTCATTTGAATTGGTGCCGACAATGCGATCCAGGTCGGCCCGGACACCCTGGGCCATGCGATGCGGCACGGCAGACGGCCCCACCATCGTTCCTTGCGGAACTCCGCCCTGCCCTACTTCGCTGGCGAGCTCGGCGGGGCGTATCGCTGTGGATCGCCCGCTATCCAGAACACCCTGACCACGATCGAATGCTTCACGCTGTCTGGCCAGTTCCGCATATTTCGCATCGACGGTCTTGATGCCGGGAACGTTTGCCGTGAGCTCATCGTCGATCTTCTGACGTGCGGCAGACAGAACACGCTTCACGTTGCCGTCCGTCTCGCCGGTCAGCATGCCATCGATTGCTTGGCGAGTTTGCAGTAGCGTGGCCGGGTTCGGATCAAGCGTACTCGTACCGGTGACGTTCAGCATCGACCGGACCTTTTGCACGGCGTCCTGAGCCGACCCGCGAAGATTGACGGCTTGCGCATCTAGCTCATTAGCAATCGGCGTCGTATCGACTGCCTTGGCGCTCTTCAATGCGGCTTCGTACTCGGGGCCGAGGGCTTTCTGACCAGCGGCAATGTTGTTTTCGATCGCAGCCGGAATTGGAGCGGGCCCGAGGGTACCATCCAGACTTGAGCGAATGTGCGACGGGGCGCTGTCCGACCGCGCCTTGGTGGCGGCGGCGATGATCCGCTGACCCTCACCCGGTGTTGCGTATATCCGCGCCGCCTGACGATTGAGGTTCGTCCCGAAGTCCATCGGCATGGATCGATCGCCCATTCCCGCGACGGTAGCCGGGTCAACCGCGTCGCGCTGGAAGGCGTCGAATACGCGGCGGGTCGCGCCAGACATGCGCGGGGCGCCCGCGCCGGCAAAGGCATTGATGCCGGGAGCGAGCACCTTCCCGGCGAGACGCGCGACCGGCGGAATGAGGCCGCCAGCAGCCGCACCCGTAACGGCCGATGGGACAGCGTTTTTTACGCGATTGGTGAAACCACCTTCACCGCTGTTGAAGCCGTATCCGGCCCCGATGGCCGCTCCGGCCTTGACGCCGTTGTACATTGTGCGGCCGAGGCCAGTTCCCCGCGCTGCGACGCCGCCAGGAATGGCCACCGCGGCAGGCACGGCTCCGAGTACCTGCCCGCCGAGGAAATAGTTAGGATGCACGGCCTGCGCTTCAGCGATGCGACCTCGGCCGCGGGCGAGCACGTCATCGTACTTTTCGCCAGTGATCAGCGAGGTAATGCCGGCGGCGGCCTCATCGCCAAGGCCAAGCGTCGCGGTATCGACAGCTCCGGCAAGGCCAGATTCCAGTCCGTTGTACTGCGGAGGCACATTTGGGCCTGGCTTCTTGACGCCCACAGCCATCGGGGCGAAGTCCGACTTGCCCGTTCCAATCGTGCCGGTATCCGGAGGAGGCGATGCCACATCAGGCGGCGGCGCCGGAATGTCGATGCCCCAGTTCCCCGTATATTTATGCCACGGCTGAATTGCCGGACGCGGAGGGGGCGTGTACTTTTCCCACGGGCCAGCCCCTCCCGCCTTTGCTGCTCTCATACGGGCGTTCGCCATCGCGATGGCACGCTGCTGGTCAATCGTCATCGCCGCCGGCGTCGGCGAAGCCAACTGAAACCCCGGAGGGATCGGAGGCAGTGTGCCAAGTTGCTTCTTGAGCGCCGCCACGGCAGCTGCGGGGTCATCAGCCCCTTCGACGATGTAAGTCTTGCCGTCAGGTGCCTGGAGTTGGAACTTTGCCATCAGCGCACCGGCGTGCGGTTGCAGCGATCGAGGGCGACCTCAGCGGCGGATTTAGCCGGAAGGCCGTTTCGCAGAAGACCGCGAATGACCGCGGAGACGGAGCAGTTGCGTTCTCGCGCCGTCGCCTGAAGGACAACCGCGAGATCCGCGTCGGCTCGAAATGCGATGTAATGATTCATGCTTTCACTCTCTCGGGATTGAGCGGCCTACCGGCCGGTGGAGGACGGCGCTTCAGATGAACGGTCTAAGTGAGTGGGCTACGACCAGCGATTGTCAGACGTGCCGGCGTAAGACCCGATGCCGCCGTAGTTAAACGTCTTGCCACCGTTACCGTTGGCGTTCGGCACGAAGTAGGTGCCCTGTCCGGGGCCGGTCGGGTTGAATGCGTACTGGTTGCCGCCACTCGGATTGACTGCGCCGCCGATGCCGAACAGGCTAGGCTGCGTCCAGCTCGACGTGACCGGGCTGCTCGTGACCGACTTGCCCGCGCTGAATAGCGAGCCTAGGCCCCCGCCTGGATTGAATAGCGAGAAGCCGTTGCCGGCACGCGCCTGCGCTATGCGCGGGAACATGCGAGCGAGAAACCCTTGCGGCTTTGGCTGCGGAGCGACTACCGGGTCCGGCGGCTGCACCGTCATCAGGCTGATTGGCTTCGGCCGCGCGATAGCGGGGACAGCTGGCCTGACGCTTGGCGCGCCCCAATCGCCAGCGTTGCTGTTCGCCGTGAATCCGGAATCCGACGCGGCAACGTTCTTGCTCGGCAACCATGAGGCCGCAGACGGCTTCGCGGCCTCAGAGGCATAGGCTAGAGCCGCGATTGGGCCGGATGACGCTACGCTGCCACCCCAGTTCCCATTGCGTTCAGCCGCGAGAACCGATGCCTGGGCTGGGACATTGCTCCTGCGCAGACTGGCCATAGACGGAACTGGAGCCTGATAGTTCTGGTTCTGGTTGCGATTGAATATCGAGTCCGCCGATCGATCGCCCCAGGTGTTCGGGTAGAGTGAGCCGGTGCCCTTCTGTGCCGTATAGGCAAGCGCGGTAGCCGCGGACGGCGGCTTTAGGCCCAGCAGCCCATTGATTGCCATCTGGCCGCCGGCGGGCCGCTTGGCGGGCATCCATGACGTGATTGCCGGCGGAGTATTGGCCGCCCATTCCGAGCCCGACGATGCCGATCGGGTCAGTGGACCAACTACCCCGTCCGCCGGCAATCCTGCCTTGGTCTGATACGCCTTCGTGGCGGTCTCGGTGCGCGGGCCGAAGCTGCCGTCGATTGCCCCGGGATTGTAGCCGCGCGAAGCCAACGTATTCTGCCAGGCGGTGACCTCTGGTCCATTGTTCAGGTGCTGCCTGCCGGTTCCAAGCGAGCGAATGGGGTTGGGGATGTCGGCCATGGGCAGGCCGAGCGGGTTGCTTGCGCTGATCGGAGCGCCCCCGACAATCCGCTGCCCTGCCTTGGTGCCGAAGACCGACATCGGATCCACGGTGAGAACGGGTCGGCCCGGGTATGTCTGGGTCGAGACGAAGGCGCCCTGGTGGGCCAACATCGCCTTGTAGGCGGCCGACGTGGGCGGGATCACCTCGAAGTGCAGGTGATTGCTGGCGATGGTGCCAATTTTCTGGCCAGCCTCGACGCGCTGTCCCACCCTGACCGCAAGCGGGCCATGCGTGGCGTAGCGGTAGGCGTTGCCATCGTCACCGAGGACGACCGCGTTCCAGTCGTAGCCGGTGTTCTTGCCAGCGTACTGGACAGTCCCGCCGATGGCGGCGACAGCAGCCGATCCCGTGGGCGCGTTCAGATCATTGCCGGAATGCTGCCGCCCACCAGGACGGCCCGCGTGGAACACGTTGTCGGGATGAGCCGCCCAAGTGCCGGTGATCGGAGAAAGGTAATTGAAGGACATTGCAGGCAGCGACCCAATCAAAGCAAATCAGGTCACCGTTTTACAGCTTAATTAGAGCATATACAATAGTTGTAGCCACTATGCGCCAACGTACACTCAGTATATTCCTGTATATCTCAATCCAATTCGGTCAAACGCTGAACGTTCGTTAGACATATCGCTCGACAATAGCCCAATGGTGGATTGCCCATGGCCCGGATCGAATGAAGAATCTCTCCTGCTTACGGACGATAAGTGCCCTTTTCACACCAATAGCGAACAGTCACGCCCGGCTGATTCAAGAACAGCTTGGCGGCAAGTAAACAATTTTCTTGATTGTAAGTCGGGCCGCTCTCGTGAGCGTCAAACGTCGCGACGTGAATGCGGGCCGCCGCATCGTCGGCGATGACTGAGCTTCGATAAAGCGTGTACGTTTGGCCGTTACCGTTGCAGGCAAAAAGAAAAAACGCCGCTGCTGCTACTGCTAGGCGGCTTCCCGGTCGCGGTAGACTGCCGGACGACGGGGCTTTGGCTTCTCTTCCATCTTGGTAAACTCGCTCATGTTCCATAGGCGATCCGTGTGGCGGCCCGTGCCCGTGACGCGAAGCGTCTGGACGCGCGTCCCGTTGTACCGCCAAGGACCTCAGGATGCGAAGGGTCGGCGATGCGGACCCTGGTCGGCAAACCGGCAGAGTTCGCCATGCCGGATCTACTGGTTTACCTGGCTGCTGCAGCCAACACGGGTCGGACCTACTAGCCATTTCGCGAGCGGCACCCGGATGATCTGTTCGCAGACCCAGCAACTCACGTTGCTGCCTACCTTCGCCACCGACACGCGTCGTATCTCAACCCGTCGGCTTAAGGCGCGTGATTTCATGGATAGGCCGTCCAACTAACTGCGAAAATCACCCTCGGTGATGACCAGGTGATGACCAACGCTCCTGCCCGACTCGCAGGCCGGCCGACGGCGCGCTTAAAATACAACAATATCAACCTATTGCCTGGTGGAGCCGAGGGGGATCGAACCCCTGACCTCCGCATTGCGAACGCGGCGCTCTCCCAGCTGAGCTACGGCCCCTCCGGATCCGGCTGGTGTCTTCCGGACCGACAATCAGGCATCGCCAAGTGCCGCAACCGGCGGCCCAACAATGCGCGGCCATTTAGTTGGCGGGGTTCGCGGCTGTCAAGAAGCGCCCTTGCCGGATGGCCGGCCGCGATGGCCCGCCCGGCAACCGGGCCGCGCCCGCCGGCCTTGCACTTTCCGGCGATGCGGCTACACATCGGGCCGGCCAACGGCGGCGGACCCGATCGATGTTCGAGCTCCTCTACTACATCTCGTACCTGCTGCAGCTCTATATCTACGTGCTGGTGGCGGCCGCCATCTTCAGCTGGCTGATCGCCTTCAACGTGGTCAACCCGCGCAACCAGTTCGTACTCATGGTCGCCCAGCTGCTCTATGCCATCACCGAGCCGGTCCTGCGGCCGATCCGGCGGATCCTGCCCAACATGGGCGGCATCGATCTCTCGCCGATCGTGGTGATCCTGATCATCGTCTTCATCCAGTCGGTGATCATCCCCAACATCGCCCGGGCGCTGCTCTAGGCGCTTTTGGCCTTACGGTGACCTGCTACCGCGTCGAGCCCGGCGCACTCGTGCTCGCGGTGCGCCTGACGCCGAAGGCCGGGCGCGATGCGATCGGCGATATCGTCGTGCTGGCGGACGGCCGGGAAGCCGTGCGCGTTCACGTTCGCGCGATCCCGTCCGAGGGCGAGGCCAACCGGGCGCTTATCGCGCTTCTGGCGAAGACGTTTCGCGTGCCCAAGTCGGGCATCGAGATCGTCGCGGGCGAGAGCGCACGCCTCAAGCAGGTGCGGATCGCCGGCGACCCGTCCGCGCTGGCGGCCATCGTCAACGGGTGGATGCCCCGGGCGTGAGCCTGTTAGAGGTCGTGCACGGCCGCGGCCGTGTCAGCCGCGTTCAGGCGGCGTCGCGAGCCCAGGCGAAGGCGACCTTGGTCAACGCCATGTCGCCGAAGCGCTCGTTGGCGCGGGCAACCTTGCGGCCGCCGGCGTTGCGATAGAAGCGGCAGGCGCTGTCATTATCGGCGAGCGCCCAGACCACGACCGTGTCGAAGCCGAAACGGCCAAGTTCGCGGCGCGCCGCGAGGAACAGGCGGGTGCCGAGGCCGACGCCCTGGTATTCCGGCAGCAGGTAGAGTTCGTAGATCTCGCCCTTCTGGACGAGGTTGCGCGCCCGGTTGGGCCCGAAGGTGGCGTAACCGCAGATCTTGCCGCCCACTTCGATGACGAGGATAGCGGTGCCGCGCTTGATCGCCCGGTCCCACCAGCGCGGCCCACGGCGGGCAACGATGCGCGCCAGTTCCTTGGCCGGGATCACCCCGTCATAGGCGTAGCGCCACGAGGCGTCATGGACAGCGGTGATCGCGGCGGCGTCGCCGTTCTCCGCCCGCCGGACGCCAATGGTGAATGTCTTGCCGCTGCTCATAGGGGGAGCCTATGACCGTTAGGCAACCCTGGTAAAGAGGGCGCGGCATATGGGCGCTCGAATTTTGTGAGCAGTGTTGCAGGGATGTTGTGTCAAGCGCGAACGCGGCATGGGCGTTCCGCATGGTTGACGGCCAGGCACGAGCTGCCTGGCGAAGCCGGCCGGTATCGGCCGGTTGTCCTCGTGGACGGTAAACGCTGAAGAGCGTCAGGCGGCGCCGGCGCGCTCGGCGCGCTTGCGCAGATGCGGGTCGAGGATGGCCTTGCGCAGGCGGATGGCCTTCGGCGTGACCTCGACCAGCTCATCTTCCTCGATGTAGGCGAGGGCGCCTTCGAGGGAGAGCCGGATGGGCGGGGTGAGCAGCTTGTTCTCTTCCTTGCCGGCGGCGCGCACGTTGGAGAGCTGCTTGCCCTTCAACACGTTCACTTCGAGGTCGTTGCCGCGCGAATGCTCGCCGACGATCATGCCCTCGTAGACGCGCACGCCCGGGTCGATAAGCAGGTGGCCGCGGTCCTCGAGGTACCAGAGGGCGTAGTTGGTCGATTCGCCCTGGCCGTTGGAGATGAGCACGCCGTTGCGGCGGCCGGGGATGTCGCCCTTGTAGGGGGCGTAGGCGTGGAAGAGGCGGTTGAATACGGCGGTGCCGCGCGTGTCGGAGAGGAGTTCCGACTGGTAGCCGAGGAGGCCGCGGGTTGGCGCATGGAAGACGAGCCGGGAGCGGCCGCCGCCCGACGGGCGCATCTCGAGAAGTTCGGCGCGCCGCTCGGAAAGCTTCTGGACGACGATGCCGGCGTGCTCCGAATCGACGTCGATGATCACTTCCTCGATCGGCTCGAGCAGTTCGCCCTTGTCGCCGGTGCGGAAGACGACCTTGGGCTTGCCGATGGTCAGCTCGAAATCCTCGCGGCGCATGGTCTCGATCAGGATGCCGAGCTGGAGTTCGCCGCGGCCGGCGACCTCGAAGGATTCGTGGTCGCCGCTCTCGGTGATCTTCAGGGCGACGTTGCCCTCGGCCTCGCGGAGCAGGCGCTCGCGGATGACGCGGCTCTGCACCTTGCTGCCTTCCTGGCCGGCAAGCGGGCCGTCGTTGATGCGGAAGGTCATCGACAGGGTGGGCGGGTCGATCGGCTGGGCGTGGATCGGGGCGGTCACTTCCGGCGCGGCGATGGTATCGGCGACGGTCGCTTCCGACAGCCCGGCGATGGCGACGATGTCGCCGGCAAAGGCCTCGTCGACCGGCACGCGCTCGAGGCCGCGGAAGCCGAGAACCTTGGAGATGCGGCCTTCCTCGACGATCGAGCCGTCGCGGGACAGCGCCTTGATCGGCATGTTCGGCTTGACCGAGCCGGAGGTGATCCGGCCGGTCAGCAGACGGCCGAGATAGGCATTGGCCTCGAGCGTCGTCGCCAGCATGCGGAAGGGGCCTTCCTCGACCTTCGGCGGCGGCACGTGCTTCAAGACCAGGTCGAAGAGCGGGGCGGTCGAATCGCGCGGGCCGCTCGGGCTCGCCGCCATCCAGCCTTCCTTAGCCGATCCATAGAGGACGGGGAAATCGAGCTGCTCCTCCGACGCGTCGAGCGCCGCGAACAGGTCGAACACCTCGTTCAGGACTTCCTGGTGGCGCTCGTCGGGGCGGTCGATCTTGTTGATCGCCACGATCGGCCGGATGCCGAGGCGGAGCGCCTTGGAGAGGACGAACTTGGTCTGCGGCATCGGCCCTTCGGCGGCGTCGACCAGAACGATGGCGCCGTCCACCATGTTCAGGATGCGCTCGACCTCGCCGCCGAAATCGGCGTGGCCGGGGGTATCGACGATGTTGATTCGCGTGTCCTTCCAGACCAGCGATGTGACCTTGGCGAGGATGGTGATGCCGCGCTCGCGCTCGAGATCGTTGGAATCCATGGCGCGCTCGGCAACGCGCTGATTGTCGCGGAAAGAGCCGGACTGGCGGAGCAGCACGTCGATCAGGGTGGTCTTGCCATGGTCGACGTGGGCAATGATGGCGATGTTGCGGAGGGACATGATTTACCTGCGGCCGGCCACGCCGGTGTTACCGACGATGCCGGTATTGTGCGCTGCATATAAGCGAGGCCGGTCAAGAAGGGAAGCCTTGGGCCGCTTTGGCTGCCGGCCTGATTAACGGCCTTGCGGCCCGTGGTCGCATCCCACACACTGGCCGGCGAGTTCCCCGAGGGTTGCTTCTCAATGCGCCGTGCCCCGCGTCGCCTGACGGTGCTTGCCTCGTTGGACGTCGCCGGCTTTACCCGCCTGGTGGCGGACGACGAGCGCGGCACGCTGATCGCGCTTGCCCGGCTGCGGCGACGGGTCCTCAGGCCGACCCTCGCCCGCCATTCCGGCAATCTCTTCAAGACGATGGGCGACGGCGCCCTGGTCGAGTTTCCGAGCGTCGAGGACGCGGCGGAATGGGCGATCGAGTTCCAGACGCGCATGGCCGAGGAGAACGCCAGACTGAGCACGCCGGTGAGCGTGCGGGTGGGGATCGCGCTTGCCGATGTCTTCGTCGAGGGCAACGACCGGTTCGGGGCCGCCGTCGGTTTCGTCGTCCGCCTGCAGCAGGCAGCCGAGCCCGGCGGCATCGCCATCACGCACTCGGCGCGCTGGCAACTGGTCAAGGCGCTCGCCGCCCAGTTCGATCGCACCGCCTGGGTGCAGTTCAAGAACATGGACGAGCAGTTCGAGATCTGGCTGTGGCGGCGGCCCGGCGATCCGCCGGCCGGCAACGCCGGGGCGGGCGGGATCGGCCATCTGCCCCTCGGCGCGCGGCCGCCGGTCGACGCCGCCGCCGGGCCGGCGCCGCAAAAGAGCGAGAAACCGTCGATCGCGGTGCTGGCGTTCGACAACATGTCGGGCGACGCGCAGGCTGATTCGATCGCCGACGGGATCGTCGAGGAGATCACCGCGACGCTGTCCCGCATCCGCGACTTCACCGTCATTGCCCGCAACTCGGCCTATTCCTACAAGGGCCAGGCGCGCGACATCCGCGTCATCTCGCGGGAACTCGGCGTGCGCTACGTGCTGGAAGGCAGCCTGCGCAAGGCCGGCAACCGCATCCGCATCACGGCGCAGCTGATCGATGCCGCGAGCGGAGCCCATCTCTGGGCGGATCGCTACGAGGGCGTGCTCGACTACCTCTTCGACTTCGAGGACGAGATCGCCGAACGCGTCGCCGGCGCCCTGCATCCCTCGATCCTCGCGGCGGAGATCGCCCACGCCAGGCGCAAGCGCCCCGAAAACCTCGCCGCCTACGACCTCGTGCTCAAGGCGCATCCACACCTGTGGGCGCATCGCCAGGACGACAATGCCGAGGCGATCAGGCTGCTCGACGAGGCGCGCCGCCTCGATCCGTCCTATGCGCGGGCAACCGCGGTGGCGGCCTGGGCGCGAGCCCAGCACGTGGTCTACAACTGGGCGACGGATGTCGACCGGGTGCGGGCCGAGGGCAAGGCCCTGATCGAGGAAGCCTCGGCGGGCGCGATCGACGATCCGACGGCGCTGACGGCGCTGGCCACCGCGACGATGCTGCTCCTCGCCGACCTCGACCGGGCGCAGTTCTATATCGACCGGGCCCTCGAGCTCGACCCGAACTACGCCTGGGCGTGGACGCGGCGCGGTTTCCTGCAGGTTTATCGCGGCGACCCGGAGAGCGCGATCGCCTCGTTCGGGCGCGCCATCCGGCTGTCGCCGCTCGATCCGTTCAGCTTCAACTGCTTCATCGGCCTCGGGCTGTCCAACTTCTCGCTCGGCCAGGCGGCGGAGGCGGTGCGCTGGTGCGAGCGCGCCATGCGCGAGAAGAGCGGCATGACCTGGGCCAACCGTGACCTCGCCACGTTCCTGGCGGCCGCCGGCCGCCTCGACGAGGCCCGCGCCGCCTGCGCGCGGCTGCTCGAATCGCTTCCCCATCTCACCGTGTCGGGCGTCGCCAATGCGCTGCGCTTCATGGAGCCGAAGCTGCTTGCCCGCTATCTCGAAGGGCTGCGGCTGGCCGGGATGCCGTCCTAGCGGCCCGGCAGGGCGGCGCGGGCGGTTGGCACGGTCCCGGCCGGCGCGAAGAGCTCGCCGATCGCGGCCGCCGACAACGGACGGCTGAAGAGGTATCCCTGAACCTCGGTGCAACCCTGGTTGCGCACGAGGTCGAGCTGGTCCTCGGTCTCGATGCCTTCGGCGGTGGTCGACATGCCGAGGCTGTGGCCGAGGCCGATTACCGCCTTGATGATCGCCAGGTTATCGCGCCGCGACGACAGATCCTGAACGAACGACTGGTCGATCTTGATCTTGTCGAAGGGAAACGAGCGCAGGTAGGAGAGCGAGGAATAGCCGGTGCCGAAATCGTCCATCGAGATGCGGACGCCGAGGGCGCGCAACTGATGCAGCGTCTTCAGGGTCATCTCGTTGTCGGCGAGCAGCGCCGACTCGGTCACCTCGAGTTCGAGCCGGTCGGGGGCGATGCCGGACGCCGCCAGCGCCGAGACGACGTGCTTGAGCAGGCTGCGGTGCTTGAACTGCACCGGCGACAGGTTGACCGCGATATGGATGTGCTTCGGCCATTTGGCGGCGGCGAGGCAAGCGGTGCGCAGGACCCATTCGCCGATCGGGACGATGAGACCGGTTTCCTCGGCAATCGGGATGACGACATCGGGCATGATCACGCCGCGCTCGGGATGGTTCCAGCGGAGCAGGGCCTCGACGGCGCAGACGCGATTTTCCACCAGGTTGAAGAGCGGCTGGAAGACGAGCTCGAGCTGACCTTCGGCCAGGGCAGTGCGCAGGCCAATTTCGACCGCCAGGCGCTCCTGCAGGAGCGCGTCCATTCCCTTCTCGAAGAAATGATAGGCGGCACGGCCGTCGGCCTTGGCGCGGTAGAGCGCAAGGTCGGCATTCTTCATCAGGGTCTCGGCATCGGTGCCGTCGCCGGGCGCGACGGAAATGCCGACGCTCGCGCCGATCAGGATGTGATGGCGATCGACCGTGAAAGGCTCGGCCATCGCCTTGACGATGCGATCGGCCAGCGCCGCCGCATCCCTTGGCTGGTGCAGAGGGCCATGCAGGATCGCGAACTCGTCGCCGCCGAGGCGCGCGATCACGTCGCCGGCGCGGGTCGACTGGCGCAGCCGGTCGGCGACGGCCCGCAGCACCGCGTCGCCCACCGCGTGGCCATGCAGGTCGTTGACCGACTTGAAGTGGTCGAGGTCGATGCAGAGCGCCGCCCAGATTTCGTCGCGGCTGATCCGCGCCTCGACCGCTTCCATCCGCTCGCGGAAGAGCATGCGGTTGGGGAGGTCGGTGAGGCCGTCGTGGCGGGCCAGGTGGCGGATCTGCGCCTCGGTCCTGCGCTGCTCCGTAATGTCCTGGTGCGTGGCCACCCAGCCGCCGTCGCTCATCGGCTGATGCAGGACGGAGATGACGCGGCCGTCCTTCAATTCGTACTCGTCGACCGTCTCTTTCTGGCTGATCGCCGTCGCCACGGTGCGCTGGATGTAGAGTTTCGGTCCTGTGACGGGATGAATCCCGCGCTCGATCCGGTTCTTGAGGATCTCAAGGAGCGACGTGCCCGGGCGGACCAGTTCCGGGGGGAGCCCGTAGAGGTCGGCGTAGCGCTTGTTGCAGATGACCAGTTTCTGGTCGCGGTCGAACATGCAGAGGCCTTGCGACATGTTGTCGACGGCGGCGGTGAACCGCATGTTCTGGCGCTTGAGGTCGCTCTCCCGCTGCTTCAGGGCGTTCAGCCGGTCGCGCTGTTCGGTGATGTCCTCGTGGGTCGAAACGAACGACATGTCGGGCGCGCGGCGATAGCTGATCTTGACGACACGGCCGGCCGCCAGAACATCCTCCGCCACGAAACTCTCGCCCGGTTTGAGGGCATTCAGCCGCGCCTTGAAGTGGTTGGTCATCTCGCCGGGCGTGCGGCCCTCGAAATGGCCGGCCTCGGCGCTGGCGAGGAAGATCTCCGCGAGGCGCGCGCCCTTGCGCACGGCACCTTCGTCGAGCCCGTAGAGTTCGATGAAGCGCTCGTTCCACAGGTTGAGGGTGAGATCGCTGTCCCAGATACAGAAGCCGTAGGGCATGCTGTCGAGGGAGGCGTCGAGGCGGGCGTTCTGGCGCTGCAGCTCGCGCTCGCTTTCGCGCAGTTGGCGGATGCCCATCCGGCGCTCGGTGACGTCCTGGTAGATGGCGATCCAGCCGCCGCTGGAGAAAGGGTGGTAGCTGACCGAGATGATGCGGCCGTTGGCGAGCGCGCGGTCGAGTTCGAGGCGCCCGTCCTTCGCCAGAAGCTTCCGCGCCATCGCCTCCAGGTCGGCGCCGGTGCGGGGATCGTTGAGGAGCGGCAGGCAGTGGTCGAGCACTTCCGCGAGGCTGACGCCGCGCTTCAGCTCGTAGCCGGGCAGGACCTGCAGATCGTGGAAGGCGCTGTTCCAGTTGCTGAGGCGGAGATCCGCGTCCCACAGGCAGACGCCGGCCCCGATGCTCTCCACGATTTCACTGAGGAGTTTCCCGGGAAGCTCGTTCTCCCGCGTGCGCTGGTCGGTCACGTCCTCGTGGGAGACTACCGTGCCGAGTCCGCCATCGCGGGTGTAGGTCGTCCGGATCACCCGGCCACCCAGTGCCTTCTCGAAGGAGCAACCCGCCGGCGACCGCGCGCTCTCGGCGAAGCGCTCGCGAACGACGGCGAGCAGGTCGGCGGAGGCCTGCTCGCCGCCGTTTTCCACGGCGACGGTGAGGTCGCAAGCCCTGGCGAGCGTCATGCCCGGGCGGATTTCGTCCGGCGGCAGTCGGCAGATCGCCGCATAGCGCCGGTTCGACAGGATCAGGCGCTCGTCTTCGTCCCAGATCGCAATGCCGTATGGCACTGCCTCGAGCGCGGCGCTGAACAGCGCGGCTTCGTCGGGGGGGCGTACGGCGTCGTGAGAAGGACGCAACTTGTCGGCCATTGGCCCGGATTTCTCAGCCACACGGTCGCGGAGAATCGCATTGGTCGGCTTAACGTCGGCTTAAAACCGGTGGTTTTAGCCGGGGACCGCCATGTCCCTTGTCGCCGTGAGCCGCGTGTCACCTCGCCGCGAGCCCGCCTACTTGCAGGTTTTCTTGCGGAAATCTCCGTAGACGGCGTCGAGGGTCGCCTGATCCGTCGGAACCGCGAGCTGGACCTTGGCGTCGCATACGCCGTCGTCCTGGCTGGTGCAGAAATCCGACCCGGCAATAGCCGCGGTCTCAGGACTGATCAGCGAGATTCCGGTGATCTTGCTGAAATCGTACGTGCCCCTGGCGTCATAGGGCGGCTTGCTGTCCACCGTGACGTGGGTCGCGATGACGTAGGCACAGTCGGAGGCGGCCGTGACGCTGATGGTCAGATCGAGGGCGTGCCCTTCGCTCTTCGCCGTCCCGGTGAATACGCCAGGGGAAGGCTCCTGCCAGTCAAATCCCAGCCCGGCGAGCTCAGAGTGCTTGCCGACCTGGATGCCGACGAGCAGGAAGCCGACGGCTTCCGCGGGAGTGAGCGTGGCGGCGGCGGCGAGGCCCGGAACGGGGAGCAGGAGGAGGAGGGCGATGATCAGGCGCATGGCTGTTTCCCGTTTGACGCTCGCTCGTTTCTAGCCGGCGCCGCGGTCGCGCGCCGCCAGCGTGCGCAGGCGCAGTGCGTTCAGCCGGATGAACCCGGCGGCATCCTTCTGGTCGTAGGCGCCGCGGTCGTCCTCGAACGTCACCAGCGCGTCCGAATAGAGCGATTTCGGGCTCTTCCTGCCGGTGACGATGACATTGCCCTTGTAGAGCTTCAGGCGGACCGTGCCTTCGACGTGCTTCTGGCTCTCGTCGACGAGCTTCTGCAGCATGTGGCGCTCGGGCGCGAACCAGTAGCCGTAGTAGACCAGCTCGGCGTAGCGCGGCATCAGCGAATCCTTCAGATGCGCCGCTTCGCGATCGAGCGTCAGCGATTCGATGGCGCGGTGGGCGACGGAAAGGATGGTGCCGCCCGGCGTCTCGTAGATGCCGCGCGACTTCATGCCGACGTAGCGGTTCTCGACCAGGTCGACGCGCCCGATGCCGTTGTCGCGGCCGAGCCCGTTGAGGTGCGCGAGGAGAGTCGCCGGGCTCATCTTCTTGCCGTCGACGGCGACCGGGTCGCCGCCCGCAAAATCGATGGTGACCGAGACCGCCTTGTCCGGCGCATCCTCGGGGGCGACGGTGCGCTGGTAGACGTAAGGCGGCGGCTCGACCCAGGGATCCTCGAGGACCTTGCCCTCCGACGAGGAGTGCAACAGGTTGGCGTCGACCGAGAAGGGCGCTTCGCCGCGCTTGTCCTTCGGCACCGGGATCTGGTGCTGCTCGGCGAAGTCGACAAGGTCGGTGCGCGACTTGAACTGCCATTCGCGCCACGGCGCGATGATCCGGATGTTCGGGTCGAGGGCATAGGCGGTCAGCTCGAAGCGGACCTGGTCGTTGCCCTTGCCGGTGGCGCCGTGGGCGATGGCGTCGGCGCCGCTCTCGTGGGCGATCTCGACCAGACGCTTGGCGATGAGCGGGCGCGCGATCGAGGTGCCGAGCAGATAGACGCCCTCGTAGAGGGCGTTCATGCGCATCATCGGGAAGACGAAATCGCGCACGAACTCCTCGCGCAGATCCTCGACGTGGATCTCGCGGATGCCCATCAGCTCGGCCTTCTTGCGGGCCGGCTCCAGTTCCTCGCCCTGGCCGAGGTCGGCGGTGAAGGTCACCACCTCGGCGCCGTAGGTGGTCTGCAGCCACTTCAGGATGATCGAGGTGTCGAGCCCGCCCGAATAGGCGAGGACAACCTTCTTCACGTCAGGCATCGGAACGGGCTCCCCGGAAGCTTGGTGGCGGCTTATAGGACGGCCCCGGCGATGGCGGCAAGCGGCCCGCTGCGGCGGGGCGAGAGGCCGAAAGCGAGCCGCAGGGGATCAGCAGCCCCCGGTAAAGACGGCCGGTGTCGGTGCCCGCGCGAGAAAGAGCTCAAATGACTGGAATCCCTGCCGCGAAACCTCACCGGCAGGCGAGACTCCGGCGAGGCAGCCTGCGAGGTCTTCCGCCGCGATCGGCGCCGCCGAGACGACAAGCACCGGCCCGCCGAGCCGCCCGGGATCGGGGGCCGGCTCAAAGGCATAGCGGATGCGATCCGTGATTTGGACGACCGGCACGTTTTCCTCACGCAGGTAGTAGGAGAGCTCGGCGTTGGTCGCGTAATCGGTTGTGGCGATCCAGGCGGCGCCGGTATCGCGCCGGATTCCGTCGATTTCCTTCGCCAGTTGCGGCCAGCCGCGCACGATCCTCGCAAAATCGACGGCGCGAGGCAGGATGCCGTCCGCGGCGGCGAAGGCGAGAAGCCCAAGCAGGGAGCATACGGCGCCGAAGGGCAGAACCATGGCGGCGAGCCGCGACCAGACTCCTGCCCATCGCGGGGAAGCATTGCCGGTGCCGACGGCGGCGGCAACGAGGGCGAGGGTCGGGTAGACCGGCGCCAGCCAGTTCCCCTGCACCCGGTCGTGAAACGCGTGGACGGTCATGTAGGCAATCAGGGGCAGCACAGTTGCGATGAGGGTTCCCGTCGCCAAGGCATAGGGCCCGGAGCGGAGCCACGAGGCCGCCGAACGCACGACAAAAGCCGCGACGAACGGATTGAGGAGCATCGCCTGGGCGACGATGAACTCGGCGAGGTAATACGGCTGCAGCGAGGTCGCCGCGACGCGTCCGAACTGCCTGGCGAACGTCACCCAGGCGTGATCCGCGTTCCACAGGACCATCGGCAGGACGGTTGCCGCCGCCACCAACCCGCCAAGCCAGGGCCAGGGCGTCACGAACCAGCGCCTGCCGTCCCGGTGAAATGACAGGGCGAGCAGCAGCCCGAGGCCGAAAAACAGGTCGGTGAGCTTGGAGAGGACGCCGAGCCCGGCGCAGAGGCCGATGGCCAGCCACCATGCCGGTCGCCCGGTCCGGACGAGCAGGGCCAACGCCAGCGTGCCCAGCGACCAGAACAGGATCGAGGGCGCGTCGGGTGTGGCAATCAGCCCACCCACTCCAACGAGGAGCGTGGCGTTCAGCCAGACAACCGCGCGGGCGGCGACCGCGCGGTCGTAGAGGGTGAGGCCGGCGAGATAGGTGGCCGCGGAAATGGCGAGCGTGGAGAGCACCGGGACGGCGCGGATGCCGAAGGTCGAGTCGCCGAAGATTGCGGTGCCCGCCCGGATCCACCAGGCGACCATCGGCGGATGGTCGAAATAGCTCGCCGAGGGATAGCGCGACCAGAGCCAGTAATAGGCTTCGTCGGGGACGAGATTGGTGAAGGCAGCGGCGGCCAGACGGGCGACGAGGAAGCCCAGCACGACCGTCGCGGCCACGGCCGCTTCACCGCTGAACCGGTGCACGCCGGGGGGCGGGTCGCCAGGCGATCGGCCGGGCTTCACGAGCGCGACTTGCCGCGCAGGCGCCGCCCGAGGGTGGTGAGGCCGGCCTCCAGCCGCGAGTCGGAAAGCCAGGTCGGCGGCCGCTCCAGGACCACGCGGCGGACCACCAGGATCACCAGGAAGGTCAGCCCCCAGGCGAGGATGACATCGGAGACGAAGTGTCCGCCGAAGGCAATCCGGTTCAGCGAAATCAGAAACGCATAGACCCCCGCGAGGACGGCGACCGGGACCCGCCAGCTCCGCGGTACGACAAAAGCCAGCGCCGTCAGCCAGATGGCGGAGGATGCCTCGCCCGACACGAAGGAACAGTTGCGCGCGCAATAATCCGATATCTGCCACACGTCGACGTAGGGGAAAGGCCCGCCGAACTGGCCGATCATCGGCGGTCGCGGCCGGCCCCAGTTGCTCTTCAGGATCGCATTGACGAGAATCCCCGGGCCGAGGGCGAGCGTCGAGAGAAGAAAGAGGGTGCTCGCCGGCGGCACCGGGCTCGGCGCTTCAGGGCGAAGCAGTTTGACCACGACCTGGGCGATGAGCAGGCCGGCAATGGTGAAGACGATCACCTCGCTCGATCGGCGGAAGACGACGAGCTCCGGATTGCCTCCGAGGAAGAACTGGCCGGAACGATAGAACAGGCTGCTGAACCAGAGATCGATTCCCGGCGCCACGAGGAAGATGGCCGATACGGAAACGATGGCGGCAAGCGTGACCGCGATCGGTTGGGAAACCAGCGCGCGCCCCATGCTGCTCAGGCTGTCGGGCATTCGAATCCTATCGTTGCCCACCGGGGCAAGTCCTCCCGGAGCGGGCGCTTCGGGGGGCAATCGATTTCACAAGCGCGGCCACCCCGAGGGTGCGACATGCCGGGGCCGCAGGTCGCGATCTATATACATTTCCGCCATCGGCCGTGCCATAGAAGGAGGCGATGTCCGACTTCGTTCCCGATCTCGCGGTTCTCGCGGGCTACCTGCTCGCCTCGGTCGTCCTCGCGCTGACCCCGGGGCCGGACATGACGCTGTTCCTGTCGAAGACGGTGGCGCAGTCGCGCGCCGCCGGCATCGCCTCGCTCGCCGGGGCGACGACAGGACTGATCGTCCATTCCTGCCTGGTGGCGGCCGGGCTCTCGGTGCTGCTGCTCGCCTCGGTCGCGGCCTTCACCGTGCTGAAGGTGGTCGGCGCGCTTTACCTGGTCTATCTCGCGATCGACGCCATCCGCCACGGTTCGTCGCTGTCGCTCGACCGCAGGGGCGCGCCGGAGTCGATCCGCACGGTCTACCTGAAGGGGCTGATGATCGACCTGCTCAACCCGAAGGTGATCATCTTCTTCGTGACCTTCCTGCCGCAATTCGTCTCGCCGCACGATCCGCACGCCGCCAAGAAGATACTCTTCCTCGGCCTGGCCTTTGCGGTAATCAACATCCCGACCTGCCTGCCGCTGATCCTTTCCGCCGACCGGATCGCGGGCCTGCTCAAGCGCTCGCCGAAGGCGACGCGCTTTGTCGACTGGCTGTTCGCCGGCGTGCTCAGCGCCTTCGCGCTGAAGCTGATCCTCACCGAGACGAAGTAGCGGGCTGTTACGCGCGCACGGTTGGCCGAGCGAGGATTCTTGCGGTCAACGCGGCGGCGTCGGCATAGACCGCGATTTGATAGGGTCCGCACGTGGCCTGTCTGGATGGCGGTCCAAAGGCTTCCACCACTTGCGGGAGCGACAGTCCATTCGTGACGATGAAATTGTATTCGATTGGCTTTCCGGTTTTCATTTCGAGGGAAAACCAGGAGCGATTGGTTCCGTGGAGAAAGATGACGGGCTCTGTCGGCGTGAACTGATTCACCTGATACCGCCATTCGAGCCCCATGCTCAGCGGGCGCGCATACCAATAGCCGGCCACTCCCGATTTCAGGCCGAGCGTCTCAAAGCAACTCTCCGTCTCCGATGGAATGATTCGTGCCGCGGCCAGCCGATCAATGCTGGCGGACGGGGGTGACAGCCAAAGAGCTGCGGCCACACCTGCGAGTGCCAGTGAAGCAGCGACGGCAGGGATAATTCGGTGCCCTCTGCCAGGATACGGCGACCAACATACCTGGCCTCCCCATCTCCCATAGCTGGATGACCGAAGGCGGTGCGCGTTCAGTAAAACCGAGCGGCCGCAATCGCTGCAAGCACCAGCGGAAAAGCCTGAAATGCCGGACCGTAGCGGGCGAGCATGGGAGTGGGCGCAGTCCACAGGATGCTCATGGCGCAGAAATTCGAGAGCGCGGCCAAGGAGAGGAAGAGCGCGGCCCGGTCAAAGGGTGCGGCACAGACCCTCGGGCCCATGAATATCCGTCTGGCGGAATAGAAGAGGACCAGCGCAAGGCAGGCGACGATGCTCCCCACGATATACACTTCCATTCCCCAGCCAGCCTCACGTACGAGGTCGAAGATGCCGGTCAGGTTCTTGAACGGCACCGCATGCGGCACAATCAGGTCGTGCGCATCCGAGAAAGTGAGTGCGTAGCGGGCTGCGACGCCCACGAACACCTGCGCCACGAGAAAGCGGTACGGCTTGAAGAGGCGAAGGAATCCCGGTCCGGTGGCGACAAGATAGAGGAGGTAGGGGACGGAGAAGAAGGCAACGAACAGGACGTCGGAAAGGATGCCGAGAAAACTCAGGATGGCAGCCAGAACCTCGAAGCGCCAGTCATCGCTTTCAAAGGCGAGTCGGTAGAGGGCGAACGCGCCGAGCGCCAGAATAAGCGCTCCGGCGTGGCCAAAGGGGACGAAGGCGAGCTCGAGCAGCGGCCATGAATAGACGGTTGCCGCCGCCGCGAGGCACATAAACATCGCCAGAAAGCAAACCAGAGCGAACGCTCTGCGCGTCGCGTCTTCGAACGCGAAACGGCAAACCAGGTAGACCCCAAGGAAGAGCAGCAGGAAGTGCGTGAACGAAAACAGCAGAAGCGCCAACGGAGTGGAGGCGACAGCCGCGCGGATCGGCAGATAGACGAGGGCGTCGGCAATCAGCGAAGCGTCCGGCAGCACCCAGTCGGATATCGAGAAGCGCGGATTGAACAGGACATCGTCGACCAGGCTTGGGATGGTGAGCTGGTCGGCTGTGAAGGCGAATGAAATCTGGGTTGGATTAGTCACCTGCAGGTAGATGCAGGTCACAGCCAGGACCGCGATAGCGATTCGCAAACCCAAGGCTGGAACGCCGGTCGATCCCATAGGTCAGCTTAAGACTCCGGTTCGCGTGGCGGCGGGGTCCGGTGAGGCCGAGGCGCGAGTTCAGTTCAACTCCCCGCCCTTGCCCCCAAGCCTTCCCGCGATCGCCCAATAGACCAGCCCGAGGACCATTCCGGAAGCGAAGAACAGCCATGGCCGCTCAACCGAGATGCCGGGCATGAACCGCCCGATGGTGGCGAGCGCTAACAGCCCGATCAGGGCGCCGATAGCCAGCCAGATGGGGAGCGAATGCCAGCCGGAGATCTCGACGACAATGGCCGCGATCACCATGGGCAGGAAGGCGAAGGCGGCGGTGTAGGCGGCAATGGCGATGACCAGTTGCGTGGCGAGGTGCGGCGCCGTCTCGCCGGGGAAGCTCTCCAGGCCGCCGATGGCGAACACGATCACAAAAGCGGCGGCGATGCAGCCGGCGACGTAGCCGACCGGCATCAGAAGGTAGCGGGGGAGGCCCGGCACGCGGCCCTAGTCCGCGGCGCTCGGGATCATCGCTTCCAGCGCCATCCGCTCGCGGATGCGCAGGCGTTCGCTCTCGCTCTTCAGCTGGCCACAGGCGGCAAGGATGTCGCGGCCGCGGGGCGTCCGGATCGGAGAGGCATAGCCGGCGCGGTTGACCACGTCGGCGAAGCGCTCGATCGTCTCCCAGTCGGAACACTCGAAGCTGTTGCCGGGCCACGGGTTGAACGGGATGAGGTTGATCTTCGCCCGGATTCCGGCGAGGAGCCGCACCAGTTCGCGGGCGTCGGCAAGCGAGTCGTTGACGCCCTTCAGCATCACATACTCGAAGGTGATGCGGCGGGCGTTGGAAAGGCCGGGATAGGCGCGACAGGCCGCGAGCAGTTCGGCAATCGGATACTTCTTGTTGAGCGGCACCAGCCGGTCGCGCAACTCGTCGCGCACCGCGTGGAGCGAGATCGCCAGCATCACGCCGATCTCGTCGCCGGCGCGCTCGATCATCGGCACGACCCCGGAGGTGGACAGGGTGATGCGGCGCCGGGACAGCGCGATGCCCTCGCCGTCGGCGGCGATCAGCAACGCATCCTTGACGTTGTCGAAATTGTAGAGCGGCTCGCCCATGCCCATCATGACGATGTTGGAGACGAGCCTGCCGGTCGATGGCACTCCGGCGGCCTCGCCATCCGGCTTGCGGCTCGCGCCGGCGCCGGTCTCGCCGCCATAGTCGCCGAGACGGTCGCGGGCGAGCAGGATCTGGCCGACGATCTCCTCCGCGGTCAGGTTGCGGACGAGCTTCTGGGTGCCGGTGTGGCAGAAGGTACAGGACAGGGTGCAGCCGACCTGGCTGGAGAGGCAGAGCGTGCCGCGGCCTTCCTCGGGGATGTAG
>JBBQGL010000050.1:0-23294 GCA_038323025.1 Hyphomicrobiales bacterium
GGTTGGCCAGACCGAGGCCGCGCAACGCATATGTACCGGCATACCCGCCGACCGCAGGGTGCATTACCTGCAGCGCGGCGTCGGCCATTATGGCGTGTTCAACGGCTCGCGTTTCCGTTCCGAGATCGCCCCGCGGATAGCAGATTTCATCGCCACTCACGCCGCGCCGGCCGTTACGCCCGCGCTGACGAACGGCTCCGTACGTAAGACTCGTGCCGCCGCCGCAAGGGTAGGGGCGCGCAAGGCCTCATCCGCCAAACCGGTCGCTTCGCCGCACTCGCGCCGTTCTTCTCCAACCCCTTCATAACGCTTGATTTCCGGTCGTTTGCCGCCGGTCCGATATGGGCGTCCGCGGAAAATCGGACATCGCCATGTCGTGTTTTTCTTGAAACCGCCTCCCCTCATTCCCACGTCCAATTTGTTACGTACGATATAGGGGAAGGAAATGGTTCACTCATATGCGATCCGTCCGGCTTTCTCGCCGGTCTCGATCCTTCTGACGATCCTTGGCTTCATGCTCTTCTGGCCCCTCGGCCTGATTATGCTCGCCTACACTCTGTGGGGCGGCCATGCCTACGGGTTCCGCCGGCAGTTCGACGGAATGCGCCAGGAGTGGCAACGCGGCGGCTGGGGCTGCGGCCCGGCCGGCTACTCGCGCAACGGCACCGGCAACAGCGCGTTCGACGACTATCGTGAACGCGAGATGCGGCGGCTCGACGAAGAGCGCCGCAAGCTGGACGAGGAACGGCGCGAGTTCGATGCATTCGTCCGCAATCTTCGTCGGGCGCGCGATCAGGAAGAGTTCGACCGCTTCACCCGCGAGCGGAACGACCGCCGCCGGAGCGGCAAGACAATCGACCTGTAGTCGGATATCAACTGCGTCTCGTCGGCGGCGGAGCCTCGGCTCCGCCGCTTGCGTTTCGGCAACACGCCGACGGAAAGCAAACGCGCGACGTTCCGTAGCTCTCCGCATGAGTAGAAGTCGTGGCATCATGCGGCGACTGATTCGAAAGTGCCTTTGCCTATGTCGCTCTTCTCGCGAAAGCCGCCGACCGACCAGTTCGAGATTGCGACCGAATCCGGCATCGTCGCCGTCACGCTTCGCCGTCATCCCGGCGCGCGCAACTATACGCTCCGGCTGAAGAGCGCGACGGGCGCCCCCGTACTCACGATGCCGATGCGCGGATCGCTGCGACAGGCGCGCAGTTTCCTTGACCGCCATGCAGGCTGGCTTGTCCGCGAGATGGATAAGCTGCCGCGCGGCAAGCCGATCGTGCATGGCGTCGCCGTGCCGCTCCGCGGCATTCCGCACCGCGTCGATCACCGGCCTGGCAGGCGCGGCACCGTGTCGGTCGAAGCGGGCGACGACGGGCCGCTCCTCGCCGTCTCCGGCGATGCCGCCCATCTGCGCCGCCGGGTGATCGACTTCCTGAAGCGCGAGGCGCGCCGCGATCTGGAGCCGCTGGTCCAGCGCCACGCCGCCGCCATCGGCGTTACGGCGACCGCCATTCGGCTCCGCGACCAGACCAGCCGGTGGGGCTCGTGCACGGCGACCGGGCGGCTATCCTTCTCGTGGCGGCTCGTCATGGCTCCGCCTTACGTGCTCGATTACCTCGCCGCCCATGAGGTGGCGCATCTCCGCGAAATGAACCATTCCCGCCGTTTCTGGCGGATCGTCGAGGGCCTTTGCCCGAACACGCGGCAGGCCCGCGCCTGGCTTGCCGCGGAGGGCGCCCGCCTCCACGCAATCGGCGCCGAACTGAACTAGTACGCCCACTCTCCCTGGCGCATCAGCGGCTCGGCAACCCCGTCCGCACGCACGCCGTCGACGTCGATACTCGCCGAGCCGATCATCCAGTCGATGTGGATGAGGCTCTTGTTCGCGCCCCGGGCCGCGAGCTCCGCCTCGCTCAGGGTACCGCCGTTCTTGATGCACTTGGCATAGGCCTGGCCGAGCGCGATGTGGCTGGCGGCATTCTCATCGAAGAGCGTGTTGTAGAAGAGAAGGTTGCTGGCGGCGATCGGCGAGGAGTGCGGCACCAGTGCCACCTCGCCGAGCCGGCGCGCGCCTTCGTCGGTATCGATGACCTTGTTCAGTACCTCTGCACCGGTCCTGGCGTTGGCCTCGACGATGCGCCCGCCGGCGAAGCGGACGGAAATCTCCTCGATCATCGTGCCCTGATAGGAGAGCGGCTTGGTGCTGGTGACACGGCCCTCGACCCGGTCCCTGTGCGGCGTGGTGAAGACCTCTTCGGAAGGGATATTGGGATTGCAGACGATGCCGTTCTTGGCCGTCGTCGCGCCACCTGCCCAGGTGTGATCGTCGGCGAGGCCGACGGTGAGGTCCGTGCCCGGCCCGCGAAAGCGGAGCGCCGCGTAGTTGCGCTCGTTGAGATAGTCCGAGCGCGTACGCAGGTCGCGGTTATGCGCCTGCCAGTCGGCGATCGGGTCGGTGGTCTCGATGCGTGAAGCGGCGAAGATGGCGTGCCAGAGGCGCGCTACCGCGATCTCCTCCGGATCGCTCGGAAAGACGGCCTTTGCCCACGAGCCGGTAGCGAACGAGGCGATGGTCCAGTTGATGTCGAAGCCGGCGATCAGTTGGAGCGCTGGCACGTAGGCCTGCGAGCGCGCCCGATTGGCGCGCGCCACTTTGTCCGGGTTCTCGCCGGAGAGAAGTCCCGGATTCTCGCCAACGATGGCCAGCCGCGCGCCGCCCGCCTTGAACGCTGCCGCCATGCCGTCGAACAGCCACCCGGTTGCCTTGTCGAAGGCGTCGTCGGGGGCGTGGCGGAAGCGGAGCAGCGTCGATTCCTCGTCGGAGAAGAGCGTCGTCACCAGCGGCGCACCGGCGGCGTAGGCGTGCCGGGTGATCAGCCGGACAAGGGGCAGCGCCTCGATCGGCGCCGTCATCACCAGTTCCTGCCCGTGCTTCAGACCAAGCCCGACCCGCACCGCAACCTCCGCCAGCAGATCGAGCTTCTCGGCGAATGACCTGACCGGCACTTCGCCGCGTTTCTGGAAGTTCATCATGACCTCGGATCTTCTAGGTGGCGCCGGCGACCATAAGCCAGCCGGGCAGCGCTCGCAAAGACGAGGCGCCGCCGCACAATTTCCCCCGATTTCGCTTGTCGCGGCAACCCGCGCTACAAGCTCGTCCATGCCGATTCCGCTGTCTCCCAAGGGCCGGAACACGCCGCGCCGGGCCGGCGCCAGCGTTGCTGTGCTGGCGTTCGGGACCATGCTGGTCGGCGTCGCCATCGACTTGGTGCTGCCGGCCGTTCCGACGCTCCCCGCCGCCCTCGGCGGAACCACGGCAACGGCACAGCTGGTGCTCGCCGCCTACGTCGCCGGCAACGCAGTGGGACTGGTCCTCGCAGGCCGCATCGCGGACCATTTCGATCGCCGCCTGATCTTCGTGGCCTCGTTGGCCGCCTTCGCGGCGGTCTCGCTGGCCTGCGCCGCCGCCGGCGATATCTGGATGCTGGTCACGCTTCGCCTTCTGCAAGGCGCCGCATCAAGCGGCCCCGGCGTCGTCGCGCCCGGGATGGTTCGCTCGCTTTTCGACGACCGCCGGGCGGTCCGCGTCATCGGCCTGCTCGGCAGCGTCCAGTCGCTCGTGCCGGCGCTGGCGCCCATTGCCGGTGCCTGGCTGGCGGGATGGTTCGGCTGGGCCGCGGCCTTCCTGGTCACCGGCGCGGCTGCAGCGGCCTTCCTCATCCTTCTAGTGGCGAGCCCCAACCTCCTTCCCGCGGGCCGAAGCGCCGCCGGTCCGGGAAAGGAAACCTACGGCCGGCTCTTCGTTTCGGCCGGCTACCTGCGCCATGCGCTGAGCTATGCGCTCTCCCTCGGTGGACTTGTCACCTTTGTCTTCGCCGCCCGGGTCGTCATCGTCGACCACATGGCCGGCGCCATCGCCGACTTCGTCATCCTCCAGGTCGTCGGCGTCGGCACGTTCATCCTGGTTGCGAACCTTTCCGGCTTGATCGCCGCGCGTCTCGGCAGCGAGCTTGCCGTTCGCGCCGGCACGGGGCTGATGCTGGCGAGCGGGGTCGGCATCCTTGCGTATGGGCTTGCCGGCGGCATCGAGCCGCTGTGGCTCCTCCTTTTCTGGGTACCGATGAACGTAGGCATGGGTCTGCGCGGGCCGCCGGGCTACGTAGCGGCGATCGCGGCGGCGGGCGACAACGACGCCCGTGCCGCGGCGCTGGTCGGCCTTTTCCTCACCGCGATCATGGCCTCCGCCACCGCCCTGGTCGCGCCGTTCCTTTATCGGGGCCTGGTCGCCGCGGGCATTGCGATGGTCGTGATCCTGGTGCCGGCCGTCGTGGTCCTGTGGCTGCCGCCAGCCAGTCGGGCGGCTCTGCCATGAGCGGCAGCGCGTCCCTTGCGGCGCTGAAGCTGACCGGCTACCGGAACTACGCATCGCTCGCCTTGACGCTGGACGAGCGCTCGGTCGTCCTCGTCGGGCCGAACGGTGCCGGCAAGACCAATCTGCTCGAGGCCATCTCGTTTCTGTCCCCCGGCCGCGGCCTGCGCCGCGCCGATCTCGGCGACGTCGGCCGAAGGCCCGGCGACGGCTCGTGGGCGGTGGCGGCGACCGTGGTCAACGGGGCCGGGACCGTGGAACTCGGCACCGGTCTCGGGATGACCCTGGATGGGCCCGAGAGTCAGCGCCGCGTGCGGGTCAACCACGCGCCGGCGCGGTCCTCGGATGCGCTGCTCGAACACCTTCGGGTCGCCTGGCTGACGCCGTCGATGGATGGCCTTTTCACCGGCCCCGCTTCCGATCGCCGGCGCTTTCTCGATCGCGCCGTGCTCGCGATCGATCGCACCCACGGCTCCCGCTTCAACGCCTTCGAGAAAGCGATGCGCGGTCGCAACCGCCTGCTCTCCGAGCCCGCGCCCAACGGAGTCTGGCTCGGCGCCATCGAGCGCGAGATGGCCGAGCTCGGCACCGCTATTGCCGCGGCCCGACGGGAATGGGCAAGCCTCACCACGGCACTGATCCCGCAGAACGGCGGGTCGCCGTTTCCTGCGGCGGAGATCGCCCTGTCCGGGACACTCGAAGCCGAACTCGATCGTCAAAGCGGCGTGGCGGTGGAAGACGGCTACCGGGCAATCCTCCGCGAGCAGCGCTCGCGTGATGCCGCGGCCGGCCGAACGCTCGTCGGCCCGCATCTCTCCGATCTCCGCGTCCGTCATGGGCCGAAGCAGGCGGCCGCGGAAACCTGTTCAACCGGCGAGCAGAAAGCTCTCCTCATCGGTCTCGTGCTTTCCCAGGCCCGGCTGGTGACCCAGGTGACCGGCGAAACCCCGATCCTCCTCCTCGACGAGATCGCTGCGCATCTCGACGAGACCCGTCGCATGGCGCTTTTCGGGGTTCTCGCCGAGCTCGGGGCGCAGACCTTCATGACCGGCACCGACACCGATGTATTCGCCCCGCTCGGCGCTGCCGTGCAGGTACTCGAAGTGCGCGACGGCAGAGTGTCGCAAACCGCCTGATTGTGCAGCGCACAAAATCGGCCTAAATTCTTGAACGGCAGATGAAATTTGCCTGCCGAAGTGCTATATCTGCTCAGGTGATTCTGGGGTCTTTTTCGGCGGGATTCGGGCTTGGCCCGATGGGCATTGCCACCCTCCCTCGCCGGGCCCCTTAAGACAGCGGAAATACATGAACGAAACCAAGCCCATCGTCCCGGAAGGCGGCGAGTATGGTGCCGAGTCGATCAAGGTCCTGAAGGGCCTCGATGCCGTGCGCAAGCGCCCGGGCATGTATATCGGCGACACCGATGACGGCTCCGGCCTGCACCACATGGTCTATGAGGTCGTCGACAACGGCGTCGACGAGGCGCTTGCAGGCCACGCCGATGCCGTCACCGTCACGCTCAACGCCGACGGCTCCTGCACGGTGTGGGACAACGGCCGCGGCATCCCCACGGGCATCCACAAGGGCGAGGGGGTGTCGGCAGCCGAGGTCATCATGACCCAGCTCCACGCCGGCGGAAAATTCGACCAGAACTCCTACAAGGTTTCCGGCGGCCTGCATGGCGTCGGCGTCTCGGTGGTCAACGCCCTGTCGAGCAAGCTGAAGCTGCGCATCTGGCGCGACGGCCAGATCCACGAGATGACCTTCACCCACGGCGTGCCCGATGCGCCCCTGCAGGTGGTCGGACCCTGGGAAGGCCGTAACGGTACGGAAGTGACGTTCACGCCCTCGCCGGAGACCTTCACCCACATCGAGTTCGACTACGGCACCCTCGAGCATCGCCTGCGCGAGCTGGCGTTCCTGAATTCGGGCGTGAAGATCGTGCTGACCGACAAGCGCGGCGTCGAGACCAAGACCGACACGATGATGTACGAGGGCGGTCTCGAGGAATTCGTCCGCTATCTCGATCGCGCCAAGCACCCGCTCATCCCGAACCCGATCATGATCCGCTCCGAGCGCGACGGCATCACGGTCGAGGTCGCGATGTGGTGGAACGACAGCTACCACGAGAACACGCTCTGCTTCACCAACAACATCCCGCAGCGCGACGGCGGCACCCATCTCGCCGGCTTTCGCGGCGCGCTGACGCGCCAGGTCACCGGCTATGCCGACAAGCAGGGTATCTCGAAGAAGGAGAAGGTCTCGCTGACCGGCGACGATTGCCGCGAGGGGCTGACCGCCGTCCTCTCGGTCAAGGTCCCCGATCCGAAATTCTCGTCGCAGACCAAGGACAAGCTGGTCTCCTCGGAAGTGCGCCCGGTGGTCGAGAACCTCGTCAATGACGGGCTCGGCACCTGGTTCGAGGAACACCCCGCCGAAGCCAAGATCATCGTCAACAAGGTCGTGGAGGCCGCCGCCGCGCGCGAAGCGGCGCGGAAGGCGCGCGAGCTGACCCGGCGGAAGGGCGCCCTCGACATGGCCTCGCTCCCTGGCAAGCTCGCCGACTGCCAGGAGCGCGACCCATCGAAGGCGGAAATCTTCATCGTCGAGGGCGACTCGGCCGGCGGTTCCGCCAAGCAGGGACGCAACCGGGAGAACCAGGCGGTGCTGCCGCTCCGCGGCAAGATACTCAACGTCGAGCGCGCCCGCTTCGATAAGATGATCTCGTCCGAGCAGATCGGCACGCTCATCACCGCGCTCGGCACCAGCGTCGGCACCGACGAGTTCGACCTCGCCAAGCTCCGCTATCACAAGATCATCATCATGACCGACGCCGATGTCGACGGCGCCCATATTCGCACCCTGCTGCTCACCTTCTTCTATCGGCAGATGCGCGAGCTGATCGACAACGGCCACATCTACATAGCCCAGCCGCCGCTCTACAAGGTGAAGCGCGGGTCGTCCGAGCAGTACCTGAAGAACGAGCGCGCGCTCGACGACTACCTCGTCGGGACCGGCCTCGAGGGCACGTCGCTACGCCTGCCGCGCGGCGACGAGCGCGCTGGCCGCGACCTTGAGGCGATCGTCGAGGAAGCCCGGCAGATCGTCCACATCCTTGCCGGTATCCACCCGCGCTATGACCGCACCGTGGTCGAGCAGGTCGCGATCGCCGGGGCGCTCAACCCGCCGATTCTTTCCGAGGTCGAGCAGGCGGAGGCTGCGGCCAGCTACGTCGCCAGGCGCCTCGATCGCCTCGCCGATGAGGGGGAGACCGGGTGGGCCGGGCATTTCTCGCCCGAGACCGGATTCCGCTTCGAGCGCGAGAAGCGCGGCGTCAAGGAAGTCGCGATTATCGATCCCGCGCTCCTCGACTCGGCCGATGCGCGCAAGCTCAACCAGCACGCCCCGCACCTGCAGGAAATCTACGGCAGGTTCTGCAAGCTCGTCCGCAAGGACGACGAGACGGTGATCCACGGCCCGCGCGACCTGCTCAACGCGGTGCTGCTGACGGGACGGAAGGGCCTGAGCCTTCAGCGCTACAAAGGCCTCGGCGAGATGAACTCCGAGCAGCTCTGGGAGACCACCCTCGATCCCGAAGCCCGGACGCTCCTCCAGGTCAAGGTGCGCGAGGCCGACGAGGCCGACGACCTCTTCGGCCGCCTCATGGGCGACGAGGTCGAACCGCGGCGCGACTTCATCCAGACCAACGCCTTGAGCGTGGCTAACCTGGACGTTTGACCGGTCCCGCGGGTCCCCTTGCGTCCGGGCCTGGCGCGCTCCACATGTTTGGCATGGTCCAGTACAGGCAGCTGCGCCTTGGCAGCATGGGTTGGCGGGGTGTGGTCGGCCTCGTCGTAGCGGCCGCGGCCGGATTGGCGCTGATCGTTCTGGCGCTTGGCTTGGCCTTGGTCCTCGTCCCGGTGGTGGCCGTCGTCCTGCTTATCGGCAACTGGCGGCTCCGCAAGCTTCAGGCCGCCGCCGATCGCAATCGCCGCGACGAATATCAGGCGGCCGGGATCGTCGATGCCGAGTACACGGTGATCGAGCGCGATACGTCAAGGATTCGCTAGGCCGTCAGGCGGACCTCAAGCCGGCGCCGCCTGCTTCCGGAAGAAGAACGCCGCGATCACCGCGAGCGTGAGTGCGAGCAGCGCGCTGATCGCCGCAACGGCGACGTATCCCGAAGCAAATGCATCCCGCGCCGCTGTCAGCAGCGCATCGCCGGTCGGGCCCGGGAGGTCGCCCGCGGCCGCGGTGGCGCCGCCGAACGTATCCCGCGCCGCTCTGGCTGCGGCGGCGGGCACGTCCGGCGGGATGCGGTCGGCGATCCCGCCGCGATAGACGGCCATGCCAATGCTCCCCAGCACGGCGATGTCGAAAACGCCCCCGAATTCCGCGCCTGTCTCGGAAATTGCCGCCGCAGAACCGGCGCGTTCCGGCGGCGCCGAGCCGACGATCAGGTCGGTGGTCAGGATGAAGACCGGTCCGAGGCCAATCGAGGATATGAGCACGCCGGTGATGAGAAGCGGCAGGCTGCCGTCGACTTGCGTGAGGATGAGGAAACCGAGGCCGCAGAGGCCGAGCCCGCCGGCGACGACGACGGCCGGGCGCACAAGGCGGACGATCAGCGGCGCCGACATCGAGCCGATGATGGTCGTCACGGAGGCAGGCAGCATCCAGAGCGCGGCCTTGAGCGGCGTCAGGCCGAGCATCAGCTGCAGGTACTGGGCGGTGAAGAGGAACGAGCCGAAGACCACGAACAGGCCGAAAATGTTGGTGGCGAGCGCGGCGTTGAAGGCGGGCTTCCGGAATAGCGCCAGGTCGATGAAGGGGTCGGGCAGCCGGCGCTGCCGGTTCACGAAAACCGCGCCGACGGCGATCCCGGCGACTATCGCCAGTACCGGCAACGCTGTGATGCCGTTCTGCGCGATCTCCTTCAGCCCGTAGACCACCCCGAGGACGGCGGTCAGCGAAAGCGCGGCGCTGGCGATGTCGAGCCGTCCCGCGCCGGGCGACCTGTATTCCGGGATGAGCCGCGGTCCGAGGACGAGAACGACGGCCATGGCCGGGACCGCCAGCAGGAATACCGATCCCCACCAGAAATATTCGAGGAGCAGGCCGCCGAGCACCGGGCCGATCGTGCCGCCGACGGCATAGCTGGTTCCCCACGCGCCGATCGCGAACGTCCGCTCGCCGTCGTCGCGGAACATGTTGCGGATGAGTGCAAGCGTCGACGGGGCGATGGTCGCGCCGGCGACACCCAGGAGGGCGCGGGCACCGACGAGAAGGTCGGCGTTCGGCGCGAAGGCGGCAAGAAGCGACGCGCCGGCGAAGGCCGCCGCCCCGATCAGCAGGAGCTTCCGCCGCCCGATCCGGTCGCCGAGCGTCCCCATCGTCGCCAGGCATCCGGCGACGAGAAAGCCGTAGATGTCGATGATCCACAGAAGCTGTACCGCCCCGGCCTGCAGCGCCTCGCTGAGGTGCGGCACCGCGAGGTTGAGGACGGTGAGGTCCATCGAATAGATCAGGCAGGGCAGGATGAGCACCGCCAGCCCGATCCATGCGCGGCGGGTCGCCTTCGTGTTTTCGACCGCCGCTGTCGTCACGCCACCGGCTCCCTCGCTTCGCCCGATCCCGACCTACGAACGGTCTGGCTCATAGCTGAGTAGCACACTGCCGGAATCGAAGGGCTGCGCACCGATCAGCTTCAGCTTGAACCGCCCGTACCCGCCCTGGAAAAGCGGCGTGCCGGCGCCGAGCACGATCGGATTGACGAGGATGCGGAACTCGTCAACCAGGCCTTCGTGCAGGAACGCGTTGCCGAGTCCGGCGCTGCCGTAGATCATCAAATCCTTGTCGGTCTGTGCCTTCAGCCTCGCGACATCGGCGCGCAGATCCTCGCCCCGGAGGATCGTCGTGTTCGCCCACGATGCCGCTTGCAACGTCTTCGAGTAGACCACTTTCGGCATCGCGGTCAGCTTTGCGGCCTCCTGCCCCTCGGCCTGCGGCGATGTCCAGTAGGCCGCCATGAATTCATAGGTGACGCGGCCGTAGATGTTGATGCCGCCGCGCTCAAGGTTGGGGCGGATGAAAAGGCGGTGCAGATCGGGCGAATTCTTCGGCGGCACGAATTCGCGGTTTGGCGCTTCGATGAAGCCATCGAGGCTGATCAGATCGCAGAGCACGAGCTTGCCCATGGCGACGGTTCCTTCTGTCCGGATTGTGCTGAGGTCAGGCGAGCGAGGCGCCGAGCTTTTCGAGGAGCTCGCGCGTGCCGTGCTCGCGCTGCCCGGCGTCGTCGTAGCCGTCGAGATAGGCACCCTGCTCGGTGACCTTCAGGCGCGTGCCCGAGCCTTCGGTTGCGATCTCGATCGTGGCCAGCGACGCGGAGATCGGCTTGCCGTCGAAGTCCATGTCGTAGGCGTAGATGATGCGCTCGTTCGGGACGATGTTGAGGTAGATCGCGCGGAAGGAGATCAGCGGACCGCCTTTCGGCCCACCGACGCTGGTCTCGCGCCCGCCGACGCGAAAATCCATCGACTGCTTGCCCGGCCCCCATTCCGGCGGCCCGCCGAACCACTTTGCCTTGGCTGTGGGGTCGGCGAAGGCGTTGAAGACGCGCTCCGGCGCCACCGGATAGACCCGCTCCAGAATGAAGGTGACGTGGGTGACGGATCGCTTGGTCATTTCGAGCTCCTGTCCTTTTCATCTTCCACGAGAAATTTGCCGAGCCGGTCAAGCGCGCTTTCCCACGCGCTCCGTCGATCGTTGATCCAGCGCTCCGCCGTCGAGAGGGCCGTGCGGTCGAGGCGGCAGGTCCGAACCCGCCCGGTCTTCTCCGAGCGCACCAGCCCGCTCGCCTCGAGGACCTGAAGGTGCTGCACGACGGCGGGGAGCGACATGGCCAGCGGCCGCGCCAGTTCGCTGACCGAAGCGGGGCCGCGGGAAAGGCGTTCCACCATCACCCGGCGGCCCGGATCGGCCAGCGCGTGGAACATCAGATCGAGCGGCGTCTGTTGGTTAAGCATACGCTTAAGTATCGTCACGCGCCGTCGGAGGCAAGTGCCCGGCGCACGAATCTCGGCTAAGCTCCGGGCGTGCCCGCCGCTTCCTTGCCGAATCACCAGATCCTGCAGTCGCTTGCCGTCGTCCTCATGGGGGTGTCGGGGAGCGGCAAGACCGTGGTCGGCGAAGCCCTGGCGAAACGCTTGGGCGTGCCATTCCTCGATGGCGACCATCTCCATCCGGAAGCCAATGTCGCGAAAATGGCCTCCGGGGTTCCGCTGGTGGATGCCGATCGCTGGCCGTGGCTGGACGCCATCGGGGCCGCGCTCAAGGCGCGGCCGAACGGCGTCATTGTTGCCTGTTCCGCGCTGAAGCGGGTCTACCGCGATCGGCTCAACGCTGCGTCGGGCCGTCCGCTGGCGTTCGTGTTGCTCGATGGATCGCCGGCGACGTTGGCGAAGCGTTTAGCAACGCGGAAGGGACACTTCATGCCGCCGAGCCTGTTGCAGAGCCAGCTCGCCACCCTGGAAAGGCCGGCGCCCGACGAGCGCGCGGTCACGGTCTCGATCGAGCCGCCGGTCGCGGATGTAGCCGAGGCCGTGATTCAGGCGCTCGCGACGCTGGCGGGGCGATAGCTCTCAGCCGAACGCGGCGACGGCCTTCCGCGGGCTGACCGCCCAGGCTCCGCCCAGCACGAAAAGCGCGAACGCGGCTGCGATGATCGATGTCCAGGCGCCGGAAACTGCCAATCCGGCCGCGCCCGCCCAGGCGAACGAGGAGAAGGCCTCCGCGAAGGTGGCGATGCGCGAAGATGTCTGGCGCCGCCGGAACTGGCTGCGCTTGGCCTGACTGCGGAACCAGAGCTGAATGCGGATCGAAGAGATCGTGGCAAGTGCCACGCCCACGGCGGCGATATAGGCGGCGGTAGGCGAGAGAAATGCGACGATGAGCAGGATCGGCGCGAAGATCATCGCCACCGCGCCCATTACCGCTTCGACCTTCGCGCGCTGGACGCTTCCCGGTGCGACCGGCGCGCTGGCGACGAGATCCGGCGCGTCCTCGCCGGAAATTGTCAGCCACGCCAGGCCGCCGGCAAGCTGGCCCGACACGGTGACGAGGACAAGCACCACCATGGTCGCCGAGCCCGCCGCGGTGCTGAAGTTGCGCGACAGGAGCAGCGCCGGCGGCAGGAGATAAAGGAGCTGGGTAAGGGTCTGCGACGCCAGCCAGGGATCGCGACGGAGAAGGGCCCATTCCTTGCGGCGAAGGGCCGCCGGTGGCGGCAAACGGACGAAACGCCGGATGCGCCGGCGTCGGCGCGGCGTCCCGGCGACTGACGAAGCGGCCGCCACCGAATGCTCGCCGAAGCGGCCGGAGAAGATGGCCATGGAGCCGCCGAGAAACAGCAGGCCCACGAAAACCACGACAGCGAGCGCGCCAAGATCGCCGGTGATCGCCCGCGCCGGCAGCCAGATCGGGCTGTCCGGTCCCGGCGCCGCGTCGAGGAGCGGCCCGGTGAGCAACGCACCCGGGCGCGACAATGAACCGTAACGAAGGATCGCCGTGACCTGAATTCCGATGACCGTGGCCGCGCCGATTATCGCCGCAACCACCTGCGCCGCCAGACGCGTCCGCCGGGGGCCGAGCAGGCGGAAGAGCCCGACAGTGAGGCCGACGGCCAGCGCCGATGCGATGCCGCCGAGCGCCGTGGCTACCCCATAGCCGGCGAGCCAGCTCGGCCCGCCGTCGAAGGCGAGCGAGTTTATGAACGGCGCCGCCAGGAAGATCGCCATCGCCGTCACCGAAAGGGCGATGGAGAGGATGCGCACGGAGAACACACGACGCGCCGAAACCGGCGACGACAGGATCAGGTCGAGGTCGTGGCGCGCGTAAAAGGCGCGGGTCACCTGCTCCATTGCCTGCGACAGCATGAGGCAGAAATAGAGGAGCAGGCTGCCGGTGATGGTGATGAGCGTCGCTGTGTTCGGGACCATGCCGGGCGTCGCGAACTGGCCGACCATGATGTAGGCCGGGAAATGCAGGACCATGGCGAATATGACCATGGCGATGATCACGGTCGACAGGCGCCGTTTGTGCCCCGCCGTCATCATGCTCGCCCATTCGCGCCAGGCGACTCGCAATTCGTGCCGCGCCAGCCAGGGCGCCGAGGCCGACGTGCTCACGTGGCGGGACTCTCGTCGGCGATCAGGGAAAGGAACACGTCCTCGAGGCTGGTGCCGCGCCCGGCCTTCAGGCGAAGCTCGTCAAGCGTCCCCTCGGCGATGAGATGGCCGCGATCGATCACCCCGATGCGCCCGGCCATGCGTTCGGCGACTTCCATGATGTGGGTGGTCAGCACCACCGTGCAGCCGTTGCGGACGCGCGCCAGCAGAACTTCCTTCACCTGCCGGGCCGTCCCGGCGTCGAGGCCGGTCAGCGGTTCGTCGAGGATGATGAGGCGGGGGTCGTGGACGAGAGCGCCGGCGAGCGCTACCTTCTGGCGCATCCCGCGTGAAAAGCCCTCGCAGCGCTGGTCGGCAAAGGGCGCGAGCCCGAGCCAGTCGATGAGTTCGCGCGCGTTGGCCTCGGCAGTCCCGGGTTCGATGCTCCACAGGCCGGCGATGAATTCCAGGTATTCGAACGGTGTGAGCTTGTCGTAGATCATGGGCTCGTCGGAGACCCACGCCAGCTGGCGTTTGGCCTCCGCCGGGTGGGTCAAGGCATCGACGCCGAAGATGGCGATCGAGCCCGACTCGGGCTTCAGCAGGCCCGACACCATGCGCAGCGTCGTCGTCTTGCCGGCCCCGTTCGGGCCGACGAGGGCATAGAACTCGCCGGCAAGGATTCTGAGGTCCAGGTGATCAACGGCCGGCCGGTCGAAGGTCTTGCAGAGACCCTGTATGTCCAGCGCCGGTATGAGGGCCGCTTGGTTCATGGACCGTCCTCTCGTCCCCAATGCCGGGATTCCGGCCTTTTCCTACACGGTCAGGATTTCGCGGGGGTAAACGGGCGGGAGAGGATTTGCGACTATCTCGCCCTGTGGGCGGTCTTTGGGCATGCTAGCTTCGAGGCGGACCGGAGCGAGGCGGCATGGCATCTGCCCTCTACCATGACGGCAATCGGCGGCTGCAGGACGAATTCGACAGCCGGCGGATCGCCGACCGGTTGGAAGAGCGCAATCTCCGGGCAGAATTCACCGAACGCGATCGCCGGTTCATCGAAGCCGTGCCGCTCTTTTTCCTGGCGACCGCGGACGGCGCCGGACAGCCCAACGTTTCCCACAAGGGCGGTATGCCCGGGTTCGTGCGCGTCGTCGGGCCGTCCGAGTTGGCCTATCCCGACCACGACGGCAACGGCATGTTCATCAGCCTCGGCAACGTGGCGGTGAACCGGCTGGTCGGACTGCTGTTCATCGATTTTACCGCGCCGCGCCGCCTGGTCGTTCACGGCACCGCGACGTTCAGTCGCGAGGATCCGCTGATGGCTCACACCGTCGGGGCGCAGATGATCGTGCGGATCAGGGCGGCCGCGATCTATCCCAATTGCCCACGCTATATTCTGAAAATGACGTTCTCCGAACCGTCGCCCTATGCGCCGCGCCCCGGCGAGCCGCCGTTGGAACCGGCGTGGAAATCGTCCCCCGAATTCAGGGACGCGCTTCATCCGCGCCAGAAGACGGCGACCGGCGAGGAATGACGCCCGGCGGTTCGGGCTAGTTTCGCCCGCGCAGGTGCCGGGCTTTCCGCAAGCCGGGGAACCAGATCATCCAGAGGATCGCCACGGCGACGGTGCCGACGCCGCCGATTACCACCGCAGGCACTACCCCGATCAGCGCCGCGACCGTGCCGGCACGAAACTCGCCGACCTCGTTCGACGCCCCGATGAAGACCATGTTGACGGCGCTCACGCGCCCGCGCACGGCATCCGGCGTCCACAGCTGGATGAGGGTTTCGCGGATGTAGACGCTGACCATATCGGCGGCGCCCATGACCGCCAGCGCCAGAACCGAGAGCCAGACTGCCGTCGACACGCCGAAGACAATGGTAAAGACGCCAAAGACGGCGACCCCGGCGAACATGATGAGCCCGGCATGGTCGCGCACCGGGCGCACTGCAAGGAAGATGGCGACACCGATGGCGCCCATCCCGGAAGCGCCGCGCAGCAGTCCCAGTCCCCAGGGGCCGACAACCAGTATGTCGCGGGCGTAAGCGGGCAGCAGGGCCGTGGCGCCACCGAGGAGGACGGCGAACAGGTCCAGCGAAATGGCGCCGAGAACGATCTTTTCCTGCCAGACATAGCGGAAGCCGGCCAGCAGCGTCGTCCATGTCGGGCGTTCCGGCACAGTCTTCTGCGGCGGGCGCGGGATGAGGATGACGAGGACGGCGGCGATCGCGACCAGCACGACGGCGACGCCATAGGCCGCTTCGGGCGCGATGCCATAGAGCAGGCCGCCCGCGACCGGGCCGAGGATATTGGCCATCTGCCACGACGAGGAACTCCAGCTGATGGCGCTGGCGATTTCGTGGGGCTGGACCAGGTTGGGAATGAGCGATTGGGCTGCCGGGCCGAGGAATGCGCGCGCGATTCCGAAGCGGACGAGGAGGGCGAAGATTGCGCCGATGGTGACGGAGCCGGTCGCGGTCAGGATGAGAAGCGTCGCGGTCACCGCAGCCTCGACGATCTGGCAAACGAAGATCACTACCCGGCGATTGTAGCGATCCGAGATCGTGCCGGTGACGAGGACGAGGAGAAGCGCCGGCGCGAACTGGATCAGGCCGACGAGGCCGAGGTCGAAGGGATTGCGCGTCAGGTCGTAGACCTGCCAGCCGACGCCGACGCTGACCACCAGGGCCGAGAAAGTGGCAAGCAGGCGGGCAACCCAGAACAGGCGATAGCCGGGGTTGCGCAACGCGCCCCACCGCGAGGGCGGGCGGTCATCCAGCGGAGTGGACATTCAGGCAGCCCTGGCGCGGTACCGTACCGCAGGTTGCCGGCGGCATGCGCGCGAAGCGTGCCACGACCGCGGTCAACCCTCCAGCCGGTCGATGAACCAGCGGGTGAGTTCCACCCACACCTGATCCTTTTCCGCGGCGTCCTCGATACCGTGTTCGATGTTGGGGTTGTCGTTGACCTCGACCACGAAGATGCCGTCCGGCGTCTCCTTGATGTCGACGCCATAGAGGCCGTCGCCGATCAACTGCGCCGCGCGCAACCCTATGTCGACGACGGCGGGGGGCGCCTCGCCGAGGGCCATGGTCTGCGAACCGCCTTCCACCGGCGGGCCGTTCGCCCGATGCTTGACGATTTGCCAGTGCTTCTTCGCCATCAAATATTGGCAGATGAACAGCGGCTTGCCGCCGAGCACACCGACGCGCCAGTCGAAGGTGGTCGGCATGTAGGCCTGGGCAAGGATGAGGTCGGTATCGTCCAGCCATTCCTTCGCCAGCGCAGCCAGCTCGGCCGCATTGTCGACCTTTTTTACGCCCCGGCTGAAGGAGGAATCGGGGACCTTCAGGACCATCGGGAAACCCAGTTCGTCCGCGGCCCGGGTCAGGTCGTGCTGCCCACCTCCGCCAAGAATGACCGTCGGCGGAACGGCTATGCCGTTCGAGGTCATCAGCTCGTGCAGATAGATCTTGTTGGTGCAGCGGATCATCGAGATCGGGTCGTCGATGACCGGCATTCCTTCCTGCACCGCGCGCCGCGCGAAGCGGTAGGTGTGATTGTCGATCGACGTGGTCTCGCGGATGAAGAGCGCGTCAAACTCGGCCAGCCGCGCCAGGTCGCGGCGGGTGATCGGCTCGACCTCGACCCCCTGCTTCTCGGCTATGCGCGACCAGTATTTCAGGGTGGCGAAGCTCGACGGCGGCATGTTCTCGTTGGGATCGTAAAGAACCGCGAAAGAATAGCGCGGCGACGGCCGGTCCTTTTTGGAGCGCCACTCGCGGGTCGTGTGGGTGTGCAGCGACTCGTGAAAGAATTTCAGCTCGGCCGGAGTGAGCTTGGTAACCGGCACGGCGGCCAGTTTCTTGATCTGCGGCCGGTCGCCGTTCTCGACCGTTACGTCGAGGACCGGGCAGCGGAACCAGTCGAACAGCAGCCGCCCGAAGCGATCGAAGCGGTGATCCTCGACGGTCCCGAAGTAGGCCACGATTCGCGTCGGCACGGTCTTGTCGTCCGCTGCGGCGAGCGCCTTCGACAGGGCGTCGTCGAGTTCCGGCAGCGCCTGGGCGTAAAGCTGGCGGGCGCCGAGGTCGACCATCGTCTCGACCGAGGGGATCACGCGGTGGCCGCGGGCCTCGGCGAGCAGCGAGCAATAATAGCCGCGGCTCTGGTAGTTGAACGAGCGCGACAGATTGATGATCTTCGGCCGCGTTCCGCGAAACAGGTTCGAGCGCGCCAGGTAGTCCTTGGTGGTGATGACCTTGTGCGGCGTATCCTCGTTCGGGAAGTCCTTCAAGGTATCGACGAGGATGACCCAATCCGCCATGGCGCTAGAGCGACTCCGCAGGCAACCGGGCGCAGGAAGCCGTCGCCGGCGACGGGCGTCGTTGCAATGGATCGGTGGAGGATTCGGTCATCGGGGAAGCGGAAAGACGCGCTCCGCAGGGGACGGGAAATGGGTAGCCGCCTTCCGCGGCGTCGTCAGGCGGGTACCTGGAACGGGCTGTATATAGGGAGTAGGTGCCGGCAAGTCACGCGGACTTCGATCCTCGTCGCCGCCGGGACCAAGCTGCTTTTCATAGCGTACGGCGCCGGCACCGTCGGCATAGTAGCCCGGGCGGCGCCCGATCGGCCGGTACCCGGATCGTTCGTATAGGCGGATGGCGGCCGGGTTGTTCTCGCGAACCTCCAGGCGAAGCGCTGTGCGGCCACGCCTTCGCGCGGCCTCCTCGGCGTCGTGGAGGAGCGCCTTCGCCAGCCCGCCGCCGCGCCGGGCGGGGTCGACCGCGATGGAGTAAAGGCGGGCGGCCAGGCTGCCGTCGCGAAAGAGGAGGACGTAGTAGGCGGCCGCCGCGTCGCCCTGCAAAGCCACCCGGCAGGCGGCAGTCGCCGAGCCGACGAGGCGCGCGAAGCTGCGTTTCGAGAGCGTATCGGACTCGAAGGACACGGTCTCAAGCCGGATCAGGTCGGGAACGTCGGCCTTGGAAGCGTCGCGTATCGTGATATTTGACATCGGGCCTGATGCAGGGGGCGGCGGCAGAAAAGCTCGCGCAACTCTGACGCCGATTCTTTGCCGACTTCAAGGATCAGGCGAAGAATCTCCGGGGAAACGCCTCGATTTCAGCGCTGGCCTTCCGCGGGCGGCGGGCGGCCGAGCCGCCGCCCTTGTAACTGACCCCCCGATACTGCCGCGAAGGCGACTCAGGCCACGGGAAGGTTGGTGCTGGGCCTCCCGGCACCGGTGGGGCGGGTCTTCGTCCTTCGCACCGGCCAGGTCACGACTTCTGCGAAGGAGTCCGGCATCGCTCCCGAGGAGAGGCCGGTTGGCGGAAACTCGCCGGGCTTCGGCCGGCGGTAGGAGCCGAAGAGTACGTCGAAGATCGGCAGCAGGGACGCGAAGTTGCAGTCGTAATATTCCGGCGCGGCTGCGTGGTGAAGGCGGTGGTATTGCGGCGAATTCCAGAGCCACGACGCCTTGCCGAAGCCGAGCGGCACGTTCAGGTGCGAGACGAAATTGTAGAACGTGAAGATCATGTAGACGATGACGATCGGCCCGCTTGCCTTGAAGAGGAGCCCGACCGCCAGCCAGATTGTGACGGTCTTCAACAGCGGATCCAGCCAGAAATGGCGGATGGTGGTGCTGGCATCGAGTTCCGGGTCGCTGTGATGGAGCGAATGCATTTCCCATAGCGCCGGGATGGCGTGCTGCGCGCGATGGAAGGCAAATTCGCCGAAATCCATGGCGACGAGGTAGACCAGGATGCCGATCAGCAGTCCCCAGCCGGAATGGGGCAGCTCGATCGCGCCGCCGCCAACCGCATTGACGGCGAGCGTGGTGAATCCGCCGAGCGCCGGGGTCAGCAGAAACTGGCCGGTCAGCGAAGCCGCCCAGACCTTGAAGTTCTGCCATCGGTCGCCGCGACGCACGGAGGTTGCCGGCCAGCGCCGTTCGAGGATCATGCACAGCGTGACCACCACCACGGTCGGTAGGACCGGGATGACGATGCGCAGCGCGATATCGGCGAGGCTATCCATGGCCCTCGGAGCGATAGCATCCAAAGGCTTAACGCTTGATCACCGGACGCTGATGGTTCGTATCGCTGGACGGTTGTGGCCTGGCCCGGCCTGCGCTATCAAACCACTGCCTTTGGGCCGGATGCACCCGTAGCTCAGCTGGATAGAGCGCTGCCCTCCGAAGGCAGAGGTCGTGAGTTCGAATCTCGCCGGGTGCGCCAATTACCAGAATAATTTCAATTATTTACGTTGGTAAGCTTGGGCCAATCGCCACATGTCACCGCCTTCGGTCATCACCCGGTCATCACCGCGGCCTCGATTCGATCGTGCGAACATTCTGAGGGCTCGGTTCATTGGGTCGACACCGGCTGCTGGCGTTCTACTGCGCGTCCGGTGGCCTGCCCTGTCGCCTGCCCTCGTTGCAGCCTGATCCCGGACCGCCTCAAGTGCTCAATGACCATCTTGGCAGCCACGTCCATGACGGCCGGGTCGCCGTAAGCCAGTCCCTTCCGCTGGGCGACGCTCAACCTGCGCAGCGCCAAACGGATCTCCAAAAGGTCGGGGTCGAACGGAACAGTGCGGATCGCTGCCTCCTCGGTGAGGTAGCGCCGGCTGACCAGGAGTTGGCGAAGAACCGGCTCGTCGGGCGCGCCGATGATCCAGGTGTGCAGAGGCTTGCCGGTGTCGTGGACGAAGCGTTCGGCGGCGGCACGCACCGCGGGGTCCTCGATGTCCTCGAGCCTCACGCCGGTGCCTTCTGACGATCGCGCTCGCGCGGCGGTTCCACGAGAATGGAGACGCGCCGGCTGCCGCAGCTGATGCACTTCATGCGGCTGCCAAGATCAGCGATCTCAAAGGCACGTCCTCGCGTCCAAACCAGCCTCTCTAGGTCGAGGTCGACCGACGCATGGCACTCGCGGATCGATTTCATCGCGTCGCGCTTACCCCACCGGCAATAGACGTGGATGCGCCAGCTGAGATCATGCGCCTCGCCGATGGTGGATATTCCAAGCTGCGACACGGTGCTGTCCTAATTCTCACTCAGTCGGACGAAGGAGAACCGATGACGCCATGTCTAGGACAGCGCCTGCGACACCATGAGAACATAATGAGAACAAAATCCTACCTCGTCAATCGCTAGGAATAGTGTCCCAATTACGTAGTTGACACCACACGCTACCAAGCGTAGGGTCTGGCCATCGAAGGGGTTTACCGATGGCCAAGAACATTTTCGCAGACGCACACTTTCACGACGAAGACGCCGCGCGGGCTTGGTTTGAAACCGCCCGCTGGCCCACTGGTCCCGTGTGCCCGAACTGCAAGAGCATCAAGCATTACGCAACCAAGAAGCCCGGCCGGTATCGCTGCGCGGCCAAGGAGTGCCGCAAGGACTTTACCGTTATGACCGGCTCAGTGATGGAGCGCAGCCACGCCAAACTCACTCAGTGGGCCGCTGCATTCCATCTGGGCGCGTCTAGCAAGAAGGGCTTCTCTGCCCACCAGCTGCATCGCGCCCTTGGCTGCCAGTACAATACCGCTTGGTTTCTGCACCATCGCGTCATGGAAGCGATGCGGCGCGGCAATCTTGACCTGCCCCCGATGGGCGGTGAGGGCAAGATCGTTGAGGCCGATGAAACCTATTATGGCCCGGTTGCCGCGCCGAAACTGGCTGCGAGCCGCAAGGGTCGCCCCTATACCAAGAGCGGCAAGTCTGGCGGCGCGAACAAGCGCCCCATCGTTGCCCTAGTCGAGCGCGGCGGCAATATCCGCACGTGGCACGTTACCCACGCCGACAAAGCTACTGTCGGCAAGATCGTACTCGACAATATCGCCCGCGAGAGCCGGTTGCACACCGACGAAAGCAAACTCTATTTCGGTGCCGACGCGCATTTCGCGTCACACGAGGCGGTCAAGCACTCGGCTGGCGAATACGTGCGCGGCGACGTTCACACGAATACCGCTGAAGGCTTCTTTTCGATCTTCAAACGCGGAATGCGCGGCGTGTACCCAGCATTGCGCCGAAAAGCACCTGCACCGCTATTTGGCGGAGTTCGATTTCCGCTACAACCATCGGAAAATCACGGACGAAGAACGGGCAGAAGAGGCTGTTAGGGGCGGCGACGGCAAGCGCCTGACCTATCATCAACTTCACTAAGCCTGACTATTCCCACGCTGCAAAACGCTTCCTTCGCTGGCGCAAGAAGCAGGAAACCGCCGAAGCAAAAAATGAAGCGCGTTTGGGTTCGCTAACCGTGCGGTCGCGCCTACAGAAATGCGCTGACTGCTAATACAAATCTAACACCGGCAGCCATACTAAAAAATAGAGCCATGGCGCTGAGGGTGGCAACGCCAGATGACCTCACCACGTTCTCCGTAGGGGCGCGGCTCGGAAGAATACTAAGCGTATAAAGAGCAAATCCTAAAGCAGTGACCGCCCAGACGGCAGCCCAAAAAATGTGAAATGATCCAGGGGGAATTAACTTTGCTGAACCCAACGCAACAAAAGCAACGATGCCGGCCATGATTATAGAGGAACCGGTGATTACACCGTTGAGTTGGCCGCCAATAATGGCGGCGCCCAAGGCACGTTCCGCCACTTCATCTTTCTCTTTACGCTTGGGGTAATTCCACCAAGCCGCTGCCACACTCATCAACCACAACGCAGCAACGATAAGATCTATCGTCGGAGATCGACTGAAGAACATCACTGTTTGTCCAATACTTTTTTAATGTTGAACACGGTTTTAAAATACTCTTCTTTCGTACTCGGAAAAAACTCACTCGGATTCGCGATCATCTTGTCTCGATTGGATTGAATCATCGCCGGCAGTTTAATAGCCTCGGGTCCAATTGCTTCCCGTAATTTTTGGCGAACATCTGCACTGTAATATGCTGGGTAAAGACTAGACCAGTATTCTTCGATTATTGGCGGTTTGTTGGGTGGCCACATGCATTGGATTGAAAAGGCGGCCCGATAATCATCATCCAACGCTTCTTTGCGGCCGTTCTTTAAAGCGATTTCTTTGGCGACTTCATTGGCCGAAGCCAGAATGCCCATGTATCGGCCTACCTGCTCGCTGGTCGCGGCGTTCCAGTTCAACCCGATACGCTCTGGAATACCAAGCTTTAGAGCAAGTTCTTGGACTCGCTCAGGAATGATCGCCGGCCCATTCTCTTGCGCCCCCGATGGAAGAATGGTCATAAAATACAGCCCGACAAAGACACACAACGACGGAAATAGACGCATTCTCCCAACTCCCTTCGCCTCTTAAAGATGCGAAAAGAGTTAGCCGGTTGTGCAGGTCACAGTCGAGTCAGTTATCTAACTACTTGGGGTTGGGCGATCGTTCCGTTGCCGGCTTAGACTGCTTCCGCGATCCGTCTCCATTCCCGCGAGACTCACCGTTTCGTTTCGGGATAGCCTTTAGTGGTGTCGGGGGACCGCTGAAGGCGCCGCGCAGTATCCGTTTTAGCCGACTTTCTTGAGATTCTTCACCGCTCATTGGTCCGCCTATGCCCCGCAATAAATCCTCAGTTGCTTTACCGCTCTTCACTGAGAGGCGTTTCCGAATCTACGCGGTCGCTATAGGCGAAGCCACGTTGGCATGGAACGACCTTCACGAACACCTTGGACATTTGTTGTCAAATCGCTTCCAACCGCGACCCCCTTTTCGCGTCCAATAACGACCCCTTTCAGGGTGCCGAATCGGGCCTGTGCGGGTAGCGGATAGGAGGAGGCCGCGGC